>CABSYW010000013.1 GCA_902482035.1 uncultured Collinsella sp. | reverse complement strand
GACAGGATGAGATTGGCTCGAAACGACTGCTTGCGGGCGAAAAGGTGGAACTCACTTATCGGTCGATGATTTCAATCCTGCGGCTAGCCGATGTTCTTCGCAAATAAATGAGGCTTCCATGGCCATGTGGCAGCTTGTCTCACCGATGGGTGGGAGCCGAGTACTTTTCGGACGATTTGCTTGGCCTCGGCGTAGTCTTGGACGGGATCTGCCGGATCATCGAAATCCTCGACGAGATATTTCAAAGCGGTACCTTCTTAAACGGCGAACGTGACAGCGGTCCTCCCTGAATTCTATAAAATCACGGCCTGACTTGGGCGGCGAATTGGCGGAGCTCGTCATCGTCCATATCGTCGAAGTGCGGCAACTACGCCAGCGCGGCCCTCTGCTCCATCAGGTACCTACCGCTCGGAGACCTGCGAATCGTCTGCAAGATGTCCTCGGGGGCGAGGGCTGGGAAATCCATGCCCTCGGGAGCGGCCAAAGAGATGGATTCACCTGCCCCTCCCATGTGTTGGGACCTCATTCAGGGCATCGGCTGCATCCGGCCTTTCGCATTCGCCGCCCGGCCCTCCGGTCCCGCCCGGCCGACGGGTTTCCCGTCTATGGCAAGACGATTGCACTTATATATAAGTGCATTCCCGGATTGGGAATATGTTTCGGCATACGCGAGCAAAGCCTCGGCGTACTCCGTGGCATCTCGGCTTTGCACCCTGCAATGCCGCGCAGCGGAGATACCACCTGAGACGGATGTCGATGCATCGAACCCGAGACCGGGCGCTGCGGCGGGAAGCCTCTCGCACGGACAATCTGCTCGATCTTGCCGCACCCGTCTTAAAAGGTTAGACATACGTTTAATCGTACGACATCCGTCGAATAGTCGGGGGTACATACCACTACAGAAGGCCCATGGAACGGGGAGCAAGATGGTCGGCGACGGGTTCAAGGCACTCTCCGGCCCCACGCGCCGCCAGGGAGGGCGTCGGGAGGGAGGCCGTAATGGGTGAGAAGGGCGAGCGGCCGGAGCGGGTGTTCCCCGGCAGGACAGACCCGTGGTTCATAGCGGCCATGGTGATTGTGGCGGGCGGTTTATCCGCGGCGTGTATCGCGTGTTTCCTGAGCTCAAGTCCCGCGCTCCTATGGGGCTGGCTCGCGCTGGTGCCCGTCCCGGCCCTCGTGGCCCTGGCCGCCCTTCCCGTCCGCAGCAACCGCCTCGAGCTCTACGGCGACCGCCTCGTCGTCGTGTACGCTGGGACGCGTTCGGTGATACCCTACGCCCACGTGCGGGGCGTCCGGCGCACCAGGACGCTCTGGGCGGGGACGGCCAACTCGCTCGACCGCGTCTACATCGAGGCGCCCTACGACGGCGACGCCATCGTCTCGGTGACCGACAACGATGCCCTCGTGGCGGAGCTGGGGCACAGGTGCGGCCTCGGGCCATACTCCCATTTTTGAGAGAGGTGCCGCCGGGCCCCCCGAAAGCCGTCTGCATTTGCAGGCCTTTATTCGAAATCGGGCGGCGCGGCTGAAAATCCCCGGCCTGAACCGCGAGGCCGCACCTGCATTCTCGCTGACTCTTTGCGTAAACATAAAAAGAAGGGCACGGGCGTCCGCGTTCGCGGAAACCCGTGCCACATTTGCACCACCGAGATGACCGAGTAGAATCTATCTAAACGCTATTCCACATTCCCGTACTTGCACTACGGATTTGGGAAAGCGCATGTCTCAGCCTCTACTCGACCACGGTCGCCTCGGTCGGGATGGCCCCCAGCACTGCCGCGTACTCGGTGGGGTAGAGGCGGCTGATAGTCTGAACGTCGCGGATGAGGACGTTGCGGTCGTCGGGCTCGGTGATGCCGTAGCCGAACGCCTCGAGCGTCTCGATCGCCTCGCGGATCTTCTGCTGGAACATGGGGCCGGGGTCCACCCTCAGGCCGAGATAGCCGCGCCACAGGCTCGGCGACACGCGCAGCATGTTCTGGATCTTGGACATCGGCTCGATGTCGGCGTAGACGTTGAGCGTGACCATGGCGTCCTTGTGCCCGAGGATCGACTGCAGCGCCTTGATGTCGCCGCCGTGGCGGATCCACTGCGTCGCGAAGGTGTGGCGCAGGCCGTGGAACGTTATCAGCTCGTCGTTGGTGCCCATGAGGCCGTTGGTCTCCGAGAACGTCCTGAACGCCCTGCGGATGTAGCTGGTGGTGGCGAAGGAGCCGTCCGGCCGCGACACGACGTAGCAGTCCGCGAGGTCGCGCAGGCCGAGGGTCGACGCCTCGCGGAGCCTCTGCGAATCGATCTCGTTGATCTCCTTCAGGAAGGGGAGCAGGCCCACCGGGTCGATGGGGATCGTCCTCAGGTCGTGGTTCTTGGTGTCCTTGATGAAGGAGCCCCTGTCCTTGACGTAGGCCACGGAGTGCCTGACCGTGATGAGCCCCGACTCGAAGTCGACGTCGCACCAGCGCAGGCCGCAGACCTCGCCGATGCGCATCCCGGTGTGCAGGGCGAGCACGACCGCCCTCCTGAAGGTCGAGTCCGACATCATCGAGGTCACCGAGTTGAGCTTCGGCACGAGGTCGGAGCGCAGCGCGTTCCTGGGCCTGGCGATGACCCTGGGCGCGAGGGCGCCGTCGAACGGGTTCCTCCCGATCGTGTCGTTGCTCCTCTTCAGCAGGACGGCGTAGAGCCGCTTGCCGAGCTTGAAGGACTTGTTGAGCGTGTCCGGCGCCGTGCCCAGGGCGATCCTGCGCCTCGACCACGCGTTGACGTCGTCGGTCGTCACCTCGTTCACGGGGACGAGGCCGAGCTCGTCGCGCTCGATGTGCAGGGCGCTGTAGTGGTAGTCGTCGCGGGTCGTCGGGGTGATCCTGTTCATCTCCAGGCAGAAGTCGATGAACTTCTCGAGCGCCACGGAGAGCGGCAGCGCGGCGTAGTCGTCCCGCTGTTCGGCGGAAAGCCCGGTGCCGACAGCGGTCCTCGTCTTCTCGGCCTCGGCGAGCTCCAGCTCGACCTCCGACCTGAATTCCGCGAGGACGCGCATCGCCGCCGCCTTTCCCCGCGTGCTCTGCTTCAGGCAGGGCACGCCGGTGTTCCTGGTCCTCTGGACCTTCTTCCCGGTCATCTCGTCGGCCACCGTCACGACAGCCTGCCATTTGCCCTTGTTCTTCCTCACGCCGCCGGCTCCGCATACGCGTAAGGTTTTATTGCTGCATTTCTCGTTTTGCATGTCTGCTCCTAAATCCGCAGTTGATTAGAAACAGGCGGGCCCACCTGTGGGAACCCGGAACGGCGACGATTCGGGGCTCCTACCCCCGTTGATTAAATCACCGGCTGCACCGCGCTCCTCGAAGCCGATAATATGCTATCTGGACAGACCACGCTGAGCTGGTAAAATTTACAAATGCGGAAATGCGCTACTTGCGCTATCTGCGCGTGTTTTAACAAAATAAGCACAGGTCAGGGTCATTCTGACCCCGCTGGGGGTCAAGGGGTCGCTGGTTCGAATCCAGTCGTCCCGACCAGAAGTTTGCAGGTCAGGCATCTAGTGCCTGACCTTTTTTGTTTTAATCACCATGATTATTTTGCTTAAAGCAACAACGTTCCCGCTCGATGTAATCACCGAATCAAAACGTGTACATCAGCCACCAAAATCGACATTTTTCGACATGTTTGGAGGCTGATGTACACGAATGCGAAATCCCCGCCGCCTAAAAGCGCCCTCCACATGTCTGGACTCTCTATGCTTACGCTGGATAGACATCGCTGGAACGGGTATAGTATCGAAAGTTTTGTCGTTAACCAGCGGGGGAGTCCTGTGGGCATCAAAAAGAAGATCAAAAAGGAGCTTATCGGCACTTCCGATTACCCGTCGAATAAGATCTTTACGATCTCCAATTTCATCACCTTTACGCGCCTGATCCTCACCCTGGTATTTCTGTACCTGTTTGTGACGGATAACAACCGCGTCATCGCCATCGTTATCTACGCCGTTGCCGCCTCCACCGACTGGATGGACGGTCAGATCGCCCGCATGACTAAGACGGTCTCGTGGCTCGGCAAGGTCATGGATCCCATTTGTGACCGTGCGCTGCTGTTCACCGGCGTGCTGGGACTGGTGGTTCGCGGAGAGCTGCCCATCTGGGTCTGCGTGCTCATTATTGGCCGCGACATCTATTTGGGCATCGGCACGCTTATCGTGCGCCATTATCACCGTCGCCCCATCGATGTCGTCTTCCCCGGAAAGATTGCCACAGCGCTGCTCATGACCGGCTTCTCGCTCATGCTACTCGGGTTCCCCGTTATTGACGGCCTGCATCTTTTGCCTTCAGCCCTTACGGCCTTCCCAGGCCTCAACGGAAGCTCGGTGCCCCTCGGCATCTTCTTTGTGTACGGCGGCGTGATCTTCTCCATGCTCACGGCTGTCATCTACTCCATTAAGGGCGGAGCGGCCATTAAACAGGCTCTCATGCATCCCGAAGACGAGGACATCGACTTTCTGAACCCTGAAATCGAAGACTGATTCGTTGGGGTATGATTACGTACGGTTCATTATTTGCGGCACGTCCGCGATAAGTTAGGGGTTGTCATGGACAACATGGTTAACAATATGCCTCAGAATGATAAGACTGCTGACGCTACCAGCGTATTCCGCGTGCCTTCAAGCGACGTCACCGTTCCCGACCTCATGGCCAACGTGCGCATCACCGCCCCCGTTCTGTCCATCGTCAAGGGTCCGCAGACTGGTGCCGCCTTTGAGCTCGAGGATGACGTGACCACCATCGGCCGCGATCCCGCGAACGGCATCTTCCTCAATGACATGACCGTTTCGCGCAGCCACGCGCGCATTATTCGCGAGGGCCTCGGCGCTCGCATCGAGGACTTGGGCTCGCTCAATGGCACCTGGGTCGACGGTGCCATCGTCAATGCAGCCCCGCTGCACGACGGTTCTTCCGTCCAGATCGGTACGTTTACGCTCATCTACCACGAGAGCACGCCGGAGCGCATCGAAACCGGTGAGTAGGGCATGGCCGAACGCAACTATCTGAGTATCGGCCAAGTCGTCAACCTACTTCGAGGCGCATACCCCGATCTTTCGAACTCAAAAATTAGATTTCTAGAGGATGAGGGGCTCATTACCCCTCATCGTACGCCTAAGGGATACCGTCAGTACTCCAAGGAGGACGTTGATCGCCTGGAGGTCATCCTGCACTTGCAGAAGACCCGCTACATGCCGCTCAACGTGATTAAGCAGCGCTTGGAAAACGCCACGGACCTGTCAACGCTCGCCTACGAGGTGGGCTTGCTGTCCGATGTTCCGCTCAAGACGGAGCCCAAGGAGACTAAGCAAAAGCTGCATCCCATCGAGACCATTCCCGATATGCTGGGCGTCGAGATTTCGTTTATCCGCTCACTCGCCGAGAACGACCTCATTCGCATCATCAAGAGTCCGCAGAATCGCGAGCTTGTCGATGGCCGCGATTTTCCGATCATCCGCTACTGCTCCGAGCTGTCACGCTTCCATATCGAGCCGCGCAACCTGCGTCAGTACGTGTCTTCCGCCAACCGCGAGTCCTCGATGTTTGAGCAGGTGCTCGTGAGCATGCTCGGAATGGATACCTCCGATGACGAGCGCGACGCCAAGCTCGAGCGTGCGTTTAAGAAGCTTCACGACCTGACGGAAGGTGTGCACACTGCGCTGCTCAAGAACCGCGTTTTTGAGTCGCTCAACGCCGTGGTCGAGGACGCCGACATCGATGCACTCGATGAGGAAATCACTCGCTCCGAGTCCACCAAGGCCAAAAACGAAGAGATAGCCGCGCCGGCTTCGCACGAGGATTCTCTCGTCAAGCCGCTCAAGGTCGTCCCCCCTTCGCAATCCGGCACCGCCACCGCGGCCAAATAACCGCTGCCGCTTATCCGGCAACCCATTGAAAGGTCCTGAAATGTACGACTTCGAATCTCAAATCGTCGACATCCCCGACTATCCCGAGCCCGGAGTCATCTTTAAAGACATCACGCCGCTCTTTGGCAATCCCGAGGCGCTCAAAGCCATGACCGATGCCCTCGCCGAGCACTTTGCCGGCATGGGAATCACCAAGGTCGTGGGTCCCGAGGCTCGTGGCTTTATGGTTGGCGTACCGGTGGCTGTAGCTCTTGGCGCTGGCTTTGTTCCCGCACGTAAACCGGGCAAGCTGCCGCGCGAGACCGTAAGCCAGAGCTACGAGCTCGAGTACGGCACCGATTCAATTGAGATCCATGCCGACGCTATCAGCTCTAAAGATACCGTGTTGATTCTGGACGACTTGGTCGCGACGGGCGGAACCGTCGAGGCAACAGGTAAACTGGTGCGAGATATGGGCGCAAAGCTTGTCGGTTACGGTTGTATCCTTGAGCTTGCGTTTCTCAACCCGCGCGAGAAGCTCACGCCGTCTGATGACGATGTGGAGCTCTTTAGCCTGGTGACGGTGGACTAGCCGTTACCCTTAGTTACTGGAAAGGAAGCTACATGCGCACAGCAAATACGCACAAAAACATGGCACGCTGCGCTGCTACGGCAACCCTCGCTTGTGTTTTGGGCTTGGGCCTCGCGGCTCCTGCCTACGCCGATACCGCATCCGACCTTGCCGCTGCTCGTACTAAGCTCGAGCAGATCGGTACCCAAACCCAGCAGATTTACGATGAGCTCGCCACGCAGACGCAGGCGCTCGATCAGACTGCTGGCGAGATCACGCAAAAGCAGCAAGAGATCGCCGATGGTCAGGCCAAGCTCTCGACCTATGTCGCCGGCGAGTACAAAACCGGCGGTCTGAGCCTGCTTCAGGTTCTGACGGGTGTCGATGACCTGAGCGATATGCTCAACCGTCTGTTCTACTACGGCAAAGTTTCCGATAAGCAAGCTCAGACCATTCAAGAGGTCAAGGAGCTTAAGCAGCAGCTCACCGATAAGCAGGCCGAGCAGGAGAAGAACGTCGCCGCCACGCAAAAGAAGGTCGACGAGCTTAACGCTCAGCAGGCTGAAGCCCAGAACGTCGTAAACTCCCTGGATTCACAGCTGCAGGCCGAGCTAGCCGCCGAGGCCGAGGCCAACGCCGCGCTGCAGGCCGGCATCAACGCCAGTACCGCCGAGAAGGCCACGGTGAGCAACGAGACTGCCGGTACGACCGAGAACACCAATAACGGTGGCCAGACCAGCAATAACAACAACCAGGGCGGCAACACTCCGGCTCCTACGCCGGCACCTGCTCCGACGCCGCAGCCCTCCACGCCTGCTCCGGCTCCGACGCCTTCTGCTCCGAGCCAGTCCGTCGACGGCGGTTCTGTTGTCTCGCGTGCATACAGCAAGCTTGGTTGCGCTTATTCCTGGGGCGGAATTGGCCCGAACAGCTTCGACTGCTCTGGTTTTGTTAGCTATTGCCTCACTGGTCGCTATTGCCGCCTGGGCACCACGGGTACCTTTATGGGCTGGACGCGTGTTTCCGATCCGCAGCCCGGTGACGTTGTGGTCAACTCGTACCACACCGGCATTTACATCGGTGGTGGTCAGATGATTCATGCTTCCGACTACAATACGGGTGTTATCATCAGCTCCGTTGCCGCCGGCATGAACAATAACTACATCTTCGTGCGTTACTAAGTCATCTTACACAGCGTGTGAATGTGGACCTCGTGGCTTTAAGTTGCGAGGTCCATTCTTTTGTCTTTCGTGCAGTCCGCTATCTAGTTTTGAATACTAGATAGCGGCCCAATCGGTCAGCAAGAAAGCTATAATTGTTGAAGAACAATTAGAAAGGACCCTCTATGAGCTGGGCACTTATCTCCGATTCAAGCTGCAACCTCCGCGATTGGCAACCGACCGCACCCCATACCACCTTTGCATTTGCGCCCCTCAAAATTCGAGTGGGGGAGCGTGAATTCGTCGATGACCTTTCGCTCGATGTTCATGAGCTTAACTGCGCTGTTATGGCGGAGACGAACGCTTCTTCGAGCGCTTGTCCCAGCGTAGGGGAGTGGGCCGAGCTCTTCAAATTGGCAGACAAGACCATCTGCATGCCAATCTCTGAGGGCGTGTCGGGCAGCTACAACGCGGCAGCCACGGCTCGCGATATGGTTCTTGCCAAGGAGCCCGACCGACAGATTCATCTAGTCAATTCACGCGCAGCTGGCGGCAAAATGGACCTCATTTTCTTGCTGTTCGACCGCTATCTTGCAAGCAATCCGGATGTCTCATTCGAGGACGCTTGCGCATACTTCGATAGTCTTGAACAGAACAGCAAAATCCTCTTCAGCTTGTGCAATTACGAAAATCTCGCCAAAGCCGGACGTATCCCTAAGGCAGCCGGCGTCATTGCCAACAAGCTCAATATACGCATTTTGGGCACGGCGAGTGAGGCCGGTAAAATCGAACTCGTGGGGCACACGCGAGGCGAAAAGAAGATGCTCAACAAGATCATCGACACTATGGAAGCCGAGGGCTTTACGGGCGGTGAGGTCATCATCGACCATGTGGAGAACGAGGCCGGCGCCCAGGCACTGGCCAGCCGCATTGTGGAGCACTGGCCCGGCTCCAAGACCATCATCATGCCCTGCAACGGCCTGGATTCCTATTACGCCGAGATGCACGGCCTCATCATCGGCTACGGTATGGGCGTAGCTTCGGGCAAATAAAGTCAAACCAAGCAAAAAAACGGGCGGGACAAAGTGACAGATGGCTCTTTGTCCCGCCCGTTTTATACGTCGGCTAGCTATTAAACCCATTGAACTTGAGATAGCTCATCAAGTACGCCTTCGAAACAAAGGACGATACGGCACTGCGCACAAGCAGCGACTCGCGTGTGACCTGATGCGCTGTATCGGGAACCGGCGTCTGCTCGACAGAAAACGCCGCGCGAATCGATGCCTCGAGCTGATCGACCACATAATCGAAGGCAGTCGGGGCATCGTAGCTCAAACGCTGGATATTGAAGAGCGCCTGAACCGCGGCAATGGGCAGCACTTGCTTAAAGATGCAGATAGCGATCAGGCGAGCAATCTGCTCGCGGCCATATTGCTTTTTGACCGGAGCAGGCACCAGGCCGATCTTCACATAGTTATTGATCATCGATGGCGTAATGACAGGCTGCTCCACGCAAATGGACAGTGGCTCCATCCACAGCGCGACATACTCAATGACCTGATCGCGGTAGAGCGTCACGTTGGGCAGCTGGTCATAGCGAGTCAGGCTCAATGTATTAAGTTTACGCACGATATCGGACTGAATAAATGCATCGGGCAGCACAGTGGGCTGAATATCCTCAGGCTTAATGCTGACCGACGAATCAGACATCGGAATAACGTGTTTAACGTGGTTCATAAAGGTCCTCCGTTCATTATCTATATTGTATTCTAGATTATCTAGTTTTGCATACCACATAGCCGGCAAGTAAAAGTGGTTGGACAGCACATTGATGCACCGTCCAACCACTTTGTTTAAAGATAACAACCTTACATAAGATATATTATCGTACTTATCTACGGAGAAATGCGTATGCGCTGGTTGCCGCTATGGCTCCGTCAGAAACCGCGGTCACAACCTGGCGCAAACGCTTGGAACGGATATCGCCAGCGGCAAATAGACCTGGCGTGCGGGTCGCCATGGATTCATCAGTCAGAATGCCGCCATCAGGCGCCAGATCGACTAGATGCTCGACAAGTTCGGTATGGGGTTGCGTCCCGGTATAGACAAAGATGCCGAAAGAGCCGGGCTCAAATGACTCGGTATGAATTTCCCCGGATGAATTGTCCTTAAAGGCGATCGTCGTTGGCATGGCTTCGCCCGAGAGCTCCACAATACTAGTTTGGTACCTAACTGTAATATTGTCCTTTTCGAGTACTTTCTGAACAACACCATCGGGCGCACGGAACTGGTCGCGGCGCAGCACGATGGTCACACTGCTGGCAATGTCTGACAGGAACAGTGCCTCTTCGCATCCCGAATTGCCACCACCGATTACAAAGACCTGTTTGCCGCGGAAGAACATGCCGTCACATGTTGCGCAATATGAAACGCCACGACCGCGATAGGTTTCCTCGCCAGCGAAACCTGCCGGACGCGGGGTGGCACCCATGCAAGCGATAACGCTCGAGGCCAGCGTATCGCCCATGTCGTGATGCACCATAAACAGCGCTGCATCGGCATCGTAATCGATACCCGTAACCATGCTCCATGCGACCTGCGCTCCCAGGCCCTCTGCATGCTGCTGAAAACGCTCGCCGAGTTCGGCGCCACTCAAGAGCGGAATGCCCGGATAGTTCTCGACTTCATTGGTCGTGGCGATCTGTCCACCCGACATGCCCTGCTCAATCACGGTCGTCGTCAGGTTGGCACGCGCAGCGTAAATGGCGGCAGCATAGCCCGCGGGGCCTCCACCGATAATCGCAACATCAATCGGCTGATCGGTAGTCATGAAGAATCCTCTCGTCGAAACGTTGTCGTTCTTTGCGCTCATACCCAAATTTACGTGAACATGACACTCATGCACTACAATGATAAATCGCGTAACAAAGCTGAAGGGGAGTTATCGATGGATCAAACGCAGACGAGCAATAGCGCTCCCCTGCCCATGCAAGCCACTCCCCAACCGGAGCAAATGACCGTTTCACCTACACAAAAACCCCTGGTAACCATTGTGCACGCATCGGTTGGATCGGGCCACAAAGCCGCCGCCAACGCGATTGCACAAGCATTTGACCTTATCCGCGGCACCAAGGGAATCCCTGAGGATATTGAAATTGAAGTGCTCGATATCCTTGATTTTGGACGTATTAAATTCGACGGCAATAAGACCGCGGCTTCTTTTACGGGAGCCACACGCCCCATTTACGACCTGACCTGGCGATATACGCTTACGGGGCATCTTCTCTGGGGTGGCGGCACGGCATGGTCGCGAATTATGTTCCCCGCCTTCAACGAATATATTCGTCGCCGCAGGCCTATAGCCGTGGTCGCAACACACATAACGGCGGCCAACGTCGCAGTGGGCGCCCGCGTCATCACGGGTATCGATTTTCCGGTCATCTGCGTACCGACCGACTACGAAGTCGAAGGCTTTTGGCCCCACAAGGACACCGACCTGTTCTGCGTGGCCAACGAGTTTATGGCCGAAACGCTGCGCCCCCGCAAAGTTCCCGAGTCAAAGATCCGCATAACGGGCATCCCCATCCGAGCCGGTTTCTATACCGATTACAAACGCGAAGATGAGCTCAGCAAGTTCAATCTCCCCATAGACAAAACCGTCGTATTGGTGATGGCCGGCGCCAGTTTGCCCCAACCATACGTGCGTTTCCGTGCCGCAATGGACCACACGCTCCCCTTCTTACGCAGCTTTGAGGACATGCATTTTGTCTTTTTGCCGGGCAAGGATAAGGAATACGCCACCCGACTCAAAACGCTCTTCGACGCCATGAAGCTCGAAAACGTCACAGTTCTGGACTACGTGGATGACATGGCGGCCCTCATGCACGGCTGCGACCTGGCAATCCTCAAGTCGGGCGGGCTCACCGTCACCGAGTGCCTATGCGCACATCTGCCGATGATCCTGCTGGGCAAGTCCTATGGCCAGGAAAAGGCCAACACCACGATGCTCACCGGCATGGGCGCCAGCATGCATGTCACCACCGCACGAGAACTCATCGTGACGCTTCGTCACCTGCACGACCACCCTGAGTCGCTCAAAGCCCTACTCATCAACGGCGAAGTCCTGCGCCGTCCACGCGCAGCGGAGGACATCGCCATCGCAACCATGGAGCTAACCGGCAAACCCCAAAAGCGCAAACGAGCCTTCTGCCGCTTCTACTGGGGCGAAAAACCAGCGCATATCCGCTAGTCGAATGTCCGCCGCTCTGCCGGAGCCGCCCTTATATCATTCCATGCTCAAACATTCTCGCTTCGCTGCGAAACTGCGCGTGGAACGATATATGGGCGGCTCCCGCTGAGCAGCTACGTTTACTTACTAGCAGCTAATTCGGTATCCCCTCCATTAGAACCTGCAAAGGTAAAACAGGAAAATATAAATAGAGTTAGCCGATGCGACAAAGGAGGCATCCCTTTATCGCATCGGCTAACTAGAAAGATTGTTTTATGTCAAGCATGTAGCCCTTTCGCCTGAGCCCCATACATATCGTCCCGCGCGCAGTTTCGCAGCGAAGCGAGAATGTTTGAGCACGGGATGATATGTATGGGGCTCAGGCGAAAGCGGGATCCGTGCGCCCCTGCGAAGCGAGAATGTTTGAGCATGGAATGATATAGGTAAGCGCCGGGCGGGAGGGATACGAGCGTCCCTAGGCGACGCCGCTGGAGCCGAAGCCTCCTTTGCCTCGGTCGGTTTCGTCTAGTTCTTCTACTTCTATGAGGTTGACCGTGGGGACTTCTTGGATGACGAGTTGGGCTATGCGGTCGCCTTTGTTGATTTGGATGTTGTTGGAGGGATCCAGGTTAATGAGGATAACCTTGAGTTCTCCTCGGTAGTGGGCGTCGATGAGGCCCGGCGTATTGACTATAGACAGGCCCTGCTTGATGGCCAAGCCGCTGCGGGGCTGGACAAAGCCGGCGTAGCCGTCGGGCAGGGCGATGGCCAACCCGGTAGAGACCAGACGGCGTTCGAAGGGCTTCAGGACGCAGTCCTCGTTGGAGCGCAGATCCAAGCCGGCATCGGTGGGATGGGCGTATTTGGGAAGCTCGACGGTGGGGTCGAGACGCTTTAAGTTGACGGTAATGTTGGACATGGAATCACCTTAGCTTGTCGAGCTCTTGCAGAAACTCATCGACGTCTTTGAAATCACGGTAGACCGAGGCAAAGCGGATGTACGCCACCTTGTCGATCTTGGCCAAGCGCTTGAGTACCATGTCACCCAACTCATGGGACGTAACGGCCGTCAGCGTGCGAGAGCGCAGCTCGACCTCGATGTCATCGATAATCTCATTGAGCTTCTTAGTGTCGATATCGCGCTTGATAGTGGCGCGCATCAAGCCGACGAGCAGCTTATTGCGATCGAACCGCTGCTTGGTTCCGTCCGACTTAATGACCTCAATTGGGTCTTCGCATCGCTCGAACGTTGTAAAGCGGTAGTTACACGAGCAACATTCGCGACGGCGCTTAATGGTGTTATTTGACTCCTGCATACGGGAATCAACGACACGGGTATGTGCCTTGCCGCATTTGGGACAGCGCATGGTACCTCCTCTTAAACGATAACAAGGGTACCATGCGCAGCGCGATAATGATTACGAACGAGCAGGAACCTTAAGATGCGCACCGGCGGCGAGCGAACCATGCTCCAGATGATTGACGTTACGGATCATGTCGGAAGTCTCTTGCGTGGAAAGGCCTTCGATTGGATATTCCTCGGCAAGCGACCAAAGAGAATCACCAGGCTGAACGCGAATGGTCTCGTAGGTAACGTTGGAAACGGACTCGGCATACGCGGCGTGACGAGCGCTAAAGACCGACGTAGCGAGGACAAAGAAGAGCGTAAGCGCAACGGCAACGGCGACAATCGTCGGAACCTTCAGGGCAACGCGGGCCGGCACGACTGCAGCCTGCTGATTGCGAGCAGGCTTTACGGTCAAAGGCTGAAAGCCGGAGCGGCCACCCTGAACAACCGTAAAAGTGGGTTCAGCAGGCGTCTCGAGCTTAAGGGCGAGGTTTCCCTGGACCATATTCGTTGCGTTCATCATGTTCTCCTCTCGCGTGTTTTGCTGAGAACAGTTTTATCAAGCCGCGCGGACAAAAATATCTGGCGCGAGAACGAATGTTCGGTTATTATTATCTTCGAACAGTTGTTCCTGTCAAGCAAAATTCGAACATTTGTTTGACATGGGTAGAGAGGATGCCCTGATGGCTCGCAAAATTACCAAGCGTCAGCAGCAAATTTACGACTTCATCAAGGAATATCAGCAGGAGAAGGGTTATCCGCCCAGCGTGCGCGAGATGGCTTCTGCCGTGGGCCTTTCCTCCCCCAGCACCGTGCACGCCCATCTATCTGCCCTGGAGGCGCGCGGGCTACTCAAGCGCGATGCCACCAAACCGCGCGCCCTGGAACTCTTTAACGAGGACGGTTCCTCTGTCTCAATTTCTAAATCTGACGAGCCCACCGCACCTCGCGGAACGGTCTCGCTACCGCTCGTTGGTCGCGTCGCGGCCGGGATTCCCATTTTGGCCGAGCAGAATATCGAAGACACTTTTACTATCCCGACCGAAATCGCCACTGATCAGGGTTCCTTTATCCTTGAGGTGCATGGGAGCTCAATGATCAATGTCGGCATCTTCAATGGCGATTACATCATCGTCCGTGAACAAAAGAGTGCCATGAACGGCGAAATTGTCGTGGCCATGATTGATGGTTCAGCGACCGTCAAGACGTTCTATAAGGAGCAGGGGCGCGTACGCCTGCAGCCTGAGAATGACACCATGGAGCCTATCTATGCAACGAATCCCGTTATATTGGGCAAAGTCGTCGGCTTGATGCGCCGGTTCTCGTAATGCAAAAACGCATTACCATCTTTGATACCGTCCGCGGGTTTACGATGATTTCAATGGCAGGTTTTCACGCTTGCTACGATCTCGCCTACCTGTACGGTTGGGATATGCCCTGGTTTACCCAGACTGTCTTTCAAGACATCTGGCGCGCCAGCATCAGCTGGGTATTTTTGTTTATCGCGGGTTGGATGTGCACGCTCTCACGCAACAATGCTAAACGAGCGGCCAAGTACGCTGCCGCCGCTTTGGTCGTATGGATTGCAACGACACTTGTCTCAGTCGATGACTCAGTGAACTTTGGCATCATTTTCTGCATGGCGGCGTGCACCGCCATTATTGCGTTCGCGCGCCCGGCTCTCGATAGGGTGCCGGCAGTATGGGGTATAGCGATTTGCCTGATACTCTTTGCCTGTACCTGGAGCATTCCTAAAGCAGCCTACTCTATCCCCTATCTAGCTTGGCTGGGGTTCCCAGGTCCAGACTTTGTCTCCGGTGATTACTATCCACTCATCCCATTCTTTTTTATGTACCTCACAGGCTTCTTTGCCGCCCATGCGGCACGGAAATCAAGCCGCGAGGCGCCAGCATGGGCCTATGAGAATCCCATCCCGGCGCTCGCCAGCCTTGGACGTCATGCACTCCCCTTTTATCTACTGCATCAGCCCATCATTCTGGGCATTTTGGAGCTCGTCTACTCGGTGCGATAACGCTTGAGCCGCGGCGCAATACGAGCCGGCAGCTTTGCCACAATACGAACGCCGTCCTCAAGATATTCCTCATGCAAAAGGGTTCCCTGTTCATGCACCAGCGTGATGAGGGTGCCCTCGCGATACGGGATATCAGCAGAGAGCAACACATCGGTGGCAGCCGCCTCACGAGCAATACGGTCGACGAGATCGTCGAGTCCCTCGGCCGTCTGGGCCGAGAACAGCACGGCCTCGGGATAGCGACGACGGAAACTCAATCGATCAACGCTATCGAGAAGATCGATTTTATTGAACACCGTAAGCGTCAAACGCTCGCCAGCACCGATCTCGTCAAGAACGCGATCGACTGCCTCGAGCTGGCGCTCGTAGTCCTCGTCAGAGGCATCCACAACTTTAAGGATCAGATCGGCACCAAGAACCTCAGACAGCGTGGACTTAAAGGCTTCAACGAGACCATGCGGTAGCTTTTGAATAAAGCCGACGGTATCGGTAATCGTCATGCCACGACCGCCGGGCAGGCGATACGAACGCGTCGTCGGGTCGAGCGTGGCAAACAATTTGTCCTGTGAAAGCACCGTAGACCCGGTCAGGCGATTGAGCAACGTCGACTTACCGGCATTGGTATAACCGGCTAAAGCAACGCGAAACGCCGGCGACTCGATACGACTCTTTGACTGAACATCGCGGCGCTGTTCAACCTGCTTAAGCTCGCGACGAAGTGCGGCAATCTTGTTGCGAATCAAACGTCGGTCAACCTCGAGCTGGCTTTCGCCCTGGCCAAAGCGCGAACCAATTCCACCGCGTGTCTGCTCTTTAGCAAGATGGCTCCACATACCGCGTAAGCGGGGCAACAGATACTGCAATTGGGCTAGCTGCACCTGCAGGCGGCCCTCACGGGTCTGAGCGTGCAGGCCAAAGATATCGAGAATCAACGCCGTGCGGTCGATAATCTTAACCGGTTCACCCACGGCTTTCTCCAGATAAGACTGCTGCGAGGGCGTTAAATCGTCGTCGAAGATAACAACATCGGCATCCATACGATGCACGAGCCCGCAAAGCTCCTCAACCTTACCGGAGCCAATAAACGATTTTGGATACGGCTTAACCAGACGCTGTGACAAACGCGCCACGCACTGGGCGCCAGCCGTATGGGCCAGGCGCTCAAGCTCGTCAAGCGAACGATCGAGCGGCCACGCATTGTCGCGCCACTCAACACCAACTAATATGGCACGCTCGGGCTCGGGTGCCGTGGGAACAAGGGGGAAACGGGCCATTAGGCAGCCTCAATACGATGCAGGATGTCCTCAACGACCTCATCGATCGTAAACTCGTCCATATCAAACCACACGATACGGTCATCGCGCTTAAACCACGAAAGCTGACGTTTGGCATAGCGACGCGAACGCATCTTGATGAGTTCGCGAGCCTCATCCATAGAAATCACGCCATTGAAAGCATCAATGATCTCTTTATAGCCAATTGCCTGCATCGAAGTCAGGGCATCTCCCAACCCCTGGTCCATAAGACCGCGAGCCTCATCGACAAGGCCCTGTTCAAACATCAGATCGACACGCAGGTTAATGCGCTCGTAGAGCACCTCGCGATTACGCGTCAGACCAAACCATAGAGCATGATAATGCTCGCGCGGAACACTAAACTGACTTTTTTGCTGTGCATAGGAGATACCATCATCATGCATCTCGAGCGCACGAATCACACGGCGCACGTTATGGGGATGAATAACAGCAGCCGATTCTGGGTCGCGCTCGGCAAGCAGGGCATGAAGTTCTTCCTCGCCAATACGCTCGGCAAGCTCCTGATAGCCCACACGGCGATCGTCCTCAAGTTCACCCGAGGGAAAGTCCATCTCATCGAGGGCGGCCTTGAGATACAGCCCCGTACCTCCGCAAAAAACCGGCAGGCAATCCGAACCAAGGAGACGTTCAACATGCGCGCGAGCGTCAGCCTGATAAAGCGCAGCAGAATATGCCACACCCGGCTCTAAAATGTCGACGAGACGCAGCGGCGCCGTACACTCATCGGGCGCCATCTTTGCGGTACCGATGTCCATGCCGCGATAGATTTGCATCGCATCGCACGACAGCACTTCGGACGAAAGACGAGCGGCCAAACGGTCGGCAACATCACTCTTACCAACCGCCGTCGGACCGACGATCGCAACGGCGGAAAGACCTGCCCCGGGAGAAACCATTAGCGCGGCTCGCCCACAACGGAGCCGGACAAATACCAGGTCTTGGCAACGTCAACGTCCACATCAACGATCTTGCCAACAAGCTGATCGATGCTGTAACCCTCGGGGATAGGCGCATGCACGGTCTGATTCTTGGGACTCTTGCCCAGCAGGACCGCGTCGTTCTTTTTACTCGTTCCCTCAATGAGCGCCGGAACCACAGTATGAAGCTCACCCTGGTTATACTCGTGTGCCGTGGTCTCGATAACCTTAACCAGGCGGTTGAAACGCTCGAGAATAACCTCATGCGGCGTAGGATCGTCAATCTCTGCGGCCGGGGTACCGGCGCGCTTGGAATAAATGAAGGTATAGGCCTGGGCATAGCGGACCGTCTCGGCAAGCGAGAGCGTCTGCTCAAAGTCTTCTTCAGTCTCGCCCGGGAAGCCAACGATAATGTCGGTCGAGAGCGCGATATCGGGCATACGGTTGCGAATGCGATCGACCAGGCCCAGATAGTCCTCGCGTGTATAACGGCGATTCATCTCTTTGAGGATCCGCGTCGAACCTGACTGGACGGCCAGGTGCAGCTGCGGCATAACAGCAGGCGTCTCGGCCATGGCGTCGATGGTCTCGGGCAGCAGATCCTTGGGATGCGAAGACGTAAAGAAGATGCGCTCCACACCCGTATCGCCCACGGCACGCAGCAGATCGGCAAAACGCGGCTTGCCAAACAGATCGCGACCATATGAGTTAACGTTTTGGCCCAGCAGCGTAATCTCACGCACGCCCTGGCGCACCAAACCGGTCACCTCGTCGACAATCTCCTCGAAGGGGCGGCTCTTTTCGCGACCGCGAACGTACGGCACGATGCAATAGGTGCAGAAATTATTGCAGCCCGTCATGATGGGCACCCAGGCGTGATACTGAGTCTCGCGATGCCACGGCATGCTCATGGCATCCGTATCCTCATGCTCATTGGTGCGGATATGACGCTTGCCGTCCAGGAACGCCTCGGCAATGAGCTCGGCCACATGCGCGATGGAATGCGTGCCAAAGATGACATTGACGTTATCGACGTTGGTGAGCAGACCCTCGCCATCGCGCTGCGCGATGCAACCACCAACGGCAACCACGCGCTTGCCCGAAGGCGAAGGCGGCAGGCTTTTGCAGGAATTGCACTGACCGTACAGGCGCGTATCGGCAGCCTCGCGCACACAGCACGTCATGAACACAACGATATCGGCATGCTCGGGATCGAGCGCCATGAGGCAGCCATACGAATCAAGCAGGCCACTCACACGCTCGGAGTCGTGCTGATTCATCTGGCAGCCAAATGTGCGGATAAAGTAGGTTTTACCGGCAAGAATATCGCGTACGGAACGCTGGTCCATGTGCATAAGTCCTAACGATGGGGAGCGAAACGAGGCAAGCAGAAGCTATGCCACAGGCTTAACGTCATCCATGACGACGTTATCCATAGCAGCTCGATTGATTTGGTGAACGTAGATAGAAAGGCGGATGGCCGTGCGCGACTCCCCGTTAATGAGGATATCGGAGAACACGGGCGCGCAGGAAATATCAAAACCGGTTGGAATCAAAAAACCGCGCGCGATAGCCACGGCCTTAATGGCCTGGTTGACAGCACCGGCACCGACACACTGGATGTTGACGGGTACACCATCCTTGACCATGCCGGCGATGGCGCCGGCAACGGACGCGGGCGATGATTTGCTTGATACCTTCAGGCAATCCATGAAGAAACTCCTGCGTTTAAAAGTACGTTTTAACTGCAATAACTTTATCGTACCGAGTGGACTCGGTAAAGGCACTATTCCTCTTTGGCAAGATCGAAGGTCACGGTGATTCGATCACGCGAAACGCGAATCTTTGGGTCGCCGCAAAGGTTGAGATAGTACCGGGCGGCAAGGTCATTAAAGTCGCGCTCCACAGCACGCGAAAACTGTGCCATGTCATCCTTGGCAACACGTAGCCCGCGACGATCCTTCGCGAGATCGACAGGAGCCGGCGCATGCGAAGACGAATCACGCTCGCGCAGCAGACGCGCGGTCACACCGCGAACGGGCTTAATCTGCCCTGCCAAAATGCGATGAGCCGTGCGCTCGGACATCTCAAGACCCAAACCCGAACAGATGCGGATAAAGTCCTCGGCATCGGAGGCAAGGCCTAAACGGTCGACAACCGGAAGTTCGCTCTCGTCGTCAATGAACAGGAGACGAGACGTATCGAGCCGACTTGTCGCCTGAGCATAAAGGGTCGCGGCAATCTCAGACGGAGAACCAAGATAGACATCGCAACCACGCAGCTCCTCGAGCGCAAACTCACAGGCAGCGCGAATAATATTATGCGGGCCGCGAGCACAGACATAACGTCCGTCCTCATCCTTGACGGCCTGGGGCCAGCTGGACTGATCGGCACGCTCACTGAGGCGGTCGACTGCAACACTCACCTTAAAGGCTGAACCAAGATCGACGCCGGACGTGACCACACGGGCCTCGTCGGTGTTCTGCTTGATCGAAAACAATGCCATGCCACGACCGTGAACACCCCAACGGTCCATCTTCATGCTCTCGAGCTTTGAGGTAACGCGAGCATCGAAGATTCGCTCTTGCATATCCTGCGGTACACCCGAGCCGTTATCCAGAAAGACAAGCGTGCGGACGTCATCTTCCTTGGTCGTGGCGAGATAGACCTTGTCGGCGCCGGCATCGCGAGCATTACGGAGCATTTCGATGACGATATCCTCGACATGCTGAATGTCGTGTTTTGCCTGGCGCCGCTCAGCCTCCGAAACGCGGAGGCGGACATACCCCTCGCCAAGGTTCTCCTCGACGCGAAGGTTGCCCTCCCCCGACATCGACGCGATAAATGAGATGAGCTCGTTCGCGTCGCTCATGTTATTTAGCGATATCGACAGCGCGGCTCTCGCGAATCACGACGACGCGCACCTGACCGGGATACTCCATCTCTTCCTCGATCTGATGGGCGATATCGTGAGCCAGGACCGTGGACTGGGCATCGGAGATCTTGTCCGGCTGAACCATGACGTGGACCTCGCGACCAGCCTGCATGGCATAGGTACGCTCGACGCCTTCATGGGAGTTGGCAATCTCCTCGAGCTTCTCAAGACGCTTGATGTAGTTCTCGGCAGACTCGCGACGGGCACCGGGGCGAGAGGCGGAGACGGCATCGGCGGCCTGTACCAGGACATCGAGCACCGTGTTGGGGTCGACATCGGCATGGTGAGCCTCGATAGCGTGAACGATAACGGGCTTCTCGCCATAACGGCGGGCAAGCTCGGCGCCGATGACGGCATGCGGGCCCTCGACGTCGTGGTCGATTGCCTTGCCCAGGTCGTGCAGCAGGCCGGCGCGCTTAGCGGTCACAACGTCCAGGCCAAGCTCGGAAGCCATCACGCCGCACAGATCGGAAACCTCGAGGGAGTGCTGAAGCACATTCTGACCAAACGAGGTACGGTAGCGCAGGGCACCAAGGGTCTTGACGATCTCGGGGTGCAGGTCGTGGATACCGGTATCAAAGGCAGCCTGCTCGCCAGCCTCGCGCACGCGCTGCTGAACCAGGTCGGCAGCCTTGTGATACATCTCCTCAATGCGGGCGGGGTGAATGCGGCCGTCGGCGATGAGGTTCTCGAGGGCAACACGGGCGGTCTCACGACGGACCGGGTCGAAGCTCGAAAGAACGACGGTCTCAGGCGTGTCGTCGATCACGAGGTTGACGCCGGAAACCTGCTCGAAGGTCCGGATGTTGCGACCCTCGCGACCGATGATACGGCCCTTGAGGTCATCAGAGGGAATGTGCACGGAGGTAACGGTGACCTCGGCTGTGTGGTCGGCAGCGCAGCGCTGAATCGCCAGGGACAGAATCTCCTGGGCGGTCTTGTGGCACTCGGCGCGAACCTGCTGCTCGGACTCGCGAATGATCGTGGCAGCCTCGTGGGTGACCTCGCCACGAACCTTATCGAGAAGCTCCTTGTGGGCGTCCTCACGGGTCAGGTCGGCGATACGCTCGAGCTCGGAGGTCTGCTTGGCGCAGAGCTCCTCGAGCTCGCGGGAGCGCTTCTCGACCTGACCGGCCTGGCTGGACAGCTGGTGCTCACGCTTGTCGAGAGCGTCGTTTCGGCGATCAAGGGACTCCTCGCGCTGCATCACACGGTTCTCGAGCGTACGAATCTCGCTCTTACGCTGCTTGTCCTCGGCCTCGGCGGCCTGCTTGTTCTTGATGATCTCCTCTTTAGCCTCGAGCAGAGCCTCTTTTTTGAGGGTCTCGGCCTGACGCTTAGCATCACCGATCAGGGACTCAGCCTGTGCGTGTGCCGACTGGATCTTTTCGTCGGCCTCGTGAAGACTACCCTGCTTGGCGGTGCGCATGTAGGCAATGGCGGCGATGGCACCCAAAACGATGCCAACGAGCGCTGCGATGATAGGCATGCTCACTCCTTTTTATGGATTCGTTACACAACAAAGCGAACCGTCCTTACGAACGGCTCGCGACATTTGAGTAATATGGGCGCAGCTTATGCGGGTCGGATACAGATAAACATATAAACAAACTCATCACAGATGAGCACATATCACAAAGCAAATGACAGTGTTTATCGTACGTTGAACCACAACAACTGTCAAATAAATGGCCCCGGCACGGCGGCTAAAACACGGTGAACGGCAGGGCCACAAAACACATACGCCTAAACCGCACATTCCTCGCGTTCGGCATCGAGACGTGCCTTAACGGCATCGGCGGCGACGTGATACGAGAAGCCCTTGCCCATCAAAAACCGAACCAGTTTTTCGAATGCGCGCGTCTCTGGAACACGCCGCTTGGTGAGCAGGGCTGACGCACGCGCCAAATCGTCTTCGACGGCAAAATAATCCTCGGGATAACCGGGAATGTCATCGAGCACGACATGACGGCGCTTGAGCTCGGTCTCGATTTTGCGCTGTCCCCAACCGCGCCGCTTGCGCTCCTCGATAAAGTACGAGCAAAAGCGGCTCTCGTCTAAAAAACGATACTCGGTGGCGCGCTCGACGGCGAAATCGATCGCAGGCTGGTGAAAGCCGTAGCGAGCCAGCTTGTCACGGACCTCACCCGTCGCATGGTCGCGGCGCGATAACATCTCGGTCACCATGGTAAGTGCACATTTACGCTCAATGAGCTGCACCGCCTCACGGAAGTTGTCCCAATCACAGGGAAGATCGGGGCGGTTTTTGACATACAGCCGCGCGACCCGCACGGGAATCCAAATGGACCGCTCAAAACCGCCCTCAAGCTCACAATCGATATGTGCGCAAGGCTTTTTGGACGCATACCCGCTCGAGAACGAGGAGGCCGCCTTCTTATCGGGAAAGACGACCGTGGCCTCGGTCACCGTATACGACATGAGCGTAACCGCTACTCGTCGTCATCATCGAGCATGGCGGAACCATCGATGGCGTAAAGCTCGTCAAACTCCTCAGGCGCAGGCTGATCGGTCAGCTCGACCTCGGACGGAGCATCGTCATCAAACTCAAGTCCACAGGCAAGGCGGACCTTATGCTCAATCTCGTCGGCACAATCGGGGTGTTCGCGCAGGAACGCCTTGGCGGCCTCGCGACCGTTGCCGAGCTTATCCTCGCCATAGGCAAACCAGGAGCCCATCTTCTTGCAAATGCCGCACTCGACAGCCATGTCCAGAATCGAGCCCTCCTTAGAGATGCCCGTACCGTACATGATGTCGAACTCAGCAGAACGGAACGGAGCTGCCACCTTGTTCTTAACGACCTTGGCGCGCACGCGGTTACCGATAACCTCGTCCTTAAGCTTAATGCTGTCGATGCGGCGAATGTCGATACGCACCGAAGAGAAGAACTTAAGGGCGCGGCCGCCCGTCGTGGTCTCGGGGTTGCCGAACATGACACCGATCTTCTCACGCAGCTGGTTAATGAAGATGCACGTCGTGTTGGACTTGGACAGCGAGCCGGCGAGCTTGCGGAGCGCCTGGCTCATCAGGCGAGCCTGAAGACCGACCGTAGTATCGCCGATTTCTCCCTCGATCTCGGCACGCGGGGTCAGCGCGGCGACGGAGTCAACGACGATGGCATCGATCGCGCCGGAACGCACGAGCATGTCAACGATCTCGAGCGCCTGCTCACCCGTATCGGGCTGGGAAATCAGTACCTCGTCGATATCCACGCCGATGCGCGCGGCATACGTGGGATCGAGCGCGTGCTCGGCATCGATAAATGCCACAACGCCACCCATTGCCTGGGCCTCGGCCAGGATCTCGAGCGAAAGCGTCGTCTTACCGGAGGACTCAGGACCGTAAATCTCGACGATACGGCCGCGCGGCACGCCGCCGATACCCAGCGCGGCATCGAGTGCCAGAGCACCCGTGGGAATGGCCTCGACCTCGAGCTCGGGACCACCGTCGCCGTACCTCATGATGGAACCCTGGCCGAATTTCTTCTCAATCTCGGCCTTGGTGGTGGCGATCATCTCATCGCGCTCTTTACCCGTCGTGCGAGCATGAACGGTACGTACGGGACCTGAATTCTTGGCCATGAATAGCCCTCCTCTTAACAACCTGCATCGATAATAAACGAACGGCTGTTCGTGGTCAACCGTTCAGGCCAATCATATACAGGCAGTCTTTCCAAAACCCAACCAAACGCCGACCAAACACTGACCAAATGCTTGACCACAAAGGAACAAATAAGAGCAAGGAAGGCAAGAATACGTCTACAACCTGCGCAAACGCCAAATGAGCCTAAGGTCCCTATCTCCACAATTAAGGGGCCCAGAGGCCCCTTAAAACACGTCTATTCCATAGAGTTGAGCACAAGGGCAATGCGTCCCAATGCCTCCGCGACCGCATGGGCACGAACACACGAACGGTCGCCCTCATAGTGGCAGCGCACAGAGTCCACGACCGGCACGCCCCCATCGGCGGAACGATACGCCCAGCCAATATAGAAAGTGCCAGCCGGATCGTCCTCAGTGCCACCGCCGGGGCCGGCATAACCCGTTGCGCTCACTGCAATATCGCTCTGGTACAGCTCCAGCGAACCCACCGCCATCTCGCGCGCGGTCTGATGCGACACCGCGGTATAGCGGTCGAGCGTCTCCTGCTCAACACCAAGAACGCGATGCTTAATCTCATCGCAATAGGTCACCGCACCGCCACGCAGCACCGCCGAGGCGCCCGGGATATCGGCAATAGTCGAGGCGATCATACCCGCCGTCAGCGACTCAGCCGTCGAAACCGTCACGCCCCGAGCGCTCGCGCGCTCGACAATTTCGCGCGCCAGCTCCTCGTTATGTGCGGAAATCTGCTCAAAAGAGTCCGTCATACCCACCAGGACCTAGACCGAAAAGACGATCTTGCGGCAGTTCCAGAAGTACTGGGCGCCCGAGATAACGGTCAGGACAACGGCAACGGCGTACAGGAAGCGCGACACCGAGTAGATGCCGAGCGTCAGCGCCACCGGGCCAAGGTGCAAGCCGGCCATAGCAAAAACGCACAGGTAACCGCAGATGGAGACCATCGTGGTTGCCGTCTTGTACTTGCCGAGCTTATCGGCCGCAACGACCACGCCGGCCGCACTCGCAACCATGCGAAGGGCGCTCACCAGAAGCTCACGGAACAGGATAATGAACACGGACCACACGGTCACCGCGCCAAAATCCAAGAACAGCAGCAGGGCCGAGAACACGAGCAGCTTATCGGCGATGGGGTCCAAGAACTTACCGAAGTCGGTGATCTCGTTGCGCGAACGCGCCAGATAACCGTCGACCTTATCGGTGCACGACAGGATCACATACAGAATGAAGGCAGCAGCGGCGAGCGGGCCGTCGAAGGTGCTCCAATCCGTACCGGCAACACTCGTGTGAGAAAGCGCCGACACAATCATGAACACCGGGATAAAGACGATGCGAACGCACGTCACGATGTTGGCGGGCGTCCAGACACTCGTCAGTTCCTTATTGCTCTCGTTAGCCACGACGCTCTCCTACTCCACAACATGACCGATAAGCTCATAGCAGAAGCTATCGGTAAACTCGACGGTCAGAATATCGCCCACGGACGCCTCGCTGGCGTCCAGATGCACCGCGCCATCGGAATCGGGCGCCTGGAACCAGGCATGGCCGATCAGCTCGGCGCCATCCTCGGTCTCTTCGATACCGTCGACGATTACCTGGGCGCGCTCGCCCACATGTGCGGCGGTGGCGGCAAAACCGAGCGACTCGGCCAGGTCCATGGCCTCCTGGGCGCGCTCGAGCTTGACCTCTTCGTCGACCTGACCCTCCATCTTAGCGGCCAGGCTGCCCTCCTCCTGCGAGTAGGCAAAGACACTCGTGTAGTCAAAGCCGACGGTGTCCATAAAGTCGATAAGGTCGCGGAACTCGTCGTCGGTCTCGGTCGGGAAGCCGACCATGGCCGTGGAACGAATCACGATGCCGGGGATACGCTCGCGAAGGTCGCGGAACAGATCCTCAAGCTCCTGGCGCGAACCGGAGCGACGCATGGCCTTGAGAATGCGCGCGTCGCAGTGCTGCACGGGGATATCGATATAGGGCAGCACCTCGGGCGTATCGCGAATCGTCTCGATGAGTTCGTCAGTCATGCCCTCGGGCTGCAGATAGAGCACGCGGACCCAGACGTTGTGCGGGCGCACGGCCTCGGCGACGGCACGCAGCAGCTGCGCCAGATTGCGCGGCGAGCCATCGGCGACGTCCTCGTCGGCAAAGTCGGTACCCCAGATGCCCGTGTCCTGGCCGATCAGCACGATCTCGCGCACACCGCCGGCAACCAGGTCGCGCACCTCGGAGATGATGCTCTCGGCATTGCGCGAATGATAGCGACCGCGGATATAGGGAATCATGCAGAAGCTGCAGAAGCGGTTGCAGCCATCGGAAATCTTGACGTAGGCGACAGCACCCTCGACGGTACGTTTGACCTGCGGGATATAGGCTGCAATCTCACGCTCGACACCCAGCACGCCATCGATGACCGCCACGATGCCGTCTTCCTCGTCGGCCTTCACAAAGGCAGCGACCTCGGGCAGCTCGTCAGGCAGGTCATCGCCATAGCGCGACGGCACGCAGCCGCACATAACGATGGGGCAAGAACGAACACCGTCCTGAACCTCGTTGGCGAGCTCGAGCGTGGTCTCGATGCTCTCGGACGTTGCGGAGGCGAGGAACGAGCATGTATTGACGATGACGATATCGGCATCCTGCGGGTCGAATGCCTCCTCGTAGCCCGCGGCGGTCAAAAGAGAACGCATGCGGTCGGTGTCAACCTCGTTCTTAGCGCACCCGAGGATGATGTAGAGCACGGAGCCCAACGGTGTATCCATGTTGGAGAGCGGTCCTTTCGATTGATATTAGCGGTAGTTGGTGAACTGCAGCGGCTGGCCGTAGTCCTGGTCGCGCAGGAACTGGATCACGGTCTGCAACGCGTCCTTCGAAGCAGAGGAAACACGCAGCTTGTCGGCCTCGATGGTCACCTTGACCTTGAGCTTTTGGTCCTTGATGTCCTTGTTGATCTTCTTGGCGGTCGCCTGGTCGATACCCTCGACGATATGGCCGAGCACGCGCACGGTGCCGCCCGATGCCGCCTGCGGAGCATCCCACGAGACAGCCTTGAGGTCGATGCCGCGCTTGATGAGCTTGGAGCTCAGCACGTCGATAATCTGCTTGGAGACAAAATCGGCCGGGGCGTTAATCGTAAAGAGCCTGTCGCCCTTCGAAAGCTCGATCGTGGCGCCGGAATCCTTAAGGTCATAGCGCTGGGAAATCTCGCGCGTGGTCTGCTGGAAGGCGTTGTCGACCTCTTGCATGTTGACCTCGGACACGACGTCGAAGCTGGAATCTTTAGCCATGATGTTTCCTTTCGCGTACGAGCGGCCTAGTAGCTATCGTACGAATTGTCGGTAGAATCGGTGGGTGTCTGACCGTCAGTTGCGGTATCGGCGCCATCCGTGGACTGGGCATCGGTACCGTCGGTGGTATCGGTACCATCGGTGGTGTCGGTACCATCAGAACTTTCACCATTCTCGGAATCAGACGTCTCCTTCTTGGGAACGGTGATCGTCACACGCGCCACGCCCGAGGTCTTAGTATCGTAACGAACCTTTTCACCGTTCTTGGTAACGGTGACATCGGAAGGCTTGGACGTGGTGATCTCGATCGAGGACTCGGGCGTGTACTCCTGCTCAAAGGGGCCAGTCGCCTGGGCGCCATAGACCGACTTGCCGTCAACCTTGACCTCAATCCACGCGGTCTTTCCCTTGGCAACGGAGACTTTGACCTTCGTGACCTCGTTCTCTTCCTTCTTGGCCGTCGTCTTAGTAGCGTCCGAATCAGTCGACTCATCCGTCGCCTCATCGGTGTCTTCGTCCTCGTCGACCGTTTCGGACTTCTTAGAAGACTTCTTGGTCGTCGTCTTGGTAGCAGCGGGCGTCTCGGGCGTGGTCTCGGGCGTCGAAGATGCGCAGCCGCGCAGAAGCACCACGATGAGCACAATCAGCAGCAACACCACGGCACCGATGCCGGCGTAGACGATACGCGGATCGAGCCCGTTGTTTTGAGGAGTACGTGATCCGCCGCGTCCACGACTGGAACTGTTGCGGCCGCCTCCCTGAGGCATACGACCACGATTGCTATCGGAACGGCCGCGATAGCCACCCTGGCCCTGAAGGCTGCGCTGACCCGAGCGGGGCGCAAGTTCACCGCGGCCTTGATAGCCACGCTGGCCCGAACGCGGAGCCGAAGAGCGCTGGCCATACGGCTGTGATTGAGAGCGAAGACGCGGCGTTACCTGCGTGGTATCGGCATCCGCATAGCCACCGCGAGAGCGTCCCGTAGAGGCACCACGGTAACCGCGATCGGAATAGCCGCCGTCGCCGTAGCCGGCACGAGGGTCACGCGCCACGCCGCGGGCAGCGGGAAGCGCACGGTCCTCAGGCATCGGCGTACTGCGGAACCGGTCACGCTGTGAGCGAATCTCCTCGCCCGAACCCGTCTCGGTAATATAACCGGCCTGCTGAGGACGCTGTCCATAGCGGGTCGAACGACCGCCCTGAACCATCAGGAAGCGCCCGTTATCGACCGAGGAGCGCGAATTGACGTAGCCAGCGGCGTCCTGAAAACGACCGCCCTGCTGGGACGTCTCGCGTTCGTATGCCATCAGGTCGTCAAAGTAGGCATTGACGACCTCGCGCGGATTGAGGCCCAAAAAGCGAGCATAGCTCGAAATCATGCCCTGCGCATAGCCGCGCGGCGGCATCGAAGCAAAGTTACCGGTCTCGAAAAACTCGATGATCTGCGGCCTGATTTTGATGGTGTTGGCGACTTGCTGAATGGAAAGGCCCATTCGGCGACGCTGCTCGAGCAGCATGTCACCAAAGCGTGCAGCCATCAGAATCCTCCAAACTCACGATCTTCACGTGCCATCTCGGCGTCGACAGATTCCAGCGCGGCAAGCCCCTCCTCGTCCAACAGGACCTCGCGCGGCTTGGAACCGTCGGGCGGGCCGACGACACCCTTTTCTTCCAGCATGTCCATAATACGCCCGGCACGCGCATAGCCAACCTTCAGGCGGCGTTGCAGGCCAGATGTGGAGCCAAGCTGCGAATCCACCACAATATGGGCGGCTTCCCAGATGAGCGGATCATCGTCTTGCGGCTCGGCGACTCCGGTACGGACAATGCCGCCGCCACCCGCCATGGACATGGAAGCGGGCGCCACGGCAGACAGGATCTCCTCGTGGTAGTCGGGCTCGCTCTGCGACTTGACGAACTCGACAATCTCGTTGATTTCGTCATCCGAGACAAAGCAGCCCTGGATACGGCGGGGCTTGCCCCAGTCGACCTTGGAGAACAGCATGTCGCCCAAACCGGTGAGCTTTTCGGCACCCATCTGGTCGATGATGACGCGCGAGTCGATGCCCGTGGCGACGTTAAAGGCGATGCGGTTGGTGATGTTGGCCTTGATAAGGCCCGTCACCACATTGGAACTGGGGCGCTGCGTGGCCACGATAAGATGAATACCGGCGGCACGGCCCAGCTGGGCGATACGCACGATCGAGGCCTCGACATCCTTACCGGCGACCATCATCAGGTCCGAGAGCTCGTCAATGATGATGACCAAGTAGGGCATCTTTAGCGGCGGGTTGTCGTAATGCTCAAACTCGCCGGCGGCCTGCTTTTCGTTATAGGTCGAAATCTTACGAACGTTAAGGCGCTCGAAGACCTTCAGGCGACGCTCCATCTCGGACACGGCCCATTGCAGAGCGCTCGCGGCCTGCTTGGGCTCGGTCACCACGGGCACATAGAGATGCGGCAGACCGTTATAGCCCGCAAGCTCGACGCGCTTGGGGTCGACCATGATCAGGCGAACGTCCTCGGGAAGCGCGCGCATGAGCAAGGTCGTGATGATGGAGTTAATCATGACCGACTTACCGGAACCAGTGGTACCGGCGATCAGCAGGTGGGGCATCTTGGCAAGGTCGGCGACGACCGGCGTGCCCTCGGCATCGCGCCCGATTGCGAGCTCGAGCGGACCGCCCTTCACATAGGGCAGCACGTCGCCCAGGTTGACGTTTTGGCGCTTGCGGTTGGGAATCTCGATGCCCACGAGCGAGGTGCCGGGGATCGGGGCAAAGATACGCACCGACTGGGCAGCGAGCGAAAGCGCGATATCGTCCTCAAGGCTCGAAATCTTGCTCACGCGCTCGCCCTCGCCAGGTTGCAGCTTAAAGGTCGTCACCGTGGGGCCGGCGATCCAGCCGACCACGCGGGCACTGCGGCCAAACTCAAGCAAGGTGGATTGCAGTGACTCAGCGGTCTGCTCCAGCTCCTTGTCCGAAGACGCGGCGGACGCCGACTGCAGGTTGGCGTGCAGGATCTCGAGCGGCGGAAGCTTGAGGCCGTCCTCTTCTTCGCCCTCGTTATCTGCGGCGCCGCCGTCCGCTCCCTCATCGCTAGCCGCAGCCGATTCGACAGCACTCGAGGCAGACGCATCGGCAACCTTGGGATGCTTCAAGAAGTCGGGGATCTGAGGTGCTGCTGAAACAGGATTCACGGCAAACGGCGGCTCGGACTCGTCGATCTTATCGGGGTCGTCTTCCATCGAAAGCTGACCGGTTACCTGGTCGCGCTTTGCATGGCGGCGCGGCAGCAAAGTTGTCTTTGCGGTCTCAATCGGAGCCTCGTCATCCTCGTCATCGCCCTCGGTGAGCTCAATCTCGCTATCGGACCAAGACGGGCCGGGCTCGCTTGTATTGAGCTTAGGCGCAGCCTTGCCCTTCTTGGCATGGCGGCGCGGCAGCAGCGTCGTCTTAGCGCGCTCAGCCTCAACCGACTCGGACACGTCGACAAACGGATTCTCGTCCTCGTCGTCATCGTCCAAAACCGGGTCCACATCGTTGCCCATGACCGTGGTCACGGCAGCATCGGAGCCCTTTTGACGAAGAATGCTCAGGTGCGGACGGGCAACGCCGGGCACCGACAGGGCTTCGTCGTCACCCCACGGGCTGGCGTTGACATCGGCACAACGGCGCTCGGCAAAATCGGCCGCACGGTCGCGAGCAGAGCGCAGCACGCCACCCACCGAAAAGCCGATGATGACCAAGCCCACGACGACAAGGCCCAACAGGACTACCATCGCGATAGGCTTACCCAGGGCATTCTGCAGCGCACTCGCAATAAACGCACCGATGTAGCCACCCGAGGCGGACAAATTTTGCGGCGTAAACATAAGGTCACACGAGACACTCGTACCCGGCACCATCAGCGAAAGAATGGAGACGACGGCGATAAAGACCACGGCGCCGCCCGCAACAGAGCGCACGTTGAGCGGCGAGTCCTCGCCTAAAAAGAGCGTGGCGGCAAACAGCAAAATGACGATCGGCAGCACGTAGGCGCCCAGACCAAAGCCCAGGTGGTAGAAACCGGCAACCGCAGCCGTAACGGGTGCGGTCGCCGGCGAAATCACGGCAATGAAGGACGCAATCGCCAAAACGGCGATGACCACGCCGGCGATATCGCGGTTGGCCGAGGGCTCGACCAGGGGCTCAAAATCGTCGAAGTCGGCCTCGTGGCCCTTATTGGCACGAAGATGGGAACCGGCACCCTTAGCAGATGCCGGTTGGTTATTGGCCTTATTACCTTTGGCGTTTTGTGCAGATCCGCGCGCCAAACTAAACCTCCATGACGACCGGGATGATCATCGGACGGGTGCGCGTACGACTCCAGATAAAGTTAGAGAGCGAGTCGCGCACGGCCTTGCGAATGGCATCGGAGCCGCTGCTCGTAAAGCTGAACTTGCCCTTCTCGATCGTCTTCATGATGGACGCGGAGGCATCCTCAGAGAACTGGTCGTCGATGGCAAACGAGACGCCGCGGCCCGAGAACTCGATGGCCTCGATCTTCTTGTGCTTGAGCGAGACGATGGCAACAGCGGTAACCATACCGTCATTGGCGAGCTTCTGACGATCGCGCAGGACGATGGGGTCGGTATCGCCGATACGCAGGCCGTCGACGTAGACGACGCCGGACTCGACGGGCGTACCGCGCTTGACGATACCACCGCGCATCTCGAGCGTGTCGCCGTTATCGAGGATAAAGATATGATCGTCCTTGATGCCCATCTTGCGGGCCAGCTGGGCATGGGCGCGCAGATGCACGGCCTCACCGTGAACCGGCATAAAGTACGTGGGCTTGGCCATGGCCATCAGGAGCTTAAGCTCCTCCTGGCTGCCGTGGCCCGAGACGTGAACAAGAGCGCGGTTCTTATCCCACACGTCGCAGCCGAGCTTGGCCAGGCTGTTGACGACCTGCTGGACGGCTTTCTCGTTGCCGGGAACGGGAGTTGCCGAGAGGATGACGGTATCGCCCTCGTGGATAGAGAGCGTCTTGTGCTCGCCATTGGCCATGCGAGACAGGGCCGACAGCGGCTCGCCCTGCGAACCGGTGCACATGACGACGATCTTGTCGTCGGGCAGGTTATCGATATCGAAGGCATCGATGATATCGGCATCGTCGATGTTGAGGTAGCCCAGCTCACGCGCCACGCGGGTGTTCGTGAGCATGGAGCGACCGGTCACGACGACCTTACGGCCGCACTTGCGGGCGGCATCGCAGATCTGCTGCAAACGATGGATGTGGCTCGAGAACGACGCGACGAACACGCGACCCGGGGCATTCTTGATGGCGTGCAGCAGGTTGGGTCCAACCTCGGCTTCGGACTTGGTAAAGCCGGGAACCGTGGCATTGGTGGAGTCGGACAGCAGCAGGTCGATGCCCTGCTTAGCAAAGCGGCTGATAGCGGCATAGTCGGGCGTGACACCATCGATGGGCGTCTGGTCGAGCTTAAAGTCGCCGGTGTGCATAACGGTGCCCTGATTGGTGCGAATGAACACACCCAGAGCGCCGGGGATGGAGTGCGTCATCGAGAAGAAGTCGAGCGAGATGCCGCCGAGGTTGACATGGCTGCCGCCCTTAACCTCGCGGAACTTGGGCGCGCGGATGCGGAACTCAGAAAGCTTGCCCTCGATAAAGCCAAGCGTCAGCTTGCTCGAGAAGATGGGCACCTTATTGTTGAGGTCCTGCAGCAGATACGGAAGCGAACCGGTGTGGTCCTCGTGGCCGTGGGTGACGACGATACCGCGGAGCTTTTCCTCGTTCTCCAAAACATAGGTGTAGTCGGGAAGCACCAGGTCGATACCGGGCTGGGAGTCATCCGGGAACATGAGGCCGGCGTCGACGAGCACCATGTCGTCGCCGCACTCGAAGACCGTCATGTTCTTGCCGATGCCGTCAAGGCCGCCGAGCGGGATGATCTTCAAGGGAGATGATTTTTTAGCTGCCATAGGTTAGTGTTGTTTCCTTTCTTCGAAACGGGTCTGAAACAACCGACGGGGCGCTTCTGGCAAACCGACCGCCGGGAACGTACAACAAAGCATCACAGAGTCGATGCAGTAACCACAGTATGATACCCATTTGCCTACCAACAGACCACCCATGCATCAAAGCCCCATCTGAACTGGTCTATCCCGCCGGTTTCCCGTGGGGCGGGCACTGATGAAGTTTCCTGCTCTACAGTCCTGCTCACGACGGAGGCCACATTAAGTGGCCTCCTGTTCGTGCGGAACTCGCGATAAACTTCATCAGTGCCCGCCCCACGGGAAACCTGACAATAAGGGACAGGTTTATTTTGATAGGTTTTATCTGGGGAAATGCTGCTGCATCTCTCTACAGATCCGAAATCTGACTGCTGAATAGACTGTCTAACTCAATAGCGAGCGGCACTAACCAGCCCTTTTGCTTGCGCCCGGGAGGGCCGTATATGAAGTTTATCGCGAGTTCCGCACGCAAAGGAAAGCACTTAATGTGCTTTCCGTCTTGCGCAGGACTGTAGAGCAGGAAACTTCATATACGGCCCTCCCGGGCGCAAGCAAAAGGGCGACCCCTGTCCGGAGTCGCCCTTGCGGTGCTGCTTATATGCGGCTGTTACTCGGCGTCATGGTGACGGCGGGGCTTGCGGCCTCCGTTGTCACCGGGACGGCGCGGACGGTCGTTGCGCTCGGAGCGCTCGCGACGCGGACGCTCGCGGCGCTGGAAGTGCTCGCCGTCGCCTTCGGAGGCACCCTCGGCACGAGCAGGGGCCTCGGGCTTGTCAAGACGATCGAGCGAGATCTTGCCGCGATCGTCGACCTCGATGACGACGACCTTGACCTCGTCGCCCACGTTGAGAACGTCCTCGACCTTCTCCACGCGGCCCTTGGCGACGCGGGAGATGTGCAGCAGGCCGTCCTTACCGGGCAGCAGGTTGACGAAGGCGCCGAAGGGCTGGATGGAGACCACGCGACCGGTGTACTCCTCGCCCGGCTCGGGAACCTTGATGATGAGCTTGATGCGCTCGACAGCCTGGTCGACGGACTCGCCGGTGCCGCCGACAAAGACGGTGCCGTCCTCCTGGATGTCGACCGAAGCGCCGGTCTCATCCTGGATACCACGGATGACCTTACCGCCGGAACCGATGACGTCACGGATCTTGTCGGTCGGAACCTGGATGGAAACGATGCGCGGAGCGGTGCTGCGCGTGGTGTGGCGCGGCTCGGGGATCACATCGAGCATCTTCTGCAGGATGAAGGCGCGACCCTCCTTGGCCTGCTGCAGGGCGCGGGCCAGGATGTCGAAGGTGAGGCCGGTGGCCTTGTTGTCCATCTGCAGGGCGGTGATGCCCTCGGTGGTGCCAGTGACCTTAAAGTCCATGTCGCCCAGGAAGTCCTCGAGACCCTGGATGTCGGACAGGACCACGGTCTTGCCCTCCTCCTGGATCAGGCCCATGGCGATACCGGAGACCGGGCGCTTAATGGGCACGCCGCCGTCCATAAGGGCGAGCGTGGAGCCGCAGGTCGAAGCCATCGAAGAGGAGCCGTTGGACTCCATGACCTCGGAGACGACGCGGATGGCGTAGGGGAACTCGTTCTCGTCGGGAAGCACCGGAAGCAGAGCGCGCTCGGCCAGATTGCCGTGACCGATCTCGCGGCGCTTGGGGCTGCCCATGCGGCCGGTCTCGCCGGTGCAGAACGGCGGGAAGTTGTAGTGGTGCATGTAGCGCTTGCCCTCGGTGGGCTCGATGGTATCCAGACGCTGGCCCTCGTTGAGCATGCCGAGCGACAGGACGGAAAGCACCTGGGTCTGGCCACGCTGGAACAGACCGGAGCCGTGAACGAGCGGCAGGTAGTTGTCCTTCACCATGATGGGACGGATCTCGTCGGCAGCACGGCCGTCGACGCGCTCGCCGGTCTCGACGACCATGGTGCGCATGGCCTTCTTCTCGAGCTTCTTGAGCGCCACGGGGATCTCGCGCTCCCAAGCGGCCTGCTCCTCCTCGGTGAACTCGGCGCGGATGGACTCCTTCAGAGCCTCGACCTTACCGATACGGGAGAGCTTGTCGGCGTCGTGAAGGGCGGCTGCCATCTCGTCGTAGTGGGCGAAGATGCGCTCCTGGACCTCCTCGACGGGCTGGTCGAGCGGGTACTCCTTCTTGACGATGGCGCCGTTGACCTGCTCCCACTCGGCGACGAACTCGTCCTGAGCCTGGCAGAAGGCAGCAAGAGCCTCCTGGCCAAACTTCATAGCAGCGAGCATGTCGTCCTCGGAGATCTCCTCGGCGCCGGCCTCGACCATCGAGATGAAGTCGGCAGAGCCGCCCAGCTCCAGGTCCAGATCGGAGTTCTCGCGCTCCTCATAGGTGGGGTTGACGATAAACTCGCCGGTCTCCACGTTGCGGCCGATGCGCACGCAGGCAAGCGGGCCCTCGAAGGGCACGCCGCCGAGCGTCATGGCCAAGGAGGCGCCCATGACGTTGATGACGTCGAAGGGGTTGACCTGGTCAGCGACGAGTGAGGTAGCGACGATGTGCACCTCGTTACGGAAGCCGTCCGGGAAGCTCGGGCGGATCGGGCGGTCGATCATGCGCGCGGTGAGCGTGGCCTTCTCGCTGGGACGGCCCTCGCGCTTGAGGTAACCACCCGGGATGCGGCCGGCGGCGTACATCTTCTCGTTGAAGTCGACGGTCAGCGGGAAGAAGTCGTAGTTCTTGCGCTCCTTGGAGACGACCACGGTGTCGAGCATCGTGGTGTCGCCCTGCTTGACCAGGCACGCGCCGGTGGCCTGCTTGGCAAGCTCGCCCGACTCAAAGGTGTAGGTCTTGCCGTACAGCTCAAAGGTCTTGGATACGAGTGTCATTGTTCTCCTTTACCCCGCAGACCCCTTGCCTGCGGGCTTCTCATGTGACGCGAGCCCCCTGCCCCCGCCACGCTTCAGAGCGTGATTGTTCACGCCCTTACACAAAAAGAGCGCCCCGCTGCGCAGGACGCTCTTAGCATGTACAAATCCTTACTGGATGTTGTCGCGGATGCCCAGAGCCTTGATGAGCTCACGGTACTCGACGATGTCGTTCTTCTTGATGTAGGAGAGAAGACGACGACGACGGCCGACGAGCATGAGCAGGCCACGACGAGTGTGGAAGTCCTTCTGGTGGGACTTCATGTGCTCGGTCAGCTCCTTGATGCGCTCAGTCAGGATAGCAACCTGAACCTTGGGGTTACCGGTGTCGACCGGGGTGTTACCGAACTGGGCAGTCAGCTCCGCCTTGCGCTCTTTGGAAACAGTCATTGTTTCACCTTTCGTTTTACGTCGCTCTCGGGCGACTCGATTCGCCTCGGACTGGGAAGCCGCCGGTGGAGCGAGCATCCAAGGTCGAGGTACCAACAGGTCGGTATGTTACCACAAGCAGCCCGCGCCTGCGCATCATCACCGACCCAACATGAATTCCATCGCACGGAGGCGCTGATCGGCGTGCGTCGCCGCCCACACATGCGAAAGCCCGAGCAAGAACGCCGCCGTATGCGGGTCGATTCGCTCGGCCATGAGCGCATCGAAGGTCATGGACATGAGGGCGCGCAGCCACGCGACCTCACCGGTCGATACCAGCTCGGCACCCGGAACGCTCGACGCGCACGACCCGCACATGAGACCGCCCGCCTGGGGCGAAAAATACGACAACATGGGGTCTCCGCACAGCACGCAGGCCGAAAAATCGGGTCGATAGCCAACGTGCGACAGCAGTTTAAAGACAAAGGCCGCCACGAGCAGGTCCATATGTGCCGCGTCGAGCCCGCTGCCTACAAGCGTGAGCGCCCGCTGCGTGATGGCAAAGGTAAACGGGTCCTCGGCGTCCTCGAACGAGCACACGCGCGCGACCTCGGCGATCGCGCTTGCGGCGCATGTCGTCTCGTAATCGGGCGCAACGCCGAGCGGCGCCTCCATAAGCTCGGCCTGGGAAACCACGTCGAGCGACCGTCCATGCGCAAGCAGCATATCGACGGTACAGAACAGCTCGCAGCGCGCAGCCAGGCGTCCACCGGGTTTGCGGGCGCCCTTTGCCACGGCACGAACCTGCCGACCCCGCTCGTCAAGCATCGTCAGGATCAAGTCCGTCTCTTTGAGCTTCGTCTTGTCGAGGACGAGTACCTTCGTGCGATATGTCCGGGAGCCTGCCATGCGCGCCGCGTGCCCTTAGTCCTCGGCGTTGTAGCCAAAGCGGCGAATCTGGGCCTCGTCGTCACGCCAGCCGGCCTTGACCTTCACGTCCAGCTCCAAAAAGACCTGCGTGCCAAAGATACGCTCAAGATCGCGACGGGCGTCGATACCGATATGCTTGATCATCTCGCCGCCCTTGCCGATGATGATGCCCTTTTGGCCCTCGCGCTCGACGTAAATGGTGGGGTGCACGCGCAGCACCTTCTTGGTCTGCTCGAGTGCATCGCAGATCACGCCAACGGAGTGCGGGATCTCATCACAGGTGCGGCGCAAGACCTTCTCGCGCACAAACTCGGCAACGAGCGTTTCGTCGGAAGCGTCGGTACCCATATCCTCGGGGAACCAACGCGGACCCTCAGGCAAAAAGTGCGCAACGGTCTCGATGAAGGCATCGACGTTGAAGTTCTTGACCGACGACGTCACGATCTCGTCGTCATATTCCATGAGCTCGTGGGCAGCCTTAAGCTGCTCCATGACCTGTGCGGGGTCGGCCTCATCGGCCTTAGTGAGCACGAGGACCTTCTTGGAACGGGCGCATCTGACGCGCTCGGCAACCCAAGCGTCTCCCCTGCCGATCGGTTTGGTGGCATCAATCAAAAACGCGACGACATCGACATCGTTCAGCTCGAACAGTGCGCTCTTGTTGAGCTCGGATCCCAGACCGTCCTTGGGCTTATGAATACCCGGGGTATCGACAAAGACCAGCTGGTAGCCGGGACGGTTGACGACGGCGCGCATGCGGCGACGGGTCGTCTGGGCCACCGGCGAGGTGATGGCGACCTTTTTGCCATAGCAGGCATTAAGCAATGTGGACTTGCCTGCGTTGGGGCGTCCGACCAGGGCCACGAAGCCGCTGCGGAAACCAGGCTCAACGTCGCCAAAGCCCGCGAGGTTGTCGTCCTCGTCGCACAGGGCGTCGAGCTCCTCATCGCTCATGCCCTCAAACGGGTCGAACTCCTCGACATCCTCGAGCCCCTCGGTATCCACCGCGTCCAAAGTCTCGTCGTCCAGGATCTCATCGGTAGGCAGCATATTGTCGGACATGGGAATCCCTTTCTAAATAAAGCCGAGCGCGTGGGCAAATACCAGCACGCCCACAATCGCGGCGGTGATGGAAAGAATGTATACAGAGGCGGCGGCGATGTCCTTCGCACGCTTGGCCAGCGGATGGAGCTCCTGGGTCGCCAGGTCGACGATAGACTCCATAGCGGTGTTGCACAGCTCCCCGTGAATCACCAGGCCACAACAGATGATAATCGTGGCCCACTCGGCAATGTCGAGGCCCACGATACAGCCGGCAATGACGGTGCACACGCCCGCCACGAGCATGACCTTAATGTTGCGCTCGGTCTTGACGGCGGTGACGAAGCCCTCCATGGCGTAGGAAAACGACTTTAAGAAGGACGGATGGTCCTTGTTCGATCCGGGAATCATAGACGGCTCCTAGTCGTGGGCGTGGTTGGTGATGGGGCCGACGTGGACTAGCTTGGGGTCCTCGCCGCGCTCGAGCGCCAGATCGCGCAGGATGGCGTCCTCGCGGGCCTCCATGACCTCGGCCTCGTCGTCCTCGATATGGTCATAGCCCAGCAGGTGCAGCATGCCGTGTACGAGCATCAGACGACACTCGTCAGCGGGGCTATTGCCAAAACCGGGGGCCTGACGGGCAATAACCTGCGGGGCCAAGATGATATCGCCGAGCTCGAGCGTCTCGTCGGCGGGAATATCCTCGTCAAAGGCCGAGTCGCATTCAAACGAGAGCACATCGGTGGTGCGGTCGATACCGCGCCACTCGTGGTTGAGCTCATGCATCTCGTCCTCGTCGACATACGAAAGGGAAATCTCGACTTCACGCTCAACGCCCTCGGCGGCAAGCACAACCTCGCAGATGTGCTCCACCTCCTGCGCGTCGAGCAGCGTATCGAGCTCGGCATCGTTGCTGATCAATACACTCAACGGGACTCCTTTCGGTCACGTACGCGTTTCTCGCGCACATCATCATAAGTATCGTATGCCTCGACGATACGACCCACCAGGGCATGGCGCACCACGTCGGCACGCTCGAGGTGCGAAAATGCGACATCATCGACACGGCCCAAAATCTTCTCGACATCCGCCAAACCACCACGACGACCCACCAGGTCACGCTGGCTCAGGTCGCCGGTAATCACGAACTTGGAGTTGAATCCCAGGCGCGTCAGGAACATCTTCATCTGCTCGGGCGTGGTATTTTGCGCCTCGTCGAGCACCACGAAGGCATCACTCAGCGTGCGGCCGCGCATGTAGGCAAGCGGGGCGATCTCGATCACGCCGCGCTCCATAAGGTCATCGGTGCGCTCGCGATCCATCATGTCAAAAAGGGCGTCGTAAAGCGGACGCATGTAGGGATCGATCTTTTCCTCGAGGGTGCCGGGCAAAAACCCCAGATTCTCCCCCGCCTCGACAACCGGACGCGTCAAGATCAGACGGCCCACCTCGTGACGCTTGAGCGCGGCAACGGCGAGCGCCATAGCCAGATAGGTCTTACCGGTACCGGCAGGACCCAAGCCAAACGTGATGGTATGCGAGCGGATGGCATCCACATAGCGCTTTTGCCCGAGCGTCTTGGGGCGAATGACGCGGCCGCGATACGAAAGCAGCACGTCATCGCGAAGCGACGTAGCCTCGTGCTCACCGTCGCGCAAGACGGCCAGGCAGCGAGAGACATCGTCGGCAGACAGCGTGCGCCCGGCGGCCGCCTCGCGAAAAGCGTGCTCGAAAAAGCGCGCCACGAGTTCGACCTCGTCCGGGTCGCCGCTCACGGAGATGCTATCGCCACGGGCGACCACATGGGCGCGAACCAAGCTCTCAAGCGCACGAAGGACGCCGTCGCCGGCGCCCAAAACGCGCGAGGGATCAATTCCCTCGGGAACGGTAAGTCTAATCTTCGAGGCTTCCATGAACCTCCCTGCGTGCATGGACCAAGCCGGAATCATCGACTCCGATGATAGCAACATCGAGCAGGCACGGGGCTGTAAGTCCACAGGTATCGTCAAGACGGGCATGATGGAACGAGCCGAGCGTCAGGTTGTCACCATACTCGAGCACGGCACGCTCGACCGTGCCCACGCGACGACGAACGTCGGCAATAGCGAGCTCCTGTGCGGCGGCCCGCATACGGCGGCTGCGCTCGGCCATAACCTCGGGTGGCACCTGGTCGGGCATGTCGGCAGCAAGGGTACCGGGACGCTTGCTGTAGCGGAACACGTGCATACGCGAGAAACCCACACGGCGGCACAGCGCCAGCGATTCCTCGAACTCCTCGTCCGTCTCACCGGGAAAACCGACGATGACATCGCACGAAAGGGACGCCTGGGGCAAGTTGGCGCGAATCATACGCACCGTGTCCTCAAAGGCCTCGGCGCTATAGGGACGGCCCATGCGATGCAGGGTCGCCGTGCAGCCGGACTGCACGGGCAGGTGCAAAAACGGGGCGATACGCTGCGGGTAGCGCGCCATAACCTTAAGCAGGCGCTCGGAGATATCCATGGGCTCGACCGAGGAAATGCGCACATGCGGAATAGACGTGCGCTCCATGATGGCCTCGAGCAGCTCATCGATTTCGACGTACTCGTCGGTCGCGCTCTTGCCATCGTAGGCACCCAGGTTCACACCGGTCAGCACCACCTCGGGCACGCCGGCCTCCTGAGCCTCGCGAACTTGCTCGAGCACGGACTCGACGGGCACGGAGCGCTCGGGACCGCGTGCCTTCCACACAATGCAATAGGTGCAGCGATGGTTGCAGCCGTCCTGAATCTTCACGCCCAGGCGAGAGCGACCGAGCGCATCGACCACCTCGCCATCGCTGCAGGCGGGAACGCTATCGGATTCGACACCCAGCACCTCGCAGACGCGCTCGGCGACATCGATCTTGGACGGCTCGGCGATCACGCGATCGGAGAGCTCCAGCAACTCCTCGGGATGCAGGTTGACGACGCAGCCGGTTACGACCACGTAAGGCTCGCCCGGATAGGCCAGCGCATGACGGACGGCCTTACGGGTCTTGGCCTCGGCCTCGCCCGTAACGGCACAGGTGTTAATGACGATCAGATCGGCATCCTGGGGCTCCACAATAGCAAAGCCCAGGCGCATAAGATCGGCAGTGATACGGTCGGACTCAACCCGGTTGACACGGCAGCCGAGGTTGACGACGGAAATATGGGGTGCGAGCACGCGGGCTCCTTAATCGAGGATATCGTCGAGGGCACTCTTGATACGGTCGGTCACCGACTTCTTACCGGAAGTGACGTCATCGCCCATCTCATCGGCAAAAGCACGGAGCAGTTCGCGTTGCTTATTGGAAAGATTGGTGGGAACGACCACGCGCAGTTGCACGATCAGGCGGCCACGCGAACCGCCACCGCCAATGCGCGGCATTCCGTAATTATTGACGCTCACGGTGTCGCCGTACTGGGCGCCGGCGGGAACCGTCACCTTAACGACCTCGTCGGGCATAATGCCCTCGACCTCGATCTCGCAGCCGAGCGCAGCCTGCGCAATCGAGATATCGCTCACCAGGTACAGGTCGTCACCGTTGCGCTTAAAGCGCTCATGGTCGGCAACGCGCACGTTGACAATCAGGTCGCCCGAGGGCTCGCCGCGAAGGCCGGCCTCGCCAAAGCCGCTCACGCGCAGCTGGCGACCGGTCGAAACGCCGGCGGGAATATCGATGTCGATCTTTTCGTGCGAAGGCGTACGGCCCTGACCGTCGCAGGTCTCGCAGGGATGATCAATGACCGTGCCCTCGCCATGGCAGTCGGGGCAAGGCGAAGAGGACTGAACTTGGCCCAGGAACGAGCGCTGGACCGTCGTGACATAGCCCGTGCCGTGGCAGCGGCTGCACTGCTTTTCGGTCGCGCCCTCGGCCCTACCGGTGCCGTTGCAATCCTCACAGGGAGCAAGGCGATCATAGCTGATCGTCTTTTTGCACCCGAGTGCTGCCTCCTCAAGCGTCACCGAAAGGGAGATGGCCATATCGCGACCGCGACGACGCTCGCGGCGATTTCTGGCGCCACCGCCGGCACCGCCGCCAAAGAACGACGAGAAGAGGTCGTCCATGCCCATGCCGCCAAAGATATCGTTAATGTCGACGTAGCCCGAACCACCAGGGCCGTCGGCAGTGCCGTAACGGTCGTAGTTAGCACGCTTCTGCTCGTCGGAAAGAACGGAATATGCCTCGTTGAGCTCTTTGAACTTGGCCTCGGCCTCGGGGTCGTCCGAAACGTCCGGGTGTACGGTACGGGCCTTCTTTAGAAACGCGCGCTTAATCGTCCGCGCGTCGGCATCCTTGTCGACGCCAAGTACCTCGTAGTAATCCCTATTTTCCGACACGACCGAATCCTTCCGACTTTCATTATTGTCACAGTGCGTCCTATACCCAAGCTGGGCCGGCCGCAAACAGAGGGCTAGATGTTATTGCATTCCGTAAGGCGAAAGCATGGCACGCTGCGAGCAGCTCGCAAACCAAACCGACACGAGCGCAAACATAAATCCGTTAGCGAAACCGTTGGCAAACTGCATCGCGCCGCGCTTCCACCACAGCAGGCTGCGGTGAAGCACGCCGTCCGAGAGCACCATGAACAAGCCCATGGCAAACGGAATAAAGCACATCACGGCAAAGGCCGAGAACACGCCCGAGATGGCCGACAGCACCAAAAACGGCGCCACGATGCCCATCAGGTAAAAACCGGTACGAGCCTTGCCTTCCAGGCGCTCGGACTCAACATGGGCGCGGCCGACTAGATCGCCACCCGAGGCACCGTTGGTGCCAGCGTGACCCATACCGCTAATGCGGACCTCGTCGCCATCGTGCGTGCCGGCAGGAAACTCAATCGTCTGCTCGGAGGTCACACGAGTTCGCCCGCTGCCGCCGCAATCGGGACAGGGGTCAGCGACGACCTTGCCGGAACCGCCGCACTCGGGGCAGACCGACTGGAACGTGCCGGCACCGAACAGGAAGGACAGGTCGACGTCGATGTGGCCGCGGCCGCCACAGCTTGGGCAGGTATGGGCATGCTCGGAGGAGACAGAACCCGAGCCGCCGCAATGTCCGCACGTATCGAAACGCGTGTAGCGGACGGTCTTGCGGGTACCGCCCTTGGCCTCCTTGGCGTCGAGTTTGATATCGACGACCACGTTGGCGCCGTTCTCGGGATTGTAGGCAGCCTGGCCGCGACGCTGCTGGCCCCAGGCGCCACCAAAGGGAAAGCCGCCCTCAAAGGGATTGCCATAGCCCGTGTTGCCGGCGTAGCCGCCACCATAGGACGAAGCCGTAGGAGCACCGGCAAAGGGATTGCCAGAACGCATGGCGTCGTAGCGCGCACGTTTTTGCTCATCCGAAAGCACGGCGTAGGCCTCGGAAACCTCTTTAAACTTTTCCTCGGCACCCGGCTCTTTGTTGACGTCCGGATGGAGCTTGCGGGCCTTCTGCTGGAAGGCCTTTTGAATATCACGCGAGGTGGCGTCCTTGGAGACACCCAGAATCTCGTAGTAATCTTTTTCGTTCATCGTCGCCATGCGCGGCAACCTCCTGCTCACAGCAGCGTATATATTCCGGTAATTCTACCCGAGCGGCCTAAGCTAGATCCCAAAACAGCTCGAACAGAACATTTCCATCGAGCCAGCCCAGGTGTGTCGGCGCCAGACGAGCGCGAACGCGGCCCGCGACGACATCTGCAGAGGCGATTGGCCCTGCGTGGGCATCGCCGGACTCAGGCGCCCAGGCGACAAGACCCAGCTCAAGAGAGCGGTCGCAAGCAGCTGTCAGCTCATCGGCCGGTATGACACGAGCCGCGCGAACCAACAGATCGGACGCGACACCGCGCGTCATGCGACAAGCGAGCATCAGGTCTTCGGCCGCAGCCTCGCGCTGCGACAGAAATTCGGCCTCGAACGCCGTCGCGTCATCGTCACGTTGCACCAGACGCACGCGATACGAATCGCCTCGAGAAGACACGCCGGGGAACAAACCTGCAAGACGGTCGAAATCCTCGGCGTCGAGCATGCCCGCGGCAGAACGACCAAGGCCGAGGTAGCCCCGTCCGGTCCAGTAGGCAATGTTATGGGCACACTCATGGCCGTCGAGCGCGTAGCTCGCCACCTCATACGGGTGATAGCCGGCGGCACCCAGGAGTTCGCGTGCCACGTCCATGCAGGCAGCCTGAAAATCCTCATCAGGCACGAGCGACTCGTCGCGGCACGCCATGCGATAGAGCGGTGTGCCCTCCTCGAGCGTGAGCGGGTAGACCGACACGTGATGCGGAGCCGCCGCCAGCACGCCATCGAGCGTGCGCCTCCAACTCGCCGCGGTCTGCCCGGGAAGTCCGCACATAAGGTCGCACGACACGTCAAGCCCAGCGTTCTTGACCGTCGCGATGGCGGCGAGCGCCCGATCGGCATCGTGGATACGGCCGATGGCGGTAAGTTCGGTGTTATCGAGCGTTTGCACGCCCAGAGAGACGCGTGTGACACCAACCTTGGCAAGCGCAGTGGCAAGCTCGGCGGTCAGCGACTCGGGATTGGCCTCGCAGGTAAACTCAACGGGGGCGCACCACGCACGAATACGCCGCGCCAACTCCACCAGGCGCTCCCCCGCCAGCGACGGCGTACCGCCACCAATATAGACGGTGCGGATCTGGTCAAGGGCCCCAGCCTTGCCAAAAGCATCGAGGCGCGCGAACAACTGCTCAAAATAGACATCGAGCGCAGCGCTCAGGTCGCACGGAGCAAAACTGCGCGAGTCAAAGTCGCAGTACCGGCACTTTTGGGCGCAAAACGGCACGTGCACGTACAGCGCGGTAACGGCCACCCTTAAGCCTCCAGCGGATGAGGGGGCACCGATTCGCCGGCGGCAAGGGCAGCCTCGCAGGCCACCACATCGCGCTCGATCTCATCGACCAGCGCCATAAACTCCTCGTATGTGGAACAGCGCACAACATGGGCACGCCAAGCGGCAGCATGGGGCATGCCTTTTAAGTACCAGCTTGCGTACGTGCGGGCACGCGACATGAGCGGCAGGAGCTCATGCGTCAGCGTTAGGTGCTCACGCAGGGCGTCCAGGCGCTCGACGGAGCTGCGCGCCGGCACCGGCGTGCCATCGAGTGCAAGGGCGCGAGCATCGCCGAACACCCAGGGGTTGCCATAGATACCGCGTGCGATAAACACCGCGCTGGCACTCGAGCCTTGCAGATGCTCAGCAGCGTCCTCGGCCGAGAACACATCGCCCGAACCGATAACGGGAATCTCGACGGCGTCGGCCACCTCATCGACGACCGACCAATCGGCCTGGCCCGTGTAGAGCTGCGTGGCGCAACGACCATGCACGGCGACTGCGGCGGCACCGGCGCCTTCGAGCATCTGGGCAAACGTCGCGGCATTACGGTCCTCGGCATAAAAGCCCTTGCGGATCTTTACGGTCACGGGCACATGCGCCGCGCCCACCGCCGCCTCGACGATCTTCTCGGCCAAATCGGGCGTGCGCATAAGGGCAGAGCCCTCGCCCTTGGTGACAACCTTTCGGGCAGGACAGGCCATGTTGATATCGATGAGCGACAGGCGATCGCCCACACGCTCCTCGACGGCGGCGACGGCACTCGCAAACTGATCGGGCTTGGAGCCAAAGAGCTGCACGCAAATCTGCTGCTCCTCGTCGGCCGGCAGTACCAGACGCCACGTTTTGTTGCTGGCATAGGCAAGGCCCGCCACGCTCACCATCTCGCTGTACGCAAGGTTGGCACCGCGGCGGCGACACATGATGCGGTAGGCGGGGTCGGTCACGCCCGCCATGGGAGCCATAAGGAACGGCTGCTCGGCATAGGCGCCCAGCAGCCGCTTGCTGTATTCAGAAAGCGCCATAGACCTACTCGTCCACCTTGAGGATCGCCATAAAGGCCTCCTGCGGGACCTCGACCGATCCGATGGCCTTCATGCGCTTCTTGCCCTCTTTCTGCTTCTCGAGCAGCTTGCGCTTACGCGAGATATCGCCGCCGTAGCACTTGGCAAGCACGTCCTTGCGACGCGCTTTGACGGTGGAACGGGCAATGATCTTGTTGCCGATGGCACCCTGGATGGGCACCTCGAACAGCTGACGCGGAATAATCTCCTTGAGCTTGTCGCATAGGCCGCGGGCAAGACCGTAGGCCTTGTCCTTGTGGACGATAAACGACAGCGCGTCCACCTCGTCGCCCGAAAGCAAGATATCGAGCTTAACGAGCTCGGAGGGACGGTACTCGTTGAACTCGTAGTCCAACGAAGCGTAACCCTTGGTGCGGCTCTTGAGCTGGTCAAAGAAGTCCAAGATGAGTTCGGCGAGCGGCATATCAAAGCGCATCTCGACCGATTTGCTCGTGAGATGGATCATGTCGGTCGTCACGCCGCGGTGCTCGATGGCGAGCTGCATGACGGCACCCGTATACTCGGGCGGACAGATGATCTTAGCCTTGAGGTACGGCTCCTCAATGCGCTCGATACGTGTGGCCTCGGGCAGGTCCTGCGGGCTGCGGACATCGATCATCTCGCCATCGGTCTTGTACACGTGATAGTCGACCGAAGGGCTCGTGGCAATGAGGTCCAGATTGAACTCGCGCTCCAGGCGTTCCTTAACGACCTCCATATGCAGTAGGCCCAGGAAGCCCACGCGGAAGCCAAAGCCGAGTGCCACCGAGGTCTCGGGCTCCCACACCAACGACGGGTCGTTGACGTGGAGCTTATCGAGTGCGTCACGCAGGTTCTCGTAGTCCTTGTTATCGATCGGGAACAGGCCCGTATAGACCATGGGCTTGGCCTCGCGGTAGCCGGGAAGCGGCTCGGGGCAGGGATTCGACGCCCACGTAAGGGTATCGCCCACGCGCACGGCCTCGGGGTCCTTCAGGCCCGTGACCACGTAGCCCACCTCGCCAACCGTCAGCGCATCGACCGGGGTCTCGGCGGGACGCTTGACGCCCACGCCATCGACCAAAAAGTCGCCCTTTGCCTGCATCATGCGCAGGGTATCGCCCTTTTTGATGGAACCGTCAAAGACGCGCACCGTGGCGACGACGCCACGATACTCGTCGAAGTACGAATCCAGAATGAGTGCCTTGAGCGGCGCGTTCGCATCGCCCTTGGGCGGAGAGATCAAAAAGACAATGGACTCCAGCAGATCGTGGATGCCCTCGCCGGTCTTGCCCGAGACACACACGGCATCATCGGCAGGGATCGCCAGGTCATCCTCGATCTCGGTCTTAACCTCATCGGGATGGGCCGAGGGCAGGTCGATCTTGTTGATGGCCGGCACAATGTCCAGATTGGCGTTCATGGCGAGCGTCGCGTTGGAGACGGTCTGCGCCTCGACGCCCTGCGTGGCGTCAACGACGAGCACCGCGCCCTCACAGGCTGCCAGCGAGCGCGAGACCTCATAGGTAAAGTCCACGTGGCCCGGCGTATCGATCAGATTGAACTGATACGTCTCGCCATCGTCGGCGTCATAGGACACGCGAACGGCATTGGACTTGATCGTGATGCCGCGCTCGCGCTCGATATCCATGGTGTCGAGCAGCTGCGACTCCATGTCGCGTTCGTCGACTGTATGGGTGAGTTCGAGGATACGGTCACTGATCGTGGACTTGCCATGGTCGATGTGCGCAACGATTGAGAAGTTGCGGATGTGGGAAATGTCAATTGAAGTATTCATGCGGACTATCTTACCCGAGCGGTACAAAAAATGGAGCCTGTTCCATAAAACAGGCTCCATTTATGCGCGTAATCTGTTTGGTGTGAAATTTACAACTTAGGCGTTGATGCTGTTCACGAGCTTGGAAAGACCGGACTTGCGGTTGGAAGCCTGGTTCTTGTGGATAACATGCTTGGCAGCAGCCATATCGAGACGCTTGGTGACGGTCTTGAGGGCAGCCTGGGCCTTCTCGACGTCGCCCTCGGCGACGGCGGACTGGACGTGCTTGGTCAGCGTCTTGAGCTCGGACTTGACAGCCTTGTTACGCATGCGAGCTGCCTCATTGGTGCGGATACGCTTCTTCTGAGACTTGATGTTTGCCACTTCTGGAGTTCCTTTCGAGTTCCTTGCAAAAAATGTATGACACCTCTGAGACACGGTGAGGTCATGCAAGCGCCTACTATAGCACGCTCCCCCTCAAAGGGATAGAACGAATTTGTCAAATAGGCAGGTATCATCACGATTTTCTCAAGATGTTCGTAATCCAGAGCAAAAGCGCGGTCTGAGAATCGGCCGAACCCTTGAGCGCGAGCTCCACATCGACCGCCCCCTCGAGCGCTGCGACGAGCTCTGCCATCGAAAAGCGACGTGCCCAGGTCAGGTGATTCTTGACCTGCCAGGACTGGAGCTTGAGCGTTGCGGCCAGCTCACGACCCTGTCCGCGCGCATCGAGCGCTTTGGCAACGATAAGCTCGCGAATGCGGCCGCACAGCAATGTGTAAGTCCACACGTAGCTCTTGGCGGGAAGTAGATTGAAGAGCTCGAGCGAGCGGCGCATGTCACGGGCCGAGACCGCATTGAGAAAGTCCCAGGGTTGAACCTCGGCCGTACGTACAATCCAGCGCTCAACGTCGGCAAGCTCAATTTGCGGTGCCTCGACCATCTGGGCAAGCTTAGCCAAGTCGTTATCGAGCATGCGAGTGTTTTCACCCGAACGCGAGACGAGTTCCTCGGCGGCCGCCGTCGAGATCGACTTGCCGTGCTGCGTCGCCATCTGCTGCACGCGGCGCGGAAGCTCCCAGCGCTTTGTGCCGGAGCAATCGATCACGGCCTTCTTGTCGATCTTGGCGATCGCCTTATACAGGCGCGTGTTCTTGGCAAGCGAGTCGGCGATGATGAGGCAGACCGTCGTGGGGCTGGGACTCGCCAGATAGTCGACAAGCGGCTCCGAGACCGCCTTAGCGAGCTTTGAGCAGCCATCAAGGATTACCAAGCGAAACTCGCTGCCCATCGGAAAGGTGTTAAGCGATCCGATAATGGACTCGATATCGGGGTCCTTGGTCATGTCGCGCTCGTCGAGGTTGAAATCGACCATTCCCGACTTTTCCAGACGCGCCTTCATACGCGAGACGGCGTGATCGCGCTTGACGCCGTCGGTACCGACGATCAGATATGCCGGCAGCAGACCGGTTTCGGACATTACGCTCCCCTCCCGCAGGCCTTCGTATTCGTTCCGTGCCATTCTAGCCCAGGGGCCCACCACACGCCATCGACGTCGTCACGGTCGCTGGCATCGCATCGCAAAGCCCTTTACGGTCGGGCTGATGGTGATATCACCGTGTTCGATGGTGCATGCGAACGCACCGCCCGCTTCCTGAACGGCATCGATGCAGGCATCCGACGGATGACCGTATCGATTCCCCTTGCCGGCGCTCGCGAGGGAAAGCTCGGGTCTCAGGACATCCAGCAACTCACCATCGACTGAAACCTTGGAGCCGTGATGCCCAAGTTTAAGGACATCGATATCCCCCACCTCCTGCACGAATTCCCGTTCTTGGTCGAGCTCGGCATCACCAGTGAGGAGCATACGCAGGCCCTTGCCTTCCTGAACATAAGAGAGTAGCAGGACAAGCGAGTCCTCATTTCCCTCGCCATCTACGGACTCGAACGGCCACATCACGCGGGCAAAAAATGAGCCGATGTCGACCGTATCCCCACGGCGCACCTGCCGATACTCAACGCCAGGTCGATTCAATACCTCGGCAGGAGCATCCTCCAACGCATCCGCCGCCACGGCAATCGTTCCGACCGAAAACTGTTCGAGCACGGCAGGTAGACCACCCCAGTGATCCTCATCCCAATGCGTCACAAAGACGGCATCGATATGGTGCACGTTATTGCGAACCAACGCCGCTACCACGCGCTCATCGAGCCCGCAGTCGACGAGTGCTAATGCGTCGCCCTGGCGGATAAGAATCGCATCCGCCTGGCCCACATCGAGCACCGTCACCGAAGGCGGAGCGAATCGATCCCAGTAGACGTACGGAATCGCAGCCAAGAGCACCAGGCATGAAAGCCCCACCGCCATAGGACGTGCACGGGGACGCGGCCACCAGACCAACAGAACCGCCAGCAAACACGGCACTAGGTAAATCCACATGCTATCGGGCGGCACACTCACAGATGCACCAGGCACGGCGGCAAACAGCTGCTCGAAGAACAGTGCGCAACGGGCGGCAACCATGGGCACAACGAGCGCCCAAATCCGCAACGGTTCCACGAGCGAAAAGGGAACCAGCACGATCGACACAGCAAGCAGTACGCTCACCACCGGACCGATGACTGCATTTGCCAGCGGAGCAATGAGCGAGAACGTACCGAAGGCAGGAATGGTAATGGGAAGTGTTGCCAGTTGCGAGCACAGCGTGACGGAAAGTATGTTGGCAACGCCCGATGGCACACCCAGCTCACCCAAAGCGTAGGTCGCATAGGGGCAAAAGCACAGAATGGCTAAGACGCTGGCACACGAGAGCTGAAAGCCCATCTCGAACAGCACCGTCGGCCGCAGTAGCACAAAGATGGACATGGTTACGAAGAGTGCCGATGCGCCGTGCCGGCGACGCCCCGCGCCGTTTACGACAAGCGTCGCGAACACCATGCAGCACGCGCGCACGGCCGAGGGAGACGCGCCCGTAAAGGCAGTGTAGCCCACAAGCGCCATCGCCAATATCGCCCGCTGAACACCACGTGAGCAGCGAGTCTTTTGCAATACACCCTCGATTACAAATCCCACGATAGCCAAATGGCTGCCGGAGACGGCTATAAGATGCGCCGTTCCCGTCACCGAAAACCAGTCGCCCGCCGGCTGGGCGCGCAGCTCGGCCGAACGACCGCAGACGACACCGGCTATGAGTGCACGCGCCGGGTCGGTCGCAGGCGCGATGGACGCAAGCAGCCCATTTCGCAGCCGAAGCAGCGGTCCCGGAGAGTCCTCATCGGCCGACACAATCCAAACGGCTTGAACCTTGCGCACCTCGCCTCGGAGCACGCGCGATCGTCCATACGCATCGTTCTCAAAACGTGAAACGCGACCGATAACACGCACGTGCGCCCCGACCTTAAGCTCGCGGTCGCACGATAGGCGAACCGTTGCCAAGTTCTTACCGTCCCCACGTGCCTCGCAGGTATAGGAATACACGTCGTCGTTTATGGATGGATCGCCCTGCACGACAAACTCGAGGCCGCTTGCCGCTCGACCGTCGAGCGCCTTCGAGGCGTTGAGCGCGCCCGCAGCCCACCACGCCGAGACGACCGCACCCGCCACGAGACCGACGGACGCGGCATACAGCCACCGCTTCCAAGGAGCAAGCGGTGCACAAAATTGAGCCAGCACAACGAATACCGCCGCCGCAACGGGAATGGCCCATAGCAGCCCGACCGCCGGCGCCTGCTCCCTCAGCAGCACATCAGCGGCCACGTTGAGCACCAGGGCGCAGCTCATGCACACGCCGGCACACAGGGCCATCGTCCACGGCATCAGGGGCCGCGGAGGCATCACATGTTCGCGCTCGGTCGCACTCATACGCAGATGCAATCTTTGATTTTGGCAAGCTTCTTCTCGCCGATTCCCGAAACACGCATCAGATCGTCAACCGAGGCAAAAGCACCGTTCTTTGTCCGCTCATCGATAATCGACTGGGCCATGGAGGGACCGATGCCCGAGAGCGTCTGTAGCTCTGCCGCACTTGCCGTATTGATATTTACTAGGCCTGTTGCGCCACTCACGCCCGATGATGCGGAAGCCCCACCATCAACACCGGCTTCCGCAATGGGCGCCTGCTGCTCCCCTACCGTTGGAACGTGAATCTTCTGTCCATCGACGACCTTAGATGCCCGATTGAGCCCCGTAACGTCTGCCTCGGGCGCCAGCCCGCCGGCGGCATCAATCGCCTGAGCCACCCGCGCGCCGTCCTTGAGACGATATACACCGGGCGACACAACGGCGCCATCGACATCGACATAGACCTCTGCCGCAGCAGACGCCTTAGGCGAAGAACCTTCGGATGTCTTTCCGCTCGAGGCATCACTGGATCCCGGCTCCTCCAACGAGCCCGAACCATCAGTGCGCTCAAACGACACGCCACCGGCACCGCCGCCAAGGTTCGCCATCGCCAGTCCACTCGCCATCGCAATGACGACCAATATCGCCATCACCACTGCCTTATGACCGAACAGCTTGTCCGCCAAGCGGTCCATCCGTTTGACTCGTTCGTGTTGTTCGCGCTGCGCCATAGAAAAACCTCCCAACACCATCGTGTCAGGAAGGGAGCTCCGCAACAGCCACGCTCCAAAACCGGTTTTAGCGGTCAAACCAAAAACCGACCAAAACCTTGCACAAATCTGTCCATTTATTCAGCCACACGTCAGCAAATGGACACTTAGCCGCAAAATGCCCAGATAGAAAAAGACCGACGATGCAGGCGCATCGTCGGTCTATGCACAAAATTACTCGTGATCTTGGTAAATCTCACGCGGAGCAAGCTCCAAATGTTTGCGTTTTAAGGTCTTAGGGGCCTTATACGTGTTGCTCTCGAAGTCGATGTACTCGGTCTGCTTGAGCAGGCGCTCGATCATCTCCTCATGATCGAACAACTCCCAGGCCTCATGCACGGCATCGAGTTTAGCGTGCGTCTCGGGACGGCGCGGCATAAACAGCGTGCAGCAGTCGGGAGCGGCCTCAGTCGAGATATCGAACGTACCGATCTCCTCGGCACGCGCAATGATCTCCTGCTTGTCCGAACCGATGAGAGGACGGAACACGGGGATCTTCACGGCCTCGTTGACGGCCATGATATTCTCAAGCGTTTGGGAGGCAACCTGTCCAAGCGATTCGCCCGTCACGATGGCCTTGGCGCCCTCGATGTGTGCAATGCGCTCGGCAACCGAATACATAATGCGGCGATACATGATCACGCGCAGGTTGCTGGGACAGGTGACCGAAATCTCACGCTGGCAGTCGCCAAACGGCACCACGTACAGGCGGCCGATCTGGACACCCGGCTCAAGCGCACGGATGATGTCCTGCACCAAATACTCGCTCGTGTCGGGCGTCTGCGGACGACCTGAGAAATGTACCGGCACGCACACCGCGCCGCGACGCGCGAGCATCCAGGTCGCCACCGGAGAATCGATACCCGACGACAGCAGCGTCACGACCTTGCCGGCAGAACCAACCGGCAGACCGCCCACGCCGCGCTCGGAGCGCGCGTACACATAAACGCTACCCTGGACCACCAGTACATGCACCATCGCATCGGGGTCGTGCATTTGAACCTTTTTATCGGGGAAGGCCTCACACAGCACCTCGCCCACCTGACGATTGATGTCAATCGAGGTGAGCTCATAGTCGGTATTGGAGCGCTTGGCGTGTACCTTAAACGAATCGAAGGAACCAAACTCGCGCAGCGCCTTCACGGCAGCGGCGCAGTACTCCTGCGGGTCGCGGTTGGTGTGATACGCCAAAGATACACGAGCAACGCCGGGAACAGTGCGAATGACACGCGCCGCCTCGTCGGCCTGATGCTCGTTAAAGGTCACGAGGATATAACCGGAAATTCGAGACACGGCATTCACGGAAAAGGCGGCCAAGGCCGCCTTGATGTTATCCATGAGGATATGCTCAAAATGTGCGCGGTTCTTACCCTTCAGTCCAACCTCGTGATAGTGGACCAGGCAGACGCGAGCCGCCATTTAGGCTTCAGCAACCTTGTGGCCGAGCGCCTTCTCGTAACGGGCCTCGTCGTAAGAGATGTCGCCGTCGACAATCTCGTCCATAGCCATCGAGATGGTATCGGCACCGGAAAGCCCGATGGTGATGTCATCGACATCCTGGACGGCAAGCACGCGGTTGTGCTGGCCACGCAGCATGCTGTTAATGTCGCAGGCGCGCTTGGAGGCAAGCGAAGCAAGCAGGAAGCGGTTGTGATCGGTCTTCTCCAGAAGATCGTCAATGCAAGGCTTTACAACGGACACGGACCTCAGATCCTTTCATGCATATCGAGAACGCGAACGAGCTCATCGGTCGCGCGGTCGAGATCGTCATTAACCACGACGTCGTCGTAGCGGTCGGCAAGGGCAAGCTCATCGGCGGCGTTTGCCATACGCAGCTCAATCGTCTCGGGCGTCTCGGTACCGCGACCGACTAGACGCTCGCGGAGCACCTCAAGCGAAGGCGGCTTGATAAAGATCAGCACGGCCTCGGGGAAACGCTCCTTCACCTGCAGGGCGCCCTGGACATCGATCTCCAAAATCAGAGATGCGCCAGAGGCGAGCTTGGATGTGACCTCGCTCACCAACGTGCCGTAGCAGTTACCGTGGACCTCGGCCCACTCAACAAACTCACCGTTTGCCACGCGGCGGTCGAACTCCTCGCGCGTCAGAAAAAAGTAGTTGACGCCGTCGACCTCACCTTTGCGTGGTGCTCGCGTGGTAGCCGAAACCGTCAGGCCCAGGTTCGAGCGGCGCTCGCGCACACGAGTGACGAGCGTACCCTTGCCTGCGCCTGACGGTCCAGAAATCACAAAGAGCTTGGAATCCTGAGCGCTCACTTATTTGGTCAGCTGCTCGAGGAGCTGCTCGCGCTGACGGACACCGAGGCCCTGGACGCGACGGGTAGCGGAGATACCGAGCTCCTCCATGATCTTGGCGGCCTTGGCCTTGCCATAACCGGGGAGAGACTCGATGAGGGTGGAAACCTTCATGCGGGAAGCAATGGGGTCATCGGAGTTGAGCACGGACTCGAGGGACTTCTCACCCTTCTTGATCTGCTCGCGAAGCTCAGCGCGGGCGTGACGTGCGGCGGCAGCCTTCTCAAGAGCCTGCTTGCGCTGCTCATCGGTAAGCTGAGGGAGTGCCATTCGAACCTCCAAATAGTTGGGTTATATCTGATTCAATAATTGGCATTTTAGCACGTAGAACGTACAAAATGCCCAATCGCGGCTCCATAGGTTAGACGATACCCGCAAAAAGTGCAATATACTGCGCCCAAAGTTAAGCCCCTGACCTGCGATTCCACACAAAGGATGGGAAAGTTTACGCAGGCACAGGGGCTATTTTGTGCTAATGAGACCCAAAAGTGGTGACTTAGGGGAATCTTTTACGCGACGTTTTCGACCAGCTCAGCGACGATGGCGTCAAAGGCGGCAACCGGATCGTCGGCACCGGTGATGGGACGGCCCACCACAATGTGGCTTGCGCCACGCTCGATAGCCTGGGAAGGCGTCGCCACGCGGGACTGGTCACCAAGGGCGGCACCCACCGGACGCACACCCGGAGTCACGATCAGGGCATCAGGACCCAGCAGCTCACGCATGTCGTGAGCCTCCATCGGCGAGCACACGATGCCATCGATGCCGTTGGCCTGAGCGAGCTTTGCCAGGCGGGCGGCCTCCTCGGCCACGGGCGACTCGACGCCGATCTCGCTCAAGGCATCCTGATTCATGCTCGTGAGCACGGTGATGGCGACGAGCTTGGCGCGGTCCTCGCGCGCCTCTTCGGCACCCTCGCGGCAGGCAGCGAGCATGGCGCCCGAACCCAAGCCGTGAACCGAGAGCAGGTCGGCACCGGCAAGCGAGGCCGAACGGGCGGCACCGCGAACCTGATGCGGAATATCATGGAACTTAAGGTCAAGGAAGACCTTAAAGCCCAGGTCCTTAAAGGTCTTGACGATCTCGGGGCCCTCAGCGTAATAGAGCGTCATGCCAACCTTGAGCCAGGCGGCATGGCCCGAAAGCTCGTGGGCGAGCTCGAGCGCACGCTCACGATCGCAGTCGAGGGCGACGATTACGCGGTCGCGGGCATCGGTCTCTAGCATTCGAAAGCACCTACCAGCTCGTTGATGTCCTTTACGCCCTGGGACTCGGCCCAGGCCTCGAGCTCGTGCGCGATCTTGAGCGAAGCGCACGGATCGACGAAGTTGGCCATGCCGACCGACACGCAGGTGGCACCGGCCAGGATAAACTCAGCCGCATCCTCGCCGGTCATGACGCCGCCGACACCGTTGATGGGGATATCGACGGCCTGGGCAACCTCCCAGACCATGCGCACGGCGATGTGGTGGCACAGCGGGCCCGAAAGGCCGCCCTTGGGCTTGGCCACGCGGGACTTGCGGGTATGGACGTCGATGGCCATGCCCTGGATGGAGTTGATGACCGAAAGGCCGTCGGCGCCGGCAGCCTCGAGGGCCTTGGCGATCTCAGCGACGTTGACCGGCGCCATCTTCACGAACAGCGGCTTATCGGTCACCTTGCGGCAGGCAGCCATAACGGAAGAGGCGCCCTCGGGCGTGGAGCCCATGGCGGCACCGCCGGCGGCGATATTGGGGCAGCTCACGTTGATCTCGTAGCCGGCAGCCCAGGGGCACAGCTCGACATACATCTCGAGTGCGCGGACAAACTCGTCAACGGAGTGGCCGGCAACCTGACAGATGACCTGGCAGCCGTCCTTGGACAGCTGTTCGAGCCACGGACCGGACTCGCGGGCAAAGGCGGCCACGCCGGGGTTCTGAAGGCCCACGGAGTTGATCATACCGCCGGGAATCTCGGCCATGCGGGGCGCGGGATTTCCGGGCCAGGGCTCGGCAGCGCAACCCTTGGTGGTGATGGCGCCCAGCTGGGAAACATCAAAGAAGTTCTGGAACTGCCAACCGTAGCCAAAGGTACCGGCTGCGGTGTTGATGGGGTTCTGCATCTTGACGCCGCCGAAATCGACGGCCATGTTCACGGTACCCACTAGAAGACCACCACCTTGGAAGCATCGAACACGGGGCCGCACATGCAAGCACCCTTCATACCGTCGACCGTCTCGACATTGCAGGTGTTGCAGGCGCCAAAGCCACAGCTCATCATGCGCTCGAGCGACACCTCGCAGTACGCACCGGCCTCGGCGGCAGCGGCGGCGACTTTCTTCATCATGACGGCGGGGCCGCAGCTGGCGACGTAGTCGTAGCCGCCCTCGCCGAGCAGCTCGGCTGCCGGGTCGGTGCAAAAACCGTGCGAGCCCAGCGAGCCGTCGTCGGTGCACACGTTGACCGTGGCGCCCAGCGCGCGGAACTCATCGACACCCACGGCCTTGGAAGCGGTGCCAAAGCCCAGGCACACGTCGACATCCACGCCCTGCTCGGCAAGCATGCCAGCGAGGCAGAGCACGGGCGGAACACCGATGCCGCCTGCCACGAGCAACGCCTTCCTGGTGCCCTCGGGAACAAGCCAGCCGCGACCGCCAGGGCCCAACAGGTTGGACTTGGAGCCGGGGGTCATCTGCGACAGGCGACGGGTGTCGTCGCCCACGACGGCGTACCACAGCTCGACGGTACCGGCCTCGGCGTCGGCGCGATAGAAGCTCAAGGGCACGCGAAGCAGCGAGGAGGCATCGCCGGGCACGGCGATGTTCACAAACTGACCGGGCTTGAGCGCACTTGCAAGCTTGGGGGCCGAAATAACGAGCGAGAAGATGCCGTCGGCGATCTCCTGGTTCGAGACGACCTCGAAGTCGTGCATGCGTGCAGTGGAAGGTGTGGGCATAGACGCTCCAATCCCCCATGCGATTGCATGGTCAAAACGAACAGAAAGCGCGGCACCGCAAGGGCACCGCGCACAAAAGCGATAAGGCTATGCTAGCAGATGCAGCCGTCGGCGAGCGTCTGCTTACCGCCGACAAACACATCGGTGGCACGACCGGTAAGCGTGCGGCCGGCAAAACCGGAGTTCTCGGCGCGCGACTCGTAACCGTCCTCGCCGACCGTCCAGGTGGCAGAGGGGTCGAACACGGTCAGGTCGGCAACGGAGCCCGCCTTGACCTGAACCTGGTCGAGGCCCAGAATCTCACGAGGCTTGATAGCCATGAGCTCAACCATGCGGCCCACGCTCATCTTGCCCGTGTTGACCAGCTCGGTGAGTACGAGCGACAGGGAGGTCTCGAGGCCGATCATGCCAAAGGGCGCAAGCTCGAACTCGCGGGCCTTCTCCCACGGGGTGTGGGGAGCGTGATCGGTGACGATAGCGTCGACGGTGCCGTCGATGACGCCCTGACGGATGGCCTCGGCATCTTCCTCGGTACGCAGCGGCGGATTGACCTTGAGCGAGGTGTTGTAGGTCTCGTCCAGGTCGTTCTCGGTCAGGAACATGTGGTGCGGGGTAGCCTCGCAGGTAACCTGAACGCCAGCAGCCTTACCGGCACGCACGATCTCCAGACCATGGGCGGTGGAGATGTGCTGGATGTGCAGCTTGGCACCGGTCAGCTTGGCGATCTCGATGTCGCGGGCGATCTGGAGCTCCTCGCCGGCAGCCGGCCAGCCCTCGAGGGCCAGACGGGTCGAGACCTTGCCCTCGTTGATCTGGCCGTGACCGACCAGGTCCTCGTCCTGGCAGTGGCTCATAAAGACCTTGCCGAACATCTTGCCGTAGTCCATGCAGCGACGGAGCATGCCTGCGCCCTGCACGCCGCGGCCGTCGTCGGTGAAGGCGACGGCGCCGTGGGCGACCATATCGCCCATCTCGGACATGGCCTCGCCCTTAAGACCGCGGGTCATGGCGCCCGACGGATAGACGCGGCAGTGGCCGACCTCGGCAGCGCGGGACTTGACGAACTCCACGACAGTGCCGTTATCGGTGACGGGATCGGTGTTGGGCATGGCGCACACGCCGGTAAAGCCGCCCTTGGCAGCTGCGCGGGTACCGCTCTCGATGTCCTCTTTGACCTCGTAGCCGGGCTCGCGAAGGTGAACGTGCATATCCACCAGGCCGGGGACGAGGTACTTGCCGGAAAGGTCGCGGACCTCGGCTCCCTCGACGGCGAGATTCTCGCCGACCTCGGCGATCTTGTCGCCGTCAATCAGGACGTCAACGACACCGTCAAGCTCGACGGACGGGTCGACGACGTGGGCATTCTTAAGAAGCAAGGCCATTATCGGCACCTCCAAGCAGCAGATACAGGATAGCCATACGCACGCAGATACCGGCGTAGACCTGCTCCAGGATGACGGAGCGTTGCGGGTGGTCGGCCATATAGGAGTCGAACTCGACGCCGCGGTTGATGGGACCCGGGTGGCAGATGATCGCATCGGGCTTCATGAGCTTCTCGCGGTCCTTGGTCAGGCCGAAGAGCCTGTGGTACTCGCGAATGGTCGGGAACGGGGCACCCTCGAGGCGCTCCTGCTGCACGCGCAGCATGTAGACGACGTCCAGCTCGGGCAGGACGGAATCGAGGTCGCTCGTCACGTGGTCGCAGCCCAGAACCTCGGGCGCCGGCGGCAGCAGCGTGCCGGGGGCGACGGCGTAGGTCTCGCAGCCCATGATCTTAAGGGCGGGGATCAGCGAGCCGCAGACGCGGGAGTGCGCGATATCGCCGACGACAGCGACCTTCAGACCGTGGAAGTCACCCTTGTGCTCCCAGATGGTGTACAGGTCGAGAAGGGCCTGCGTGGGATGGTTGTGCTTGCCGTCGCCGGCGCAGATGACGCTCGCGGGCGAGTTCTGCGTGACGATGTAGGGAGCACCGGCGTGCTTATCGCGCACGACGATGCAGTCGATCTTGTAGGCGTTGAGGGTCTCGACGGTGTCGACGAGGCTCTCACCCTTGACCGTGGAGGTCGAGGAGCCGCCAAAGTTAAGGCTATCGGCCGAAAGACGCTTCTCGGCGAGCTCGAAGGAGCTGCGGGTGCGCGTCGAGGGCTCGTTGAACATGTTGACGATGGTCTTGCCCTTGAGCGTGGGGACCTTCTTGATCGCACGCTCGTTGACCTCGGAGAACGCCTTGGCGGTCTCGAGGATGAGCTTGATGTCCTCTTCGGAGTACTCGGTAATGTCGATCAGGTGCTTATGGTTGAACGCCACGGTACTACTCACCTCCCAGCGGCGCGGAGCCCACGTGGGAACCCGGCGCGACGTCGTTAATCTCGACGGCGGTGTGGCCGTCGACTTCCTTTATATATAGGTGCACGTTCTCCTCATGCGACGAGGGAACGTTCTTGCCGACAAAGTCCGGCGAGATGGGGAGCTCGCGGTGACCGCGGTCAACGAGAACTGCCAGCTCAATACGGCTCGGACGGCCCAGGTCCATGACGGCGTCCAGAGCGGCGCGGATGGTACGGCCCGTGTACAGGATGTCGTCCACCAGCACGACGCGCTTGCCGTCGACGCTAAAGGGAATGTTGGTGGCGTGGATCGCGGGAGCGAAATTGGTAGCGTAGTCATCACGGTAGAAGCTGATGTCGAGGCTGCCGAGCGGAACTTCGACGCCCTCGATCTCCTTGATCTCCTCGGCGAGTTTCTTTGCCAGAAGGTCGCCGCGCGTGACGATGCCGACCAGAGCGAGGTCTTCACAGCCCTCGTTGCGCTCGAGAATCTCGTGCGCGATGCGGGTCATCGCTCGATTGACGGCGGTCTCGTCCATGATGACCGCCTTGGGGGAAGTCGTGCCCATCGATCTCCTTCCTCACATGTCTTGACTGCTGACACAGTCAAAAAAATAGATGCCCGACCGCTTAAAGCGGACCAGACACCCACAGGAAAGGCTGCTCTTTGGCAGCTATGTAATTCCATGTGGGTATCTCGTACCCCTTTAATGGTCAAGGGATAGTGTAGCCAACCTCGAGCTTAATTGCGAGCGTAAATACAGAGCAATCCGTAAACGGAGCCCAATGCTCCATAAACCTATATATATTTGTGGGACGAGCTTGAAAACGCACGCACGAGCTGGCATAATCCCCTCTGCTGCACGCAAATCGGATCTACGTCCAGGGCCGTAGCGTGGGCACTATCGCCAAAAGAGGAATATCTCTGTGTAGATTGCGCACAGGGAGCGACTTCTGTGCTATAGTTCAGGCTTGTTTGTTAACGCGACATGTTCGTTTGTCGCCCAAGGAGGGTCAGTTATGTCCAAAGTTTGCGAAGTTTGCGGTAAGCACCCCGTTGCCGGTCGCTCCATCAGCCACTCTCACCGCGTCACCAACCGTAAGTTCCGCCCCAACATCCAGCGCGTCTACGTCGTCGTCGATGGTCACCGTCGCAAGATGAACGTTTGCTCCACCTGCCTCAAGTCCGGCAAGGTTGCGCGCTCCTAAATAAGGTCTTACCAACAAGTACCTCGGACTCTCCGGGTCAAAGACCTCGCGTTCACATAGAACTTACCAAAGGCGCCCTCCCCTACGGAGGGCGCCTTTTTGCACTCATTGGGGACAGGCTTACATGAGTGCTT
>CABSYW010000012.1 GCA_902482035.1 uncultured Collinsella sp. | reverse complement strand
GGAGAGCGTATGCTCCAGCAGGTTGTAGGAGCCACCGTAGATGGTCTTCTGAGCCACCACGTGGTCACCGGCCTGGGCAAGAGCCTGCAGGGTATAGGTGATGGCAGCAGCACCGGAGGCGACGGCAAGACCTGCCACACCACCCTCGAGTGCGGCGATACGGTCCTCGAAGACGCCCTGGGTGGAGTTGGTCAGACGGCCGTAGATGTTACCGGCGTCGGCAAGACCAAAGCGGTCGGCGGCGTGCTGGGAGTTGCGGAACACATAGCTCGTGGTCTGGTAGATAGGCACGGCGCGGGAGTCGGATGCGGGATCGGCGCTCTCCTGGCCAACGTGAAGCTGCAGGGTATCGAAACCAAAGGTGTGCTCGGGGTTGTTGATGAACTGGCTCATGATGATCTCCTTGATCGAACAAAAGTTAATAAATTAGAGAGAAGTAAGTCGCTGTCTCCTGATCACGCCGACGGGCGCAAACAGGAGCCCGGCATTCGTCTTGGTAAGCAATTCATATGCGGGCCTCCTTTCGCATCCCGGTTCCGTGGTCGGTTTAATTACCTACCGCCTTTGTGTGTTTTGAATAGTACGAGCATTGTTTCCCTCGGTCAATCACTTAAAAGCGCTAACCTGTTATCGGTTATATAGATAACACTCGAAAGGATGGCGCCGATGACCCTCCAGCAGCTTCGTTTCCTGATCGCCGTAGCAGAGTCCGGCTCAATCAATGCCGCAGCTCAGCGCCTCTATACCGCTCAGTCCAACATCTCAAACGCCGTCAAAAGCCTGGAACAGGAGCTCCACCTGGAGATCTTTACGCGCTCCAGCCGCGGCGTCACGCTCACCAACGACGGCACCGAGCTTTTGGGCTATGCGCGCCAGGTCGTAGAGCAGGCCGATATGCTCGAGGCGCGCTACGAGGACGGCGGCACCCCGCAAGCCCGCCTCGCCATTTCCGCCCAGCACTACGCCTTTTCGGTCGAGGCCTTTGTCAACGTGGTCGAGCGCTGCCGCGACAGCAAGTTCGAGTTCATCATGCGCGAGACTACCACATCGCAGATCATCGATGACGTCCGCGCGTTTCGCAGCGATATCGGCATTCTGTATCTGGATGACTTTAACGCCCGTGTTCTGCAGAAGGCTTTTGCCGATGCGCGCGCGAGCTTCCATCCCCTATTCGACGCGACGGTCCACGTCTTCGTTAGCGAGCGCCACCCGCTTGCCCGCCGCCCGCAGCTGTCCCTTGCCGACCTCACACCCTATACGCGCTACAGCTTTGAGCAGGGAACCTCAAACTCCTTCTATTACGCCGAGGAACCTTTTAGCTATATCCCTTGCGACCGCAACATACGAATCTCGGACCGCGGAACACTTACTAACTTACTTATCACGTCGAACGGTTACACCCTGTCGACCGGTGTCCTCTCCAATGAAATGCAATGGGGTATGGCATCGATCCCGTTAGCAGACGCCCCAACGATGCACGTAGGCTATATCATGCACGACGAGCGCAAGCCCTCTCCCCTCTTGCAGCAATACCTCGACGAGCTCAACCGCATCATCCATGCCAACTAACTGTCGGAAGACGGGGTAGAAATCGTAGATTGCTAGCCCCCGGCGGACATGGCGCTACAATGGTCACTCACACGAAACGTACCCAACGAAAGGAAGCCCGTGAAGGTCATCATCTATACCGACGGCTCGGCCCGATCAAATCCGGGACGCGGCGGCTACGGCGCCGTACTCAAATACACCAACCCCGCCGGCAAGACCTTCACCTCCGAGCTTTCACGCGGCTACGCCAAGACCACCAACAACCGCATGGAACTCATGGCGGTCATCGTGGCGCTCGAGGCGCTCAACCGCCCCTGCGAGGTCGAGGTCCATTCCGATTCGCAGTACGTCGTCAACGCTTTCAATAAACACTGGATCGACGGCTGGAAAAAGCGCGGGTGGAAAACTGCCAACAAGCAGCCCGTCAAGAACCGCGACCTGTGGGAGCGCCTGCTTGCCGCCAAAAGCAAGCATAAGGTGGAGTTCATCTGGGTTAAGGGGCATGCCGGCCACGAGCTCAACGAGCGCTGCGATGAGCTCGCCACCACGGCGGCCGACGGCAGCAACCTCGATATCGACACCGGCTTTAACGAGAGCGACCTGTAATAGCGTTTTCGCGCAGCTTTATATCCCCACGCGCTACACTCATCCTGTAGACCAAACAACGCAAGGGGGACGTATGCTGCGCATCGCGACCATCGGCACATCCATGATTACCGACGACTTTATCCAGGTCGTCAACGCCAACGACCAAGCCGCGTTTGTGGGCACGCTCTCGCGCGATGCCGAGCGCGGCGCCGCCTTTACCGCCGAACACGGCGGCGAGCGTAACTTCACCGCACTTGACGAGCTTACGGCAGCCGTCGACGTCGACGCCGTCTATATCGGCAGTCCTAACGCACTTCACTACGAGCAGGCCCTTGCCTGCATCGCCGGTGGCAAGCACGTCATCGTCGAGAAACCCTTCTGCGCCACCGAAGCGCAGGCGCTGGAAGTCTTCCGCGCTGCCGAGGCAGCAGGTGTCGTGGCCCTCGAGGCCATGCGTCCCCTCCACGATCCCGCCTTCCACGCCATCGAGGACGCCCTGGGCGAGATCGCCCCCATCCGCCGCGCTTCATTGCGCTTTGGCAAGTATTCCTCGCGCTACAACGAGATTCTCGCGGGACGCGCCACCAATATCTTTGACTGCAATATGGCATCGGGTTCCCTCATGGACATTGGCGTCTACGCCGTCGAGCCCATGGTCGAGATTTTCGGCATGCCCTCCGGCCTTACGAGCATGACTACTCTGCTCGACCCCACCACGCGACAGCTCACGCACGGCCCCATCGACGGCTGCGGTTCCATCCTCGCCAGCTACGGCGGAGGCCGCATCTCCGTCGAGCTCGCGCACTCCAAAATTACGAATGACCTGCTGCCCTCGCAGATCGAAGGCGAGCGTGGCACTATCCAGATCGACCATCTGTCCACGCCCCGCAACGTCCACATCGACTATCGCGGCGATGTCGTACGCGGCTCGGCGACCGAGGCACCGCGCGAACAGGGCGACAACGGCCGCGTGCTCGACCTGCCCAAATCGAGCAACACTATGGAATACGAACTCACAGACTTTATCACCGCCATCGACGGCATCGATAACGTTAAGGAAGAGATTTGGGAGACCCCGGCGGGACGCCACGAGCTTGGCCACTACCGCGATGTCACGCTCGTCTCACTGCGCATCATGGATGCCGTGCGCCAGCAGGCCGGCATTACCTTCCCGGCCGACGCAGGCAAGCAGGCATAGCGATGGGCCTCTTCGATACGTTCTTCTCCAGCGTCACCGGCGGCAGTCGAGAGCCTCAAAAACCATCAAACGTCGAGCTCGAGCTGCGCCGCAGGCTTACCGTACTCGCAAGCGACGAGGCCACTCAAGACACTCCCCTGCGCTATTTCCTGCGCTGGGCGGGGCAAGTCCAAGGCGTTGGTTTTCGCTTTACCAACACCAACCTCGCACAGGCACGCGCACTCACCGGCTGGGTGCGTAACATGGAAGACGGCTCAGTCGAGATGGAGATACAGGGAGCTCCGGCAAACGTCCTATCTCATCTCGAGGCGCTTCATGCCTCCTACGAGCGCATGGGAACGCGTTTTCGCCTCGTAGACGCCCAGGCCCGAGCCCCACTTGCCAATGAAGACGGTTTCAGTCCTCATTATTAGTATTGTGTGCTAAATACGGTATCATTTACCTACGACCGTTAATAGAAAAGAGGCGAGGCGCATGGCGGTGCAAAGAAGGAATACCAAGCAGCGAAAGCTGGTTCTTGACGCCGTGCGCCAAAGCTATAACCATCCCACCGCCGACGAAATCTACAACGCCGTGCGCGAACAGGATGACAAGATCAGCCGCGGCACGGTCTACCGCAACCTCAATCTCTTGGCAGATGCCGGCGAGATTCTCTCCATCAAGACGCCGGGCGGCAGCCGCTTCGATCGCACGATCGAGCCGCATGCGCATATCATCTGCACCTCGTGCAGCCGCGTCATCGACGTACCGCTCCCCTTCGATGCCCAGCTCGACGCCAAGGCGTCCGAGCAAATCGGCTGGCACGTCACGTCGCACTACACCATCTTCGAGGGTCTCTGCCCCGACTGTAGGTAGATTTCTAGACATGTCCCAAATGTCTACTCAGCAAGTAGACGACGCAGCTCTTCTTCGACCGTGCGCACGTAGCGGACGCGGTCGTTAATGCCACGCATAGAGGGGTTGCAGTTCTCCATTAGATAAGGATGGCCCACGACGTTGAGCATGTCGCGATCGTTTTCGTTATCGCCAAACGCCATCATCTCATCGGGCGAAATACCCAGGGCACGACCGTAATCGGCAAGCGCGGAGCCCTTGCCCGAACCGAAACCGATAAAGTCCGTCCATTCGGTTCCCGACGTCATCACGTCAACACGGTCGCTAAAGAGGCGCTCGAAATACTCCAGGGCCGCCGGCTGATCCACCTCGGGCGTCTGGAAGGCAATCTTAATGACGTCCTCGTCGATGTCCTCGGGGCGGTCGACCACCGCCACATCGCAGTGGACCTCATAGCGCAAATGATCGACGAATGCATCGTTGCCGCTCATGGTGTAGAGGTGTCCCTCACATGAAAGGGTCACGTCGGCATGGGGATACGCAACCACGGCATTCGCGATATCCATAGCAAGGCTACGCTCCATGGAACGCTTGACAACGGCACGCCCCTCGCTCATCACCAGGGCTCCGTTTTCGCATACATAGGCGAGCTCATCGGCCACCGGGGCAAACAGGTAGCGCAAGCTCGCATATTGACGGCCGCTCGCCGGCATAAACACGATACCGCGACGATGCAGCTCATCGATGAGCTCAAAGGCCTCGGAACGCGGCTCGCGCTCCCCCGGATGCAGCAACGTGCCGTCCAAATCGCATGCAATCAGCTTGATTCCTTCAAGACCCATATGCTTTCCCCCACAGCATCTCATCAACAGAAAGACGGACTTTGAATAGTTGCCTCTCAAAGTCCGTCTTACTTATACGCACGTTAACCGCGCGCCTTCTTTACGATCGTAAAGTCTGGAGCCATACTCACAACGGCATCCGCCGCACTCGACGCAAAGCGCCGGTCCGAATCGAGTTCACGGATAACCCTCGAGAGCCGAACGCCCTCGACGCCCCGGAGCATGCGGCCCAAAACAGGCTGCACCGGCGTATACATGCGCACGGTATGCTCGTCCGAATCGCCTCGGAAAAGCGGCGCATGCATATTGCCGATCTCCCAGCACGCATGCGCGAGCGCAATCGGGTCCATGCGGTCAACTTCGACCAAATAAACCTCGGCGCTGCGCAGGCGCACGACAACCGCCACGGGCACCACGCCCGAACGGTCAATGGCGAGCACGTCGCCGTCGGCAAGACGACCGCCGTCGGCAGTATCCAGCCGAACATCGACCGTGCGCCCCAGCTCCGTCACGCCCACAAACGCGCATACATCAGCCTGGTCCCAATCGAACAGCAGATCGTCAACTTCAAAGACGCCGCCCAGCTTCCGGCGAAGCAGGAGTTCATAGGACGGATCGTTGAGATTTCCCAAGCATGTCGTCGAAACCAAGCGTTCAGGCATACTCTAACCCTCGACCTCGACGAGCTCGATATCAAAGTTGAGGTCCTTGCCGGCCAGCTCGTGGTTGGCGTCGAGCGTCACAGCCTCGGGCGTTACGTCGATGACCACGGCGGGAACGGGCATACCGCTCGGCGTGGACAGGAAAAGCTTCATGCCCTTCTCGATCTGCTCGATGTTGGGAACCTGTTCGGCCGGGAAGGTAATAACCATCTCGGGATTGTGCTCGCCGTAGGCATCGGCAGCAGGAATGTGCACGGTCTTCTTCTCGCCCACCTGCATGTCGACAACAGCGGCGTCGAAGCCCTTGATCATCTGACCGGCGCCGCAGGTGAACTCCAGCGGCTCGCCGCGATCGTAGGAGCTATCGAACTGCGTGCCGTCATCGAGCGTGCCACGATAATGGGTCTTGACCTTCTTGCCCTGGTTGGACATGGTAACCTCCGTGATAAGGGCGGCGCACAACGCGGGCCGCCGTGAACATATGGCGCTAACTATACCCTAGTCATACAATTCAATGACAGTTTGCAAAGAAACGCTGCAACCGGAGGAACCATGGCATATCCCGTATTTGACCTACACTGCGACACCGCCGACCGAATCGGCTGGGCCACGCTCGATCTCGACCTGCGCTTTACCGCCGGCACCGACGGTTATTTCCCTGGCGACGAAACGCATCCGCAAGATTTCGACCTCATCGAGGGCAACGCCTGCGCCATCTCGCTCGCAAAGATCGGCAACACGCCGTGGGCACAGTGCTTCGCCACGTTTGTCCCCGACGAGATTCCCACCGCCCACGCCGCGCGCTTCCAGGCGCAGATCATGGCGCACATGAGCGGCCAGGCAATGCTCAACCACGACCGCATGGTCAACGTACGCAGCGCGGCAGACATTCGCCCTGCGCTCAAAGATGGCAAGGTCGCCTGCATCCACACCATCGAAAACGCCACGTTCTTTGCCGAGGACCCCGCGCTGATCGAGGTGCTCAAGAGCTTGGGCGTACTCATGTCATCACTCAGCTGGAACGCGCAGGGACCGCTCGCGAGCGGCCACGACACCCACGCCGGCCTCACCGCCGCCGGCATCGAGGCGCTTACGCAGATGGAGCACGCCGGCATGGTGCTCGACGTCTCCCACCTCAACGATGAGTGCTTTGACGAGGTTGTCGCCCACGCCACGCGCCCCTTCGTCGCCAGCCACTCCAACTCCCGCGCAGTTTGCGGCGTTAAGCGCAACCTTACCGACGACCAGTTCCGCACCATTCGCGACATGGGTGGCATCGTCGGCCTCAACTACTGCAGCGAGTTCCTATCCAACGACGCAACCGACAAGACAGCCGCAGACGTCACCTTCGACCAGCTGGCGGCACATATCGAGCACTGGCTTGACCTGGGTGGCGAAAATGTCATCGCGCTCGGCGGCGACTGGGACGGTGCCGCGGTGCCCGCTTTCCTCTCCGACGCCAGCAAGATGCCCGAGTTCCAGAACATGCTCTCCAAGCACTTTGGCAAGACCGTGATGCAGAAGCTCTGCAGCGACAACGCGCTTGCCTTCTTTGAGCGTTATTAATTTCACATCCCTTGAGCGGGCCGGCATGCCGAACGGTCGACATGCCGGCCCGTCCCCAATCTGAAGGACCGCTTTTGACGCAGCAGTTTACGATTTCCGTACCCCGACCGGATGGGACGCCCATCCCCGTCGTCGTTACCAAAAAGTGCGTCAAGAACTTCAACCTACGCGTCACATCGAGCGGTGAGGTCCACGCCAGCGCGCCGCTCGGCGCCAGCCGCGAGCGTATCGAAGCGTTTGTGAAGCGCAACAGCGCCTGGATTATCAGCCGACTTGCCCAGCGTGAGCAAAGTCAGGCGACGGCGCGAGAGTCACTCAGTCCCTCGTCCATCATTGCACTTTGGGGCAAGCCCATCACGGTACAAGATGCGCTCGATCACAACTTTAAGTCACCCGCACCGCGGCCCAAGCAGGCCACCTTCGCAAGTTTTATAGGTGCCGACAAATCGAACGAACGCCCACAGGCCAAGCGGCGCGCAACCCTCGACGGCCTGACGTCCGATGAGCTCCAGACCCGCATCGACCAACTCTATGCATCCGAGGTCACCACGGCGCTGCGCGATATGGTACGCGCGTACGAAATCGCAATGGGTGTCGCCGTTTCCCGCGTTTCCGTACGTAGCATGAAAACGCGTTGGGGCTCATGCACGCCCAAATCCGGTGCCGTTCGCATCGCACGCGAACTTGCCGCCTATCCCATCGAGTGTCTCGGCATGGTTGTCGCCCACGAGCTCGTCCACCTGCTCGAGCCAAGCCACAATCAGCGGTTTCACGCCCTGCTCGACACATACTGCCCCAACAATAGAGCTCTGTCGCAGCGGCTCAAGCAGCCGCCCCTCAACAAGCTCTAGCGTCGACTAGCGCACGCGCTCGATCTCGACGCCGCAGCTTGCCAGGGGAAGACCGACGGGAGCCCAAGGCTTATCGAGCTTAACACGCACGCCAAGCAGCAAGGGGTAACGACGCAGCAGCATCTGGGCCACACCCTCGGCTGCCGCCTCGATGAGTTTAAACGTATGCTCGCGCAGATAGCCATCGACATCGTGGCACACCGAGCCGTAGTCAATCGAAGCGTCCAGGTTATCGTGCTCCCCCGCTGCACGCAGGTCGACATAGAGCACCAAGGACACGATGAACTTCTGGCCCAGCGCGTTCTCTTCGGGATACACGCCGTGGTTGGCAAAGACCTCGAGACCGTCGATAGTAATGCGGTCAGCATGGCGCAGATCGTCATAGCTCACGTGGGGAACCGCCGTTGCGGTGGATATTTCGCCCCTTCCACGGCGGGCGAGCTCGGCGCCTTCAGTCTTGGTTGCATTCTCGGGCAGTTTCTTGTTGCTCATCGCGATCGTCTCCTTCGTTTAGAACCCCGACCGCGCAAACTAACTACACGCGAATCGACAGGTTCTTTTTATCATCGCTCCAGTTGCAAGCATTGCGCGCGGGGCATGCAAAGCAGGCGCGCGACGCTTTGTCGGCTGCATAGAGCAGACGCTCAAGCGGTTGGCTGTTCACACGCAGCTTTCGATGGCCCAGAATGGCCGTCTTAATGGCTGCGGCATCGGCCGGCTCAAACGCCACATCATCGGGCATGCCGCCGAGAATCGCATCAGCGACGCGTTCGCTTGCAACATCATGGGATATACCCGATTCATACTGTTCATCTTTGCCGATATCGTGAAGAAGTGCCGTGGCGTAGATGACCTCACGGTCAAATTCGAGCTGTTCCTCGAGATTCTTGATCCACATAATGCGAGCGACATCGAGAAGATGGTCAATACCGTGGCGGCAGAAGATGCGCCCCGATTCCAACTGTGCAATGTTACCCAGGTGCCGCCGGAACAGCCCGTTGGCGCAAATGTAATCAATGCGAGGCATGGCACCAAAGGGAGCCAAGCCCGAAGCCATAAAGCCGCGACGCGACGTCCCCTCATCGGTCTTCGATGTAAAGTCGTTGACGACCCTCATGCTAACGGCCCAGCATCCTAAAGAACCGCTCCTCGAGCGCGGGATCAGTCTCAAAGACGCCGCGGCGAGCGAGCGTCACGGTCTTGGTGCCGGGCTTTTGCACGCCGCGCATGGTCATGCACATATGCTCGGCTTCCATGAGCACAATCGCTCCCTGGGGAGCGAGATAATCCATGAGAGCGTCGGCAACCTGCGCACACAGCTGCTCCTGCAGCTGCAGACGGCGGGCATAAACCTCAACCGTGCGGGCGAGTTTGGAAAGCCCAGCCACCCGACCGTTAGGGATATAGCCAATGGCGGCCTTGCCATAAAACGGCAGCAGATGGTGCTCGCACAGCGAGTAGAACGTGATGTCGCGCTCGATAACCAAATCGTTCGAAGCGACGGCAAAGGTTTTGGACAGGTGCTCCTCGGCACTCTGGTCCATACCGCCGGCGATCTCACCATACATACGGGCAACGCGAGCCGGGGTCTCCAGCAGGCCCTCACGAGTTGGGTCCTCGCCTATGCCCTCAAGCAACAGCTTAATGGCGGTCTCGACTTTTTCCTGATCGACCATCTGGGCCTCACTTTTCCGATTTTGCGTTCGCGCTATGGTACCACGCCCTTTGGCATCGGCCACAAGCTACATAGTATGGGTCGAATAGACCGGATCGTCCCGCCAAAGCTCCACAGCGTCGCAAAGCGCAACGCCCTCGCGCACAGCACGGGCGCGCGTGGCGTTCATATCAATCACGCGCTGATTGCTCGAGCCCCTAAAGCGCAACGAGATATCGTACAGATCCTGAACGAACGGGCCGTCCACCAACATGTCGAGGCAGGCAAGGATACGGTCCGTCACCTCGGTATGGTGACGACCACCCGGCATAAGCTCCTCGAGCACGTCGCCGGTAAAGCACCAAATGGTCTTGCCCGACCCCGCGGGATAGGCCGCACGCACGCGTTCGATAAAGTCAACAAGCCCCGCCTGATTCTCGGGCTCCATAGGCTCGCCGCCCAGAATCGTCAGGCCATCGATAAAGGGATGGTCGAGGCTCTCGATAATCTTGTCCTCGACGGCACGATCGAACGGCTCACCCGCAGCAAAGTCCCACGCGACAGAGTTAAAGCAGTTCTTGCACCCACGACGGCACCCGCTCACAAACAGAGAAGTACGAACGCCTTCCCCATCAGCAATGTCGAAATACTTAATATTCGCGTAGTTCATAGGTAACTCTCCCGGGAGGCCGGGACATATCATCCCGTCCTCAAACATTCTCGGCCTGCGGCCTGCGAAACTGCGGGCGGGACGATATGTCCCGGCCTCATGCAAAAGGCAACTCAATGAACGAAACGAACATCGAGTATAGGGTTCGAGGTCCAATAAAAACTTTGTTGCAGCTCAACCGTCATCGCAAGTAAATCGCTGCTGCAGCTCGAATTATTTCCGCTAAGAACTTCGAGGAGTGAGCAGACTGCGAGCTGCATCTCCGCTACGTCAACTTGGCCACCCCGTAGCGAGGCCCCGGACCTTTGCTCGATATGAGTTCCGCACGAACAGGAGGCGCCAGTGGCGCCTCCGTCGTGAGCCAGGACTGTCCGAAATAGCGAGTAAAGGTCCGGGGCCTCGCTACGGGGCGGCCTGGGATGGTTATTAGAGATGCAGCACGCGATCGCGGATCTCCTCGGTTCGACCCTGGTTCCAGAATTGGGTACCGATGTAGCCGCACGTACGACGGGCGACGTTCATCTTCTCCTGATCGCGGTTGCCGCAGTTAGGGCACTCCCACACCAGCTTGCCGTCATCCTCGACAATCTTGATCTCACCGTCGTAGCCGCACACCTGGCAGTAGTCGCTCTTGGTGTTGAGCTCGGCGTACATGATGTTGTCGTAGATGTACTGCATCACGCGAATGACAGCCTTGAGGTTGTCCTGCATGTTGGGAACCTCGACGTAGGAGATGGCACCGCCCGGCGAAAGCTGCTGGAACATGCCCTCAAACTTAAGCTTATCGAAGGCGTCGATCTCCTCGGACACGTGGACGTGGTAGCTGTTGGTGATGTAGCCCTTGTCCGTCACGCCCGGGATGATGCCAAAACGACGCTGCAGGCACTTGGCGAACTTGTAGGTCGTCGACTCAAGCGGGGTACCGTACAGCGAGAAGTCAATATCGCTTTCGGCCTTCCACTCGGCGCACTTGTCGTTCATGCGCTGCATGACGGCCATGGCAAAGGGCGTGCCCTCCTTCTCGGTGTGGCTGTGGCCCGTCATGTACTTGACGCACTCATACAAGCCGGCATAACCCAGACTAATGGTGGAGTAACCGCCCACGAGCAGCTTATCGATCGTCTCGCCCTTCTTCAGGCGGGCGAGGGCACCGTACTGCCAAAGAATCGGTGCGGCGTCAGAAAGCGTACCCATCAGACGCTCATGACGGCACAGCAGGGCGCGGTGGCACAGCTCAAGGCGCTCGTCGAAGATCTTCCAGAACTTGTCCATGTCCTGATGCGAGCTCAGCGCGACATCAGGCAGGTTGATGGTCACGACGCCCTGGTTAAAGCGACCATAGTACTTGGGCTTGTTCGGGTCGTAGTTCAGCGCATTGGCAACGTTGTTAAAGCCGTTGCCCGAGCGGTCGGGCGTCAAGAAGCTGCGGCAGCCCATGCAGGTATAGCAGTCGCCGTTGCCGGCGGTCTCGCCCTTCGACAGCTTGAGCTCGCGCATCTTCTTCTCGGAGATGTAGTCGGGAACCATGCGCTTGGCGGTGCACTTGGCAGCCAGCTGGGTCAGGTAGAAGTACGGGGAATCCTCGTGAACGTTATCGTCCTCGAGTACATAGATGAGCTTGGGGAATGCCGGGGTAATCCAAACGCCGGCCTCGTTCTTAACGCCCTCGTAGCGCTGGCGAAGCGTCTCCTCCACGATCATGGCAAGATCGTGCTTCTCCTGAGGCGTACGGGCCTCGTTAAGATACATAAAGACCGTCACGAACGGCGCCTGGCCATTGGTGGTCATAAGGGTCACGACCTGATACTGAATCGTCTGGACGCCGCGACGAATCTCATCGCGCAGGCGATCCTCAACAACCTCGCGGACCTTTTCGGGAGATGCGGAAACGCCGAGCTCCTCGAGCTCGCGGGCGACCTCGCCGCGAATCTTCTGACGGCTCACCTCAACAAACGGAGCAAGATGGGTCAGCGAAATCGACTGGCCGCCGTACTGGGAGGAAGCAACCTGAGCGATAATCTGCGTCGCGATGTTGCAGGCGGTCGAGAAGCTGTGCGGCTTCTCGATCAGCGTGCCCGAGATAACGGTGCCGTTCTGGAGCATGTCCTCCAGGTTCACCAGGTCGCAGTTGTGCATGTGCTGAGCAAAGTAATCCGAATCATGGAAGTGGATCAGGCCCTCATTATGGGCATCCACGATCTCTTGAGGCAGCAGCACGCGCTGGGTCAGGTCCTTGGAAATCTCGCCGGCCATATAGTCGCGCTGAACGGAGTTGACGGTCGGGTTCTTGTTGGAGTTCTCCTGCTTGACCTCTTCGTTATTGCACTCAATCAACGACAGGATCTTGTCATCGGTCGTGTTCTTCTGGCGCTTCAGGCTCTGAACATAGCGATAGATGATGTAGTGGCGGGCAACCTCGTAGCAGTCGAGACGCATGATCTCGTCCTCGACCAAATCCTGGATCTCCTCGACCGAAACGGTGTGGCCCGCGTTCTCGCATGCCTCGGCGACGTTTTGCGCCGCATAAACCACCTGGCGGTCGGTTAGACGAGAGCTCTCCTCGACCTCCAAGTTGGCGGCGCGGATGGCATTGACGATCTTATCGATGTCAAAGACAACCTCGGTGCCGCTGCGCTTGATGATCTTCATCCTCTTGCCTCTTTCGCGTCGTAGCCTCATTGCGCTTCAGAGCCAAACGATGCCCGGCAGGGCTTGCCCCTGTCTTGCGGCGCCGTCGCGCAATCTGTGTTCTCGATAAACCATAAGCCTCCATGCGGACATTCCCTAGAGCCAATCAAGCGGCTCAAGGACACGTTCGAAAGAGGCAGTTAAGGTCTTCGTTCTCTGTCCGCCATCTATCATACGACAAAGACACATCTATATCCTGTATTCTTTTTTTAGGTCAAACACAACATATAGTGTTTCAGCAGGTCAAAGCAATTGGTCATTTTCCAGACGCATTAATTATGAGGGGTTCTTGGCAAGTCGGTAAAACGTTACCAACACGGCTACCTGCATGGCAGTTATAAAACCCCCTTAGTCAAGCCGCTGACAAATCCTACCAAAACCAAGCCGCTCACGCCAAAAGAATCCAAAAGATTATGCTTGACCAACATGTTGCGGTCACGATCGGCCAGGACGTATGCAATCTGCCGGCACCTCTACGGGATGCGAAGACCATCGCGTACAGACCTTGGATCAATATTTAGTAGCTTATTTGCCGGCATGTTTGGCGGCATAAAACAAAACAGCCCAGAGGACATAGCCTCTGAGCTGCGAACATTTGGTGGGCGTTAGAAGATTTGAACTTCTGACCTCTTCCGTGTCAGGGAAGCGCTCTCCCCCTGAGCTAAACGCCCAAATGGAGCGGACAACGGGGCTCGAACCCGCGACCCCAACCTTGGCAAGGTTGTGCTCTACCAACTGAGCCATGTCCGCCTGCGAGGATTTAATATACGGGATGATCCACCCAAATGCAAGAACTTTTTTTAAAAAGTTTTGCGACGCCCTCGCGAACCTCGCGAGGACATCAGCCACCACGGAAGGCGCAGGCAAACGCAAACTCGCCGCAAGAGGCCACTACATCTCGCCGAGCATGATCCAGGCAGAGCTGTCCTGCGTGAGCCTGCCGTCTGCAAGCGGTGATGAGGTGAGCAGGACCCTGCCCGCCGGCAGCTCCACAGGTGCTGCACCGAAGTTCGTCACACACGCCCAGCCGTTATCGCGGCGATAGGCGATGACGCCGCCCTCAGCGCCCTCGGCACCATCCGCAAGACCGGTGCGCCCGTCAAGATCGAGCCACGCAAGATCGTTGGCGCACCCGCGCAGCTTGCGCCGCAGCCAGAGGGCGTCACGATAGAGCGCAAGCATCGATGTCGGGTCCACTTCTTCCCTATCGGCAGCATAATCGGAAAACCATGCAGGCTGCGGCAGATGGGGCGCCGCATCGGCGTCTGCCGGCGAAAACCCAAACGATCCGCCATGCGCGGGATCGTCCGCCGCCACCCACGGCAGGGGCACACGACAGCCGTCGCGCCCCTTCTCACGCTTCGGTCCGTGCGTATTGGTCGCAGTAGGGTCTTCGAGTGCAGCCCACGGGATATCAGCCACCTCAAAAAGGCCGAGCTCCTCGCCCTGATACACGTATGCCGAGCCCGGAAGCGCCAGTTCAAGCAAAAGGGCCGACCGCGCGCGGCGCTCGCCGAGTTCACGGTCCTCGTCATAAGACGACCCGTCACGTAAGAGCCAGTCGAGCGCAATCTGGTGGTAGCGCGTCGCCTTGATTTGCGGCAGGGCATAGCGTGTCGCCACGCGCGGCACGTCGTGGTTGGAGAGTACCCAAGTCGAGGCGGAATCGGGTTCGACGGCTGCCTTCAAGCCCTTCTCGATTGCAGTGTGCATGTCATCATAGGTCCAAGCGGCCTTGGCAAACTCAAAGTTGAATGTCTGGCCAAGCTCGCTGGGACGCGCGTAGAGATACTGGCGCTCGGGCAGCACCCACGCCTCGGCAACGGCACTGCGCGGCGGATTATAGCGGTCGAACACGCGGCGCCACTCGCGATAGATCTCGTGGACCTCGTTGCGGTCCCACAGCGGATGGGTGCCGTCGTCAACCATGTCATCGCCCTCGGCGAGATGCCACCGGTCGAGGTCATCGCGGTCGAGATCCTTGGCGAGACCCTGCGCCACATCAATGCGAAAGCCATCGACGCCTCGATCGCTCCAAAACGCCAGGACGTCGCAAAAGAGCGCGTGAACCTCAGGGCATGACCAGTCAAAGTCCGGCTGCTCGGGCGTAAACATGTGCAGATACCACTGACCGTCCGCAACACGCGTCCATGCGGGGCCGCCAAAGTTGGCATTCCAATTGGTGGGAGGCAGCTCGCCATGCTCGCCGCGACCATCGCGGAAGATATAACGGGCGCGCTCGGGCGATCCGGGGCCGGCGGCAAGAGCGGCTTTGAACCAGGGGTGCTGGCTGGATGAATGGTTGGGCACGATGTCGACGATGACCTTGATGCCGCGCGCGTGAGCCGCAGCGATCATATCATCGAAGTCGTCAAGCGAGCCGAGACGTGGATCGACATCGCAGTAGTCCGCCACATCATAGCCACCATCGACAAGAGGCGATGGGTAAAACGGGCTCAGCCAGATGGCCTCGATACCCAGCCGCTCAAGATAGTCCATCTGCTGGGTAATGCCCGCGATATCGCCCAGACCCGAACCAGTCGAATCCTTAAACGAGCGCGGGTAGATCTGATAGATCGCGGCATCGGACATCCATGAACGCGAAGAAGACTTTTCTGTAACCATGGGGCGTGCCTCCCTTGCAACGAGGTTTTGTGAGATGCCCACGATGATACGCCCAAAGCTGACATTCGCAGCAAACAACGCCACAGCCACGACCCAAAACGCTCGCTCCCTCTCGGGTTCGAGCCCATGCGATGGATACAAAAAAGCCCGGCTACCGTAGTAGTCGGGCTGTTGCGCTTGGAGCGGACAACGGGGCTCGAACCCGCGACCCCAACCTTGGCAAGGTTGTGCTCTACCAACTGAGCCATGTCCGCATATGTAAAACAAAACGGGCGCCGGAGCGCCCGGATGTTGCCTGGAGGCGAAGCCCGGATTCGAACCGGGGGTAAAGGCTTTGCAGGCCTCTGCCTTACCACTTGGCCACTTCGCCGAAAAAGGACCGCTTGAGACGGTCCGGAAATGCAATGGAGCGGACAACGGGGCTCGAACCCGCGACCCCAACCTTGGCAAGGTTGTGCTCTACCAACTGAGCCATGTCCGCTTGCGGGTTATTAATTTACGCGAGTTGTCCTAAAGACGCAAGTACTTTTTTCAAAAAAGTTGCCCAAAGCAAGTTCATGCAGGTAAATAACGCCAAGTCAAGGCGCTATGCGCACGATTCCAATGCCGAGCTAAACAGCTTCACCATCCGAACGCGTGTGCCAGCGCCATCCGTGCGACGGGCAACCTCCACGTTATCGACGAGCATGCGCATAAGCTTGATACCGCGTCCGCGTTCCTCGGATGCCACCGGCTCGCTCGCCCCATCGATAGAATAGCCAGCGCCCCGATCAAGCACCTCGAGCACAACACGGTCCCCATAGGCCTGAACCGTCAGGATGCAGCCAACACCGCCCGCATGGTCATATGCGTTACCCAATGCCTCCCCCAACGCCAATGCGACGTCATAGCGCTCATCACGCCTCAGGGGAAGCGATTCGAGGAGCTCGGCCACACGGTGCCGATAATACGGGAGATTCTCGATGCCTCGCTGCACTTCGACGCTCTTGCTCCATCGCGGCAACTCCCCCACCGGAATGGCGGGAATCGACTCCCGCGCCGGGCCCGCGACATGCAGGATGTCGACAAGTCGGGCAATTTCCAAAAAGCGAACGACCCCATCGGAGGCGTTAACGAGCGAAAGCAGTCCCTCATGCCTCATAAGCTCTCTAGCACGTGTAAGCAAAAACGCCAAACCCGTCGAGTCGATAAAGCCCACGGCCTGGCAATTGATGACAACACGACGCACGCCCCGGTCGATCAAATTATCCAACCGTCGGCGCAGTGCGGGCACCGAGGCGATGTCGATATCGCCCGGTGGCGTCAAAACCGCTATGTCATTCCACTCATTCATACGACCATGGTTCCCCAAAAGAGCTCGCTCGATGCACACGTATCTGCAACCGCGCAGATTTCGCCCGTCAGGCGTCGTGACCTACGATCGACCCCGTAAAAACTCAAGGGAGACCAGCGCGATGTCATCGTCCAGCGCCGACTCGGTAAAGCGATCAAGCTCGCCCAAGACCTTACCGCAGATTCCCGATACGCCCTCACCCGAGACAGAGAGCAGAAGGTCACGAAGGCGCTGCTCGCCAAAGAAAGCACCCGAGCGATCACGTGCTTCGATTGTTCCGTCGGTATACATAAATAGCATGTCACCAGGAGCGAATGTAAACACGCCCGTCTCGTAGACCATGCTCTCAAAGGCACCGATCACGCCCGATTGGCACCCAAGGAGCTCCACTTCTCCCCCGCAGGTCTCGCCGCCGCCACGCGGCGTCGACGACGGCCTAATGACCATAGTGGGAGGATGTCCCGCAGAGCAATAAGTAGCGCGGCCCGCTTTAAGATCGATCTTGGCGATAAACGCCGTCACAAACGTCTCGACCCTCGAAAAGCCCATGAGCATGCTATTGAGCGAGCGTGCCATACGGGCAGGCCCTGCACCCTCCCAGGCATAGGCCGTCAGCGCCGTCTTGACGAGCGCCGACATCGACGCCGCCTCAATCCCCTTGCCGGATACATCGCCCAAAATCATTACGGCACAATCGTCGGGAAGACGGACAAGCGTATAGAAGTCGCCGCCGACCAACGCAGAATTCGTTGCCGATAGGTATACCGAATCGGTTGCAATGCCCGGAACGTCACCAAGCGAATTTCTCATGCCAATCTGAAGCGTCTGAGCGATATGACGCTCTTCGCGCTTTTGAGACTCGCCTTCATAGATCAGCTCAAAGTCATGCGCCAGATGCACCAGGTAGTCGTATTCAAGGTCGTCAATTGGTTCTTGGCTGCCATCGCGGAGCAGCAAAGCGCGCCTCGTCGGCCCCTTGGCGATATCAGCGGGAACAATCGCATCGTTGCTTCGTTTGCCATCCGCTTCCGAGTGGTAGCGCCCCGCTTCGATGCCGGAGTCGACATAAAGCCCCTGACACGGTAGGCCGTGGGCCCTCAACCATGAACCCATAGACGTGGATTCGTCCACACGTGTAAGGCGCACGTGCTTGAGGTCGTCAGCGCTCGTCCCGCCCAACACCGATGTCTCAAACCCGTCGGGGGCTGCCCCCAGGCGCGCTGCTGGCGCCGTGACAGAAAAGAAGAGTGACTCCGGATCGTCCGGCAGCGCCACACGACTGCCGCCCTCAAAATCGATGACATAGGTTTCGAGGCCCGCATCATACTCCACGGGGCAGAAATGACAATTGAGCACCGTGCAGATTTCCGTCGACACCGCTCGCGAGGCGGCAACGGGATCATCGAGATAGGTAAACAGTTCGTCGCGCAGCAAATTGAGCGAGCGGCCGAGCTCCGCCGTGCGGCGCGAACGTAAGCTCGACGCCATGCCGACCAGCTGAATAGACAGATAATCGCAGATGACCTCGAGCACGTTCACGTCATAGGCAAGTGGCGCCTGGGGGCGCTTCCAGCCAACTTCCAACACGCCAAGGACCTGCGTGCCGTAAAACACGGGAAGACAGATCTCGCTGCGATACGGGGGCATATCCTGCACGCGCAGCAAGTGCTTGGAACGATTGTCCAAATCCATGAACATACCCGAAGCAACCCGGTCGCCCTCAAGGTCCTGCTGAATCGACAGGCGACAGGCACGCGACTCGCGAAGCACGTAGGTCGGAATGCCCGCGCCGTACGGCATAAACTCGGGCAGATAGCTATCCTCAAGCTCCCTAGAAACACCGCGGAGCTTAAAGCCGCCGCTCTCAGAAAAATAGATAGCCGCACCGGAGGCATCGAGCGTTCCAACGAGCTGATTCAAAACGGTATCGAGCAAGCTGGGGAGCTCATCGGAGCCCACGGTACTCATAATGACCGAAAGGGTACCCGAAAGGCGTTTATTCGCCACCCTAAGCTCCGATAGCGCACGTTTGAGCTGGCGATCGTGGGAATACTGCTCTTCGATGCTGTGAAGCGCCACCAGGACACGCGGTGCACGACGTCCAAAGATACGCGGAGGCGTAACGGAACCTGCGCGAACCAAGACGGGAATAAAGGACCCGTCGCTCAGCTTGAGCATCAGCTCGCTCTCGGAGCCATCGGTCTCAAACGGCAGACGATGTTCGGTCGCGCGCTCAAAGGCAGACGAGTACAGAACGTCTTTGACATCACCGCTGATGACGTCAGCGCGTTCTTCGCACATCAGGTCGAGCAAACGGTTATTCACATGCAGAATGGTTCCGTCGAGCTCACAAATGATGACAGCATCGCTCGTGATCTCGACCAGTTGGGCAACGTCTGCCCACTCGTTGCGCTCAAGCGTTTCCATCGTGGACCTCACCGTCTATCGGTAACAAAAAAGCCTCCGAAGAGGCTTCTCAAATGCGATGGTGTCGGAGGCGGGACTTGAACCCGCATGACCAAAAAGCGGTCACTAGCACCTCAAGCTAGCGCGTCTGCCAATTCCGCCACTCCGACATGCTATGTTGTTGATTCACGGTTCGTTTTGTTGGACCCGCGCGTTCAACGAGGAAGATAATAACCTATGATTCGAGAACTGTGCAAGCACTTTTTTCAAAAAAGTTTACGAATTTGTAAATGCGCAGGTAGATCCGTGTGTCCGGCCCCGAATCGGTGTTGCCTCCCGGCGCGTCCTCGGGCATGAGCGATATTTTGTTGCGCACTTCGTGCTGCAAAATATCGCTCCCCCTGCGGAATGCGCCGGGAGGCAGCACCGATTCGGGGCTTGCAAATACGTACTTCAGGCACAGTTCTCAAACATGTTCTGGGGGCTGATGCAAATTTGGTGGCTCGGCTTTGCCGAGCCCTTATATAAGGAGGCCGGAGCTAAAGCTCCGGCCTCACTAACTTTCCTATTAGATAAAGTGAGCGATCGAGGAATCGCACTCCCCCTGCCGAGTTGCCGCAGGGCCCGCCCTGAAGTTACTTTTCAGAACACTCCGCAGGACGCAAGAAACCCCCGCCGCACGAAGTGCGCAGCGGGGGTTTCTTGCATGTCCGAGGACGTTCTGAAAAGTAACTTCAGGGCGGGCCCGGACGAGAACAACCGACTACAGGTCGATGTGCGATTCCTTGATCGGGAACGGCTCCGCGAAGTGGCACGCGCAGCAGTGACCCGGTGCGACTTCCTTAAACTCGGGAAGCTTCTCAGAGCAGATACCCTGCGCGATCGGGCAGCGCGTGTGGAAACGGCAGCCGGTCGGCGGATCCAACGGTGACGGCGGATCGCCGGCGAGGATGATGCGCTTACGGGTCTTCTGGATATCCGGATCGGGAACCGGCACGGCAGACAGCAGCGACTGCGTGTACGGATGGTGAGGCTCGCTATAGAGCGTCTTCCAGTCCGAAACCTCGACCATCTTACCCAGATACATAACGGCAACGCGATCGGAAATGTGCTGCACGACGGACAAGTCGTGAGCGATAAACAGATACGCGGTACCGAACTTGTCCTGCAGTTCCTTGAGCAGGTTCAGAACCTGGGCCTGAATGGATACATCAAGTGCAGAGACCGGCTCGTCGCAGATAATCAGCTTGGGCTTCAGAGCAAACGCGCGGGCAATGCCGACACGCTGACGCTGACCGCCCGAGAACTCATGCGGATAGCGGTTGATGTGCTCGGGGTTCAGACCGACGACGTCCAGCAGCTCGCGGACACGCTCAATACGCTCCTCCTTGGTGCCCACGCCGTGAATGGTCATGGGCTCGGAGACGATCTCGCCAATGGTCATACGAGGGTTCAGCGAAGCATAAGGATCCTGGAAGATAAACTGCATCTCGCGACGCATGTCCTTGATCTCATGCTTGCTCATCTCGGCAACATCTTTGCCCTGGAAGAACACCTTACCGGCGGTCGGCTTGGTCAAGCGCATGATGGTGCGACCCGTCGTGGACTTACCGCAACCAGACTCACCAACCAGACCAAAGGTCTCGCCAGGATAAATCTCAAAAGAGATGTCATTTACAGCAGAGACGACACGCTTGGAAAAACGCTTGGCGAACATGCCGGACTCAGCGGGGAACTCCTTAGAGAGGTGCTCGACCTTCAGCAACGGAGTACGCTCGTTGGTATCTGCCATTACGCCTCGCCTCCCTTCTTGGAATCCTTGCGCGTACGGGACGTCTCAGGAGCGTTCTTGAGAAACTCGGGGTCACCGGAGTAGTGGCACGCAGAGTAATGACCAGACTCGGTGACAACGCGCTCGGGGCGCTGCTTGCGGCACTTATCGGTCGCATAGGGACAACGAGGCGAGAACACGCAGCCCTCGGGCAGGTTCATGAGCGAAGGCGGGTTGCCGTGAATCGGCGTAAGCGGCTTCTTCTCTTCGATGGCCTGCTCCGGGATGGAGCGGATAAGGCCCCAGGTGTAGGGGTGGCGGCTCTCGTAGAAGATTTCCTCAGCAGTACCGAACTCGACGGGACGGCCGGCGTACATAACCATGATCTTGTCGGCCATGTCGGCGACGACGCCCAGGTCATGGGTAATCATGATGATGGCGTTGCCGTTCTTCTCCTGCATTTCCTGCATGAGCTCGATAATCTGAGCCTGAATGGTAACGTCCAGAGCCGTCGTGGGCTCGTCGGCAATCAGGATATCGGGATCGCAGGCAAGAGCCATAGCGATCATGACGCGCTGACGCATACCGCCAGAGAACTGGTGCGGATACTCATTGACGCGCTTCTCGGGCTCGGGAATACCAACGAGGTCCAAAAGCTCGGTGGCGCGCTTGAGCGCCTCCTGCTTGGAGTAGCCACGGTGCAGACGAAGGCCCTCGCCCACCTGCTTGCCGATCTTATAGACCGGGTTCAAGGAGGTCATAGGATCCTGGAAGATCATCGCGATATCGTTACCGCGAATGTGCTGCATCTCTTCCTCGGTCATTTCGAGGATAGAACGACCGCGATAGCGAACGTCGCCGCCCTCAATCTTTCCCGGAGGCATCGAGATGAGGCCCATGATGGTCATGGCGGTCACGGACTTACCGGAGCCGGACTCACCGACGACACCCAGGGTCTCGCCGCGATCGAGCGTGTAGGACACACCGTCGACAGCGCGAACGACGCCGTCCTCGGTATGGAAATACATCTTAAGGTCATCGACCTCGAGCAGATGCTGGCCCTCGGGAACCGGCTGGTCCTTCAGGTCCACATAGTTCTTGTTCTTCTTCATCCTTATGCGTCCTTCATCTTGACGTCGAGGGCGTCGCGCAAACCGTCACCCAGCAGGGTGAAGGCGAGCACCGTCGAGAGAATTGCCAGACCGGGCATGATCATCATCCAGGGAGCAGTCAGCAGATACTGCTGACCGTCCTGAATCATGGAGCCCCACGAAGGCGTAGGCGGAATAACGCCCATGCCGAGGAAGGACAGAGCAGACTCGGTCAGGATGGCGCCACCAATGTTCATGGTCGCGTAGACCACGATGGAGGCGACGGAGTTCGGGAAGATGTGACGCACGACGATACGAGCATCAGATGCACCCATCGCGCGCGCAGCATCAACATAGTCGTTTTCCTTGACGGTCAAGATCGCAGAGCGGAAGACGCGCGCAATCGAAGGCCAGCCGAGAATACCGATGGCGATAAAGACGTTCTGAAGACCGCGGCCGATAACGGCGATCATGGCGACAACGAACAGCACGTACGGGAACGCCAGGAAGATGTCCGCACAGCGCATGATGATCGTATCCCAGATCCCGCCGTAGAAACCGGCCAGAGCACCCATGACCAGACCGATCACCGTGGAGATCGCGGTGGCCATAATGCCGACGGACAGCGAAACGCGTGCACCGTAGATAACGCGGACGAGAATGTCGCGACCAAGGGCGTCGGTGCCAAACGGGTGCTCTGCACACGGAGCCAACAGCGACGTCTCGGCCATGGTGGTCGAGTCGGAAGCCGTCGGCGAACCGAGCCAGGGCTTAGCCCACAGATCTGCGGTCAGGGCAACCAAAACGACGATGATGATCCAGCAGACACCGATAACGGCGAGCTTGTTCTTGCGAAGACGCTTAAAAGCGTCGCCCCACAGCGTGCGGGACTTGGCGGGAGCAGATGCGGCCTTCGTGGCGGTAGCCTGCTCCTGAGACTGAAAATCAGTTTCCTGCATGAGACGTACCTCCCTTAGGCCTTATCCGACGGACCGCCAAGGCGGATGCGCGGGTCGAGGAATGCATAGCTAATGTCGACGAGCAGGTTAATCACCATGACGACGACGACGATGAGCGTAACGCCGCCCATAACGATGGGCCAGTCACGCATGCTAATGGCGCGATAGACCTCATAGCCGATACCGGGCCAGTTAAAAACCGTCTCGGTCAGGATGGCGCCCGAAAGCATGCCACCAAAGTCGACACCAATATAGGTAACGACGGGGATGAGTGCATTCTTAAGCGCATGCTTGACGATGATCGCGCGATTGGAGAGACCCTTGGCCTTTGCTGTACGGATGTAATCCTGGTTCATGACGTCAAGCAGCTGCGAGCGCATAATGCGGGCGGCATAAGCGGTCGAAACCGAAGCCAGCGTAATGGTCGGAAGCACATAGTGCATCCAATCCTGATACTGAGAGCTGGAACCGCCGGCACCCGAGATCGGCATGGAGATTGCACCGCCCGTAGCGTCCTTGAGGATGACGCCAAAGAACAGCTGCAGCAACATACCGAGCCAGAAGGCCGGGACCGCAACGAGGATCGACGTGGTGAGCGTTACCAAAATATCCCAGAAGGAATAACGCTTTACCGCCGAAATGATACCCGCACCGATACCCATGATTGCCTCGAGCACGATGGCGCACGCGGCAAGTTTGACCGTATACGGATACTTCTGGGCAAAGATTTCCGTAACCGGCAGCTTACGCTGATACGAATTGCCCAGATCGCCATGAAGCAGGCCGTTCATGTAATACAAGTAACGGTCCACGAGCGACGTTTGAACGGGGTCGCCGTTCTCGTCAAGGATCGCGTTGCCGTCCTCGTCCGACTGGACCAGGTGATAGCGGACGCGAAGCTGAAGCTCCACCTCGGGGGACAGAGCCTTGTCTCCACCGATCAGCTTGATCGGATCTCCCGGCACGATATTCTGAAGGGCGAACAGAATCAGCGTAACGCCCAAAAATACCGGGATGAACTGAAGCACACGTTTAACGATGTACTTACCCATACCACTCCCCTATCTAGGGATTAACCTAAATGGGATGCCGATCGCCAGACCGGCATCCCAAAATTACCATCAGCCAGTTTACCCCAGGTTAGGGAGAACTGTATGTTTCCCATGAGGTCTACGTAAATACTTGACCCTCACGGAAGCTGCAAACTCTTAGGCGAGCTCAGCGGTACCCAGCTCGGCGTGCTTCTGCGGATCGACATAGAGGTGCTTGATGCGATCGGAGCCGACGATGGTGTGCGTGTAGAACATCACCGGGATGACCGGGCAGTCGGCAGCGACCATAGCGTCGGCCTCCTGCATCTTAGCAACGCGCTCTTCGTCGTCAACCGTGGTGCGAGCCTCGTTGACCTTGGCGTCGAACTCGGGGTTGTTGTAACCGGAGCGGTTGTCGCCACCGAGGGAGTCAGAGTGGAACAGCGGATACAGGAAGTTGTCCATAATCGGGTAGTCGGCAATCCAACCCAGACGACCGAACTGATAGTTAAAGTTCTGGTACTGCTCGAGCAAGGCAGACCACTCAGGGGTATCGGAGACAGCGGTAACGCCAACCTTGGCGAGGTCACCGATGATGGACTCCATGATCTCCTTGTGGCCACCATCCTGGTTGTAGGAAAGGGTCACGTTAATGCCACGATCGCCGTTAGCGCCAGCGGGAGCAACCTTGTCGAGGTACTCGTTAGCCTTGTCGACGTCGTAGGCGCAGAACTCCCATGCGCCCTCCTTGTAGCCATCGATGCCCGGAGGAACAATGCCGTCGGCGGGGGTACGGGTACCCTTGAAGATGGTCTTGCAGATGGCCTCACGGTTGATGGCCAGGGAGATACCCCTGCGCAGGTCGGCGTTGTTGAACGGCTCGGCCGTGTTGTTGCAGGTCAGGTAGTAGGTGGAAGGCTCGGAGCCGAGCAGCATGCGCTCGCCGTCACCCATGGTGTAGCCGTCCTTGGACACGCCGCGATCCTTCTTGGCGGCGTCGATCTGAGCAACGGGAACGTCACAGACATCGAGGTTACCGGCCTGGAACTCCTTGTAAGCGGTCTCCATGTCCTTGATGACCTGGAAGTGGATGCCATCGATCTTGGCCTTGTCGCCATAGTAATCGTCGAACTTCTTGAGGTTGATCTCCTGACCATCCTCCCACTTGCCGTCCATCATGAACGGGCCGTTACCGACCGGTGCAAGGTAGAAGCTCTTGGCATCGGACTCGGCGCACTCGGGAACCGGGGCCAGAGCCGGGTGAGAGGCGACGAAGGGGAAGTCGGCGTAAGCGGAAGACAGCTTGACGACGAGGGTCTCATCGTCGGGGCAGGTAACACCGCTGAGCTCGGTAGCGTTACCGGCAAGCAGATCGTCATAGCCCTCGACCATGGAAAGGTGATAGGAGACCTCGGAAGGGCCATACTCGGTAGCGATGGCCGACTTGGTGTTGACCAGACGCTCCCAACCGAGCTTGAAGGACTTGGAGGTAACGTCGTCACCGTTGTGGAACTTGGCCTTCTTGATCTTGAAGGTGAACTCGGTGGCGTCGTCGTTGGCCTCGAAGGACTCGCAAGCCAGCGGAACGATCTCGCCCTTCTCGGCGTCATAAGAGGTCAGAGCGTCAAAGAGCTGGTACTCGACCTGAGTGCCCTGGTCCTCCTGGACATTGTAGGGGTCGATGCAGACCGGGTTGTTGATGTAGAAGTTCAGCGTCGAACCGGACTCAGAACCGGAAGTGTCGCCGCCCTTCTTGCCGCATGCGGCAAGAAAAGCCATGGAGCTCGCAGCGAGGGTGCCGCCGACAAAGGCGCGACGACCCATAACGGGCTGGTGGAACATAGAATCAGCCATGCCATCCTCCTTATGAGATAGGACAAAGAAATGTTCAGTCGGACATATGTCGAGACAATCCGATCCGAACCATCAAAACGCCGCCCGCTGCAATGGCTGGTTATGCACAACGGACCAACGTTTTGCAATACAGTAGCGCATTTTATGCACGATTTGGGGCTAATTCCGGTTAACGGTCGAGAATTTCTTTAGTTGGGCGAAGTATGTGGGGATATTTTGACTCTGTTACAAATATGTAAACAAAAAGGGTCCCGCACCTGCGAGACCCATTGCAAACGTATATACGCCGATGCTTAGTAGCCGACGATGCCCTGCGGGAAGAAGAACATGCACAGGACGACGCACACGGCAAAAACAACGGCCATAATTACCGTCAGGCGATCGAGGTTCTGCTCCATGACGCCCGTGGCAGAGCTGGAGTTATACAGCGAGCTAGCGATCATATCCGAAACGCCGGTGCCCTTACCGGAATGCATCAGGACGAGAATCGTCAGCGCCACGGCAGAGACAGCCCAAACGACAAACAGAAGAATCTGGAACGGACCCATAGATAAGCTCCTTAATAGAACAGTTCAAACTCCAGTACTGTACCACAATCCCCCGCTCTTCCCTACCTGCCACTCAAGGACGGGGCGGAAATGGCAGAAATACCAAAAAGGGGGTTGTCCGGTTGTGGACAACCCCCTTACTAGAAAACGGTATTTGTTTTCTACTAGGCCTCGGTGGCGAGCACGCGACCCGTCATCTCGGCGGAAGGCTCAATACCAGCCATGGTGAGCATGGTCGGAGCGATATCGGAAAGACGGCCGTCCTCGATACCGGTGAGCTTGGCCTTCTCATCAACGATGATGAACGGCACACGGTTGGTGGTGTGAGCCGTGAACGGATGCTTGGAACCGTCGGAAGCAACGTCAAACATGTGGTCGGCGTTGCCGTGGTCGGCGGTGATCAGCGCAAAGCCGCCCTTGGCGAGAATCGCCGGGACAACCTTGGACAGGGCATCGTCAACAGCCTCGACGGCCTTAACGGCGGCGTCGAAGACACCGGTGTGACCAACCATGTCGCAGTTCGCGAAGTTCACGATATAGAAATCAGCGCGATCCTCGTTAATAGCGGCGACGAGCTTCTCGGTAACCTCGGGAGCGCTCATCTCAGGCTGCAGATCGTAGGTAGCGACCTTGGGGGAAGCGACGAGCACGCGCTCCTCGCCTTCCTTGGGCTCCTCGATGCCGCCGTTGAGGAAGAACGTCACGTGGGCGTACTTCTCGGTCTCGGCGGTGTGCAGCTGCTTCAGGCCATTGGCGGCGATAACGTCGGCCAGGACGTTCTCGGGGAACGTCTTGGGGAAGGCGACCTCGACATCAAACGTCGGATCGTACTCGGTCATCGTCACAAAGTGCGAAAGCTTGATCTGCTTGCGCTCAAAGCCGTCGAACTCCTTGTCCGTGAACACGCGGGTCATCTGACGGGCGCGGTCGGGACGGAAGTTGAAGAAGATGGCCGCGTCGCCCTCGTGGATGCCCTCGTTGTGGGCAGCGAAGGGCTCGACGAACTCGTCGCCGCGCGGGTCTTTCTCGTAGTAGGCCTTGATACCGGCAACGGGGTCTGTATCGGCATCGGACGCGTTGACCATGACGTCGTAGGCGCGCTGGATGCGCTCCCAACGATTATCGCGGTCCATGGCCCAATAACGGCCCGAGACGGTGGCAACGCGAGCGTCGCAACCGGTCTCCTCGGAGATCTTGGCCAGGAAGGCGCAGAACTCACTCATGTAGCCAGCGCCGGACTGCGGGTCAACGTCGCGGCCATCCATGAAGGCGTGGACGCGAACGGTCTTGACACCGTGCTCGGCAGCCATCTTGACCAGAGCCTCGACGTGGTTCATGTGAGAATGAACACCGCCAGGGCTCATAAGGCCCATGAGGTGGAGAGTCTTGCCGTCAGCCTTGACGTCGTCCATAGCCTTGACGAAGACCTCGTTCTTGGCGATGGAGCCGTCCTTGATGGCGTTGTTGATGCGCGAAAGCTCCTGGAACACGATGCGGCCGGCACCGATGTTGAGGTGACCCACCTCGGAGTTGCCCATCTGGCCATCGGGAAGACCCACGTCCTCGCCCGAAGCGCCGAGCGTGGTGTGGGGGTACTTCTCGTACAGGCTATCAAGGAAGGGCGTCTTGGCAGCGGCGACGGCGTTCTCGCCATCGGCCGGAGCCAGGCCGCAGCCGTCCATGATGATCAGGAGTGCGGGAAGATGACGCTGTGCCATATGTCCTACTCGCCTGCCTTGACGACCATAGAGGCGAAGTCGGCAGCCTTGAGCGAAGCGCCGCCCACGAGGGCGCCGTCAACGTCGGGCTTGGCGACGAGCTCGGCGATGTTGCCAGGCTTGGCAGAGCCACCATAGAGAACGCGGATACCGTTAGCGAGCTCCTCGCCGAACATCTCCTTGAGGGTCTCACGGATAGCGCCGCAGACCTCCTGAGCGTCCTCGGCGGTAGCAGTCTTGCCGGTGCCGATGGCCCAGATGGGCTCGTAGGCGACGACGACCTGCTTGGGGCAGGTGATCTCAAGACCAGCAAGGCCAGCCTTGACCTGGTTCACGACGTGCTCGACATAGGTGCCAGCCTCGCGGACCTCAAGGGACTCGCCGCAGCAGAAGACGGGAACAAGACCGGCGGCAACGAGGGCCTTGGCCTTCTTGTTCTGATCCTCGTCGGTCTCGTGGAAGTAGTCGCGACGCTCAGAGTGACCGATGATGCAGTAGGTGCAGCCAGCGGACTTGAGCATGTCGCAAGAGGACTCACCGGTGAAGGCACCCTTGGCCTCCCAGTACACGTTCTGTGCACCGAGGGCGATGGGGGCAGCCTGCATGCGGTCATGAACCGTGGTGATGTCGATGGTCGGAGGGCAGACGAGCACCTCGACGCCAGCCGGAACCTCGGGCAGAGCCTGAGCCAGCTCGTCGGCGAGCTTGGCGGCCTCGGCGACGTCGTTGTTCATCTTCCAGTTGCCAGCGATAAGAAGGGTGCGATTAGGCATCGAGAAGCGCCTCCACTCCGGGCAGGGCCTTACCCTCGACGAGCTCCATGGAAGCGCCACCACCGGTGGAGATCCAGCTCATCTTGTCGGCCAGGTTGAACTTGTTGACAGCTGCGACAGAGTCGCCACCGCCGATGATCGAGGTGCAGTCGGCCTCGGCGACAGCCTCGGCAATAGCCTGGGTGCCGTGAGCGAAGTTGTCAAACTCGAAGACGCCCATGGGGCCGTTCCAGAACACGGTCTTGGCGCCCTTGACGGCCTCGGCGTAAAGCTCCTCGGTCTTGGGGCCGATGTCCATACCCTCACGATCGTCGGGGATAGCGTCGGAAGCGACAACCTCGGGGACAGCGTCCTCGCCAAAGTGATCGGCAACGCGGTTGTCGATGGGGAGCAGGATCTTGACGCCCTTCTCCTCGGCCTTCTTAAGCATCTCGCCGGCGCGCTCGACCCAGTCCTCTTCCTTGAGGGACTGACCAACGGACAGGCCCTGAGCCAGGAAGAAGGTGTAGGCCATGCCGCCACCGATGATCAGGGTGTCAGCGGAGTCGATGAGGTGATCGAGAACGCCGATCTTGGAGGAAACCTTGGAACCGCCGACGATAGCGACGAAGGGGCGCTCGGGCTCGGCGAAGATGCCGGTCAGCGTGTCGACCTCCTTCTCAAGCAGGAAGCCAGCGACAGCAGGCAGGTAAGCGGCGGGGCCCACGACGGAACCCTGGGCGCGGTGAGCGGTGCCGAAGGCATCGAGAACGAAGACGTCACCATAGGAAGCGAGCTTCTTGGCGATCTCGGGATCGTTCTTCTTCTCACGCTTATCGAAGCGGACGTTCTCGAGAACGAGAACCTTGCCCGGCTCGACGGCAGCGACAGCCTCGGCAGCCTTCTCGCCGTAAGTGTCGGCGACAAAGGCAACGTCGAGACCAGAGAGCTCGGCGAGCTTCTTGGCGACGGGCTCGAGGGACAGCTCGGGCTGGAAGCCGGTGCCATCGGGACGGCCGAGGTGGCTCATGAGGATGACGCGAGCGTTGTGCTCAACGAGATAGTTGATGGTGGGCAGGGCAGCCTTGATACGGGTGGTGTCGCCAACGACGCCATCCTTGATAGGCACGTTGAAGTCAACGCGGACGAGAACGCGCTTGCCGTCGACATCGATGTCGCGGACGGTCTTCTTGGTAAAGGCCATGTTTGCTTCTACCTTTCGTACGTGTCTGCCTCCCATTACGGCAGACGATTTCTTATAAAAAGGGCGCGACCCTAGGGTGTAAGCCCTATGAGGCCGCGCCCTTCTTTAGACGCTCAACGAGCTATTCGCTAAAAGCCAAATTAAGCAACGAACTTCTCGAAGTACTTGATGGTGCGGACCATCTGAGAGGTGTAGGAGTTCTCGTTGTCGTACCAAGAGGTGACCTGAACGAGGGTCTGGCCGTTGCCGAGGTCGGAGGCCATGGTCTGCGTGGCGTCGAAGATAGAGCCGTGGGTCTCGCCGACGATGTCGCGGGAGACGATCTGGTCCTCGTTGTAGGCGAAGGTATCGGGGATGGTCTCGGCGTAGGCCTTCATGGCAGCGTTGACCTCGTCGACGGTGACCTTCTTGTCAACGACGGCGTAGAGGTTGGTCAGCGAGCCGGTCGGCGTCGGGACGCGCTGGGCGGCACCGATGAGCTTGCCGTTGAGCTCGGGGAGAACCAGGCCGATGGCCTTGGCAGCGCCCGTGGTGTTCGGGACGATGTTCTCGGAGCAGGCGCGGGAGCGACGGAAGTTGCCCTTGCGCTGCGGGCCGTCGAGCGGCATCTGGTCGCCGGTGAAGGCGTGGATGGTGGTCATGATGCCGGAGACGATGGGGGCGAAGTCGTTCAGGCCCTTGGCCATCGGGGCGAGGCAGTTCGTCGTGCAGGAAGCAGCGGAGATGATGTTGTCCTCAGCGGTCAGCGTCTCATGGTTGACGTTGTACACGATGGTGGGCAGATCGCTGCCGGCCGGAGCGGAGATGACGACCTTCTTGGCGCCAGCGTTGATGTGGGCCTGAGCCTTAGCCTTGCTGGTGTAGAAGCCGGTGCACTCGAGAACGACGTCGACGTCGAGGTCGCCCCAAGGCAGGTTGTTGGCGTCGGCCTCCTTGTAGATCTTGATCTCCTTGCCGTCAACGGTGATGGAATCCTCGCCAGCAACGACCTCGTGATCGCGAGCGTAGTTGCCCTGCGTGGAGTCGTACTTCAGCAGGTAAGCGAGCATATCGGGAGAGGTGAGGTCGTTGATAGCGACGATCTCGGAGCCCTCATGACCGAACATCTGACGGAAAGCCAGACGACCGATGCGACCGAAGCCGTTAATAGCAACCTTTACTGCCATTGTGTCTCCTTTCGTAAGGCCCCCGCGAGCTACAGCGCCCGCCGTTGAGGCCCACAAACTAACCACTCGCCTAATATACCTTTTTTTTGACTTGAATTTCACGAGAATGCTCGAAATTGAAAATCAAATTTACGTTAAAACGTTTTAAAGAATAAAATAGCAGCTAAATCCGTATATAAGTCGATACTTCAAACTACTTGTTTGCTTCAATGAGCTTTTCAAGCCTCAAAACGCGATGGTACAGGGCAGACTTCGACAAGGGAGGGTCAGCCATCTCCCCCAAATCACGCAGCGACAGATCGGGATAGCGCTCGCGCAGGTCGCAAAAGACTGCCAAGGCGTCCGGAAGCGTGTCGCGCAAACCCCGCTGTTCGAGCTCATCGATCAACGCAAGCTGATGCTGGGCGGCACCCGCACTTCTGGTCTGATTGGCCAGTTCGGCATTCACGCGACGGTTTACGTCGTTCTTAACCAATTTGACCGCGCGCGCTTCCTCGATCTCGGCAACGCTGCACTTGGCGCCGACCAGCTTTAGGAGCTGCTCGATCTCCTCGGCGCTCTTAATGTAGACAGCAAAGGATCCGCGCCGTGCATTAACACGCGCATGGACCCCAATCTGCTCCAACAAATCGCAAAGTCCCTTGGCATATTGCTCGCCCTGCACCGCAATCTCCAAATGAAAATCGCCGCGTGGATCGGCCACGAAACCGCCGGCGATGAGCGCGCCGCGGATGTAGGCAAGCCTGCAGCAGGGACGGGCAACGATGTGCCGGGGAACACCAGCGACGAGCCCTCCCCTGCGGTCGAGAATGCCCAGCAGCACCAGAGCCTTGTCCAGGTCGGGCTGATCGGGCAGGGTAATGAGATAGTTACGGACCTTATGCAAGACCGATTTACGAACGGTGAATTCCGTTTTGAGCTTAAGGATGCGATGCGTCAGTGTGATCATCGTACGCGCGACGGCACCCGTCTCGGTCGCGACCGTCAAACGATACCGCCCGGAGCCGGCCAGCGAAAGTGTACCGCTCACACGCGTCAGGGCGGCAAGCGTCGACAAATCGCAGTATTCACATTCGGGTTCGCAGCGCGCGAGCTCGTCACGCACCTCGGCGGTAAACGACATGCAGGCCTATGCTTTCGTGTTGGCGCGCGACAGGTCGCGATGGGAAATGCTCACGTGATATTGGGCGCCTTCCAAATAACGTGCCGTGGCCTCGGCGATGGCAACGCTGCGGTGTTGACCGCCCGTACAGCCGATGGCGATAGAAAGCTGCGGCTTGCCCTCCGTGATATAGCCCGGCATCACCGTATCGAGCAGCTGCGTCCAGGCCTTCCAGAACTCCTGGGTCTTGGGATGGTCCAAAACAAAATCGGAGACCTTTTTATCGAGACCGGTCATGGTGCGCATCTCGGGATCGTAGAACGGATTGGGCAGGAAGCGGACGTCGATCATAATGTCCGCCTCGACGGGCATGCCGTGCTTAAAGCCAAACGAGAACACGTGAACGTCCATGAGCTGCTGGTCGGACAGCTCGGAGAACGCCATGCGCAATTTATTGCGCAGAGCAGAAGTGCGCAAGCGGCTCGTATCGATAATCATGTCAGCTCGGTCGCGAACGCCCTGCAGCTGCAGGCGCTCGCGCTGAATCGCATCGGCCGTAGTCTCCCCCGGCTTGGCAATGGGATGGCGACGGCGGTTTTCGCTATAACGACGGATCAGCACCTCGTCAGAGGCCTCGAGAAACACGATGTCACAGCTCATCTCGCGCTCCTCGAGCGCGGCAACGGCATCGAGCAGCTCATCGAACAAGCCCTGGCTGCGCAGGTCGCAGGTGACGGCAAGATGCCTGCCCACGCCCGTATTGATGCCGACGAGTTCGGCAAGCTGGGCGATCAGACGCGGAGGCAAGTTGTCGATGCAAAAATAGCCCATGTCCTCGAACACATGCATGGCCTGCGTTCGGCCCGATCCGGACATTCCGGTGATGATGACGATATCGGGGATGCGCTCCGAGCGCTCCGCCGCATCCATGGCATCTCCCTTTTGCATGTGTGCCTCCTAAAACAAGCGCGGGACCCGGCCAGCGGATCCCGCGCGATCAATTGCCTTTATTGAGTATACCGCCCCAAGCGGATACGAGGCCTGTCTTACGCCTCAAGCGCAGCCTTGAACCAACTTGTAATACTCGTGGGGTGCGTGATGGCGGTGCCGACGACAACGGCCCAGGCGCCCGCATCAATCGCGGCGCGGGCCTCCTCGGGCGTGTGCACGCGGCCCTCGCAGATGATGGGGAGACCGGGGAATTCCTCGGTCGCCTGACGCAGAAGCGGCAGATCGGGGCCATCGGCCATGGTGCAGTCGATAGCGGCAACACCATGAGAAAGCGTGGTGGACACCAGGTCGAAGCCCATGTCGACAGCACGACGAATATCCTCGATGGTGGCACAGTCGGCCATCAGGAGCACGCCCTCCTCGTGCAGCGGGCGGAAGGTATCCTCGACCGACTTGCCATCGGGACGTGGGCGATCGGTGGCGTCAATCGCCACGATGTCGGCACCGGCGGCAACGCAGGCGCGAGCATGACGCAGCGTCGGCGTGATGTAGACGCCCTCGTGCCCATCCTTCCACAGGCCGATAACAGGAACCTCACAGCGACCCTTAATGGCGGCAATGTCGGCAAGGCCTTGGCAGCGAATGGCGGCGGCGCCGCCAAGCTCGCAGGCGCGAGACATTTGAGCCATGGTCTCGGGCGTACGAAGCGGCTCGCCCATATAGGCCTGAACGCTCACGACGAGCTTGCCCTTCAGGGACTGGATCAAAGGATCAACGGTCATGTTCGACTCAACCTTTCTCAAAACAGCCTTCTGAGACACCGCACCTTGACGTTCAAACCGTCGCTCGCGTACCGAACTACGCTTCGCTCCTCTTTCACGTCAATCTGCGGCACCTCAGAAGGCGCGCTTGGTAGTTATGTTTACTTCAACGATGCAAGAAGGTGTTCGGCGGCACCGATGAGCGGAGCATCGCCCTCCAGAGAACCGATGAGAATCGGCGTGTCCTGAAGCGGATCGAGCGCCTGGCTGGCATAGCCCTCGTGCACCGAATCCTTCCACGTCTGTGAACGCCAATCGGGACCCTGGTGAATCACACCTCCCGAAAGCACGATAACCTCGGGATCCAAGATGTTGGCAAGCGAGCCCAAGCTGGCGCCCAGCGCAAAGCCGGCGTCATGGATGACCTCGGTCGCCTTTGCGTCGCCCGCACGGCACAGGTCGTTCACGTCGCGACCGACCGAAGGACGGCTGGGGTCGACGCGACCAAAGCGCTCATCGTACATACGACCAATGGAAGTGCCCGAAGCAACCGACTCAAGATGGCCAGAACGTCCGCAGGCGCAGGGAATGCCAGCGGCAGCCGAGCACTCGATGTGGCCCATATGACCAGCAGCACCATGGAAGCCCTGCATCACGCGGCCGTTCTCGACATATGCGCCGCCGATGCCCGTACCGATGCCCAGACACAAGACGGAGAACTTGCCCTTGCCGACGCCCCAGTGGGCCTCGCCCAGAGCATGAGCCTGCACGTCGCCCACCACGGCAACGGGAAGACCAAGGTCCTCGCGCAGACGCGGCCCCAACTGAACGCCGGACCAGCCGGGCATGATCTCGTTGGCATACGCGATGGCGCCCGTCTTGGGATCGACGACACCGGCGGCACCGATACCGACACCGAGGACCTCGACATCGGGATTCGCCTCGAGAGCAGCTTTGATGGACGCCTCGATACGCTGGAAGACGGCCTCGCCGCCCTCCTGGGCCTCGGTGGGAACCTCAGCTTCAAAGACCGGATGGGGCACGCTGCCATCAGCCGGATACTCCATAATGGCAGTCGCAATCTTGGTGCCGCCGATATCGACGGAGCAAACGTACTTGTTCTCCATGTCGCTCTCCTTAGGAGATAAAAACAACTACAGGAAATGAAGGCGGTGTTATCGCCGCAACTTGGTAAAGGTTTCCCAGGTGCCCGAGGTTGGGGTGAAAGTGGCCGGGCGTTGACCTAATGGGTCACGCCCGACCACTTGAGCCCCAAGATCGGGTGACTGGGGAAGCTTTACAGGAGACCGTTGTCCTGGAGGACCTTCCTAATCGCCTCGACGTTCTCGCCGGTCATGGCCTTCACCGGGCGCGGCATGGTCGGGCTGTCGAAGATGCCCATGAGGTTCATAGCGGTCTTGAAGGCGCCGACACCACCGGCATAGCCCTGGACGCCCGAGGTGACATCCCAAATGTGGGAGATCTCGTTGAGGCGATCCTGCTCGGCCTTGACGGTAGCCCAGTCGCCGGCCTGAGCGGCCTTCCACTGGCGCACGTAGCCCTCGGGCTCAACGTTGGCGAGGCCCGGAACGGAGCCGTCGGCGCCACCGAGGTAAGCACCGTCGACGACGACCTCGTGACCGGTGAGGATGCTCATCGGATGGCCATTCTTCTCGTTCTCCTGAACGAGGTAGCGGAACGAGATGTCATCGCCCGAGGAATCCTTGACGCCGGCAAGGACGCCCTCGGCGCCGAGCTTGGCAAGGAGCTTCCAGGGGAGCTTGGTGTGGACGCACACGGGGATGTCGTAGGCGAAGATGGGAAGGTCTAGTTCCTCGTGCAGGATGCGGAAGTGCTCCTCGACCTCGGTCATGCCCTGCAGGGCATAGAACGGGCAGGTGGCGACGAGGGCATCGGCGCCCAGCTCCTGGGCGACCTTGCCGTGCTCGATCATGCGCTCGGTCTCGGTGTCGATGATGCCGACCAGGACGGGAACGCGGTGATCGACGATGCGCACGGCCTCGGCGATGATCTGACGACGACGCTCGTCGGTGGAGAAGACGACCTCGCCCGAGGAGCCCAGGAAGAACAGGCCATCGACGCCGGCGTCGATCATGCGGTTGATGCTGCGCTCAAAGGAGGCAACGTCGAGCTGGTGGTCTTCGGTATCGGGAACAACGACGGGAGGAATAACGCCGGTGAATTTCTGAGTTGCCACAAGAATCTCCTTAGTTGTCTGGCGGGCGACCCTATGCCACCCACTCTTGTTGGCAGTGTCCAGGCCGTCTAGGCCAAAGAACACGGGTAGAACGTTTGGTTAAAGAAGTCGACGACTTCGTTTTCGAACGCATTGATGCGCTCGTGAGCGTATTTGGCATAGATGATATGCCTCCGGTCACACTCAAGACCGTTGAACACGGCAAACTGACCCTTGGGGTCGCTCACGGTATCCATGAGCGAAGTGCCCATAAGCACCGAGCCGCGCACCCGAGACGACAGCGCCTCGAGGCCACCGGGAATCGGATTGGCGACCGCCGTGCAGGCGAGGCCCTGCTCATCCAAAGCAGAAACCGCCAGCGCGACTCCGCCGCCAAGGCCCTCGCCCCATGCAAAGATGCGGTCGGGGTCCATGCCATCAAGATTGCGCGCAACCTTCGCCAACGCGCAACCCCAACGGACGCGCTCGACAAAAGCAGGCGAGGTAATCCCCTGCTGCAGGTCGTCCGCACCAGCAACATCATCATCCAGCGCGAGAACGACATACCCCATGGCGGCAAATCTCGTCATGTGATGCCAGCCGCGCACAGGCCGATCGATGTCGTGGAACATCAGGCACAGCGGCACGCGCTCAGATACTCGGGCACGACCGACAGGCTCAATCAAACGAGCGTGAATCGTATCGTCACCGAGCTCAAAGGAGACCTCCGAGTAACGGGCGCAGGGGTTAGCAAAGTCAATCGCCGTAATGGCCAGGCCTTGAATCTCAAGATTCGAAGCGCATGCCTCCAAATCAGAAACATCTGCTTGGACGTCACCGCGCCAGCCCCGATATTCTGCGAGCCTTGACGAAACCGTTCCAGGAATTCCCACGAGCCCGGGGACTATCAGCTCGTCAACATTGCTCTCGCACTTAGACATGAGCCTCCCCTCCCTCACAGAAAAACGGAATGATCAGATCGTCAAAGTCCTGAATCTCCTCGTGTCCAAAGCCCTCAAAGAACTCATGACGCTTATCGCAGGTCAGGTTGTTGTACACCGCAAACTGCGTTGCCGGCGGACAGACGATATCGGCCGTGCCCGTGCCAAACAGCACGGGGCATTTGACCATGGGGGCAAAGTTCTTGGAATCGAAGTACGCCAGTTTGGCGTAGGCTTCCTCGATACGAGTCGAGTCCTCGTCAAACCAACGCGACCAATAGCGCAGACCCTCGTAGGCAATATCGTCGGCGTCCAGATCCCAAACCAGGCGGAAATCCGATAAGAAGGGATAGAGGATGGCGGCGCGATTGATAAGCTCGCTGTTAAGCGCGCAGGTCGCAATACCCAAACCACCGCCCTGCGATGCGCCGTTCACAAATACGCGGGCAAGATCGATGCCCTCGAGCTCGCGAACGATACGGCACAGAATGCGAATATCCTGGTGCAAGCGGACATAGTAGAGATTGGCCGGGTCGCCGTCGATACCGGCGACGATATGGCCCGCGACCGTCGTGCCCTCAAATCCACCAATGTCCTCGGAGGGGCCACCCTGGCCGGGGCAGTCGAGAGCAATGAGCGCCATGCCCATGCCCGCAAACGACGCCTGCTCAAACCAGCTGCGGCTCGCACCCGGATATCCATGGAACTGAAGCACCAGCGGCATGGGCTCCTCCGAGACCGGCTTGAGGTACTTGGCATGCAGGCGTGCGCCACACATGCCGGTATACCAGAGGTCGAAAAACCGACAGGTCGCGGAATCCGCAACCGAAGCCGCCTCAATCGAGTAGTCGAGCTCGACGGCGTCGGCCTCCGCCATGCGGTCCTTCCAAAAGAGATCGAAATCCGATGGACGGGGCATAGCGCCTTGGTATTCACCAAATCGCTGTTGTAGCTCCTGAGCACTTGGCATGGCTCGTGAACCCAACCTTTCGAAATCGCAACGGAGGTGCGCCCGGCAAGGGAACCGGGCGCACGGGAGGGAAAGCGAGGCTACTCGCCGAGCTTGGGATGCAGCAGCGACGGCGCAGCGCCGAGCAGCATCTTGGTGTAGGGGTCCTGAGGGTGCTGGAAGACCTGCTTGGCCTCGCCCTGCTCGACGATCTTGCCGCCATTCATAACGATGATGTCGTCAGAGATATAGCGGACCGTCTGGATGTCATGGCTGATGAACACCATGGCCAGGCCGAGCTCCTTCTTAAGGTCGGTCAGCAGGTTCAGAATCTGCGCGCGGACCGAAACGTCCAGAGCCGAGGTGGGCTCGTCGGCGATGATGGCATCGGGGTTCAGCGACAGGGCACGGGCAATTGCGACGCGCTGGCGCTGGCCGCCCGAAAGCTGGCCGGGAAGAACCTCGGCGGCGGAGCTGGGCAGACCGGTGAGCTCCAAGAGCTCCTTGACGCGCTTCTCCTGCTCGGCCTCGGTACCCAGGTTGTGGACGCGCATGGGGTCGAGCAGTTGCTCGCGAACGACCATGCGGGGATTGAGCGCCGTGGCCGGGTTTTGGAACACGACCGAGATGACGCGACCCATGTGGCGACGGTCCTCGGCGGTACGTTTGGTAACGTCCTTGCCCTTAAAGTAGACCTTGCCGCTCGTGGGGGCCTGCAGGCCGCACATGACGTTGGCGGTGGTGGACTTTCCGCAACCGGACTCGCCGACGATGCCGATGGTCTGTCCGGGCATGAGCTTAATCGTTACACCCTGGACGGCGTGAACCAGGTTGGGGTGCAGAATCGAGCCGGTACGGGTCCTAAAGGTGACGTGGACGTCATCAAGGAAGATGATCGGCTCGACGCCGTTGACTGCGGTCTCGCTCATCTACATCACCTCCGCGTGAGGGGTCAAACCATTTGCCTTGAGCACCTCATCGGGGAGCTCGGAATAGAAGTGCTCGGTGCCGGGCACGCGCTTGAAGACCGGACGGGTGTCCAGGCCAATGCGCGGATGGCTCGAGCGGGGTGCGAAGCGATCGCCCTTGGGGAAATCGCGCGGGCTCGGAACGGCGCCGGGCACCTGGTGCAGGCGGCCCGAACCGCTCTCGATGGACAGGACGGAACCCAGAAGGCCGCGGGTGTACTCGTGGATCGGGTTGGTGAGCAGCTCCTTGGTGGGCGCCTGCTCGATAACCTGGCCGGCGTACATAACCGTGATGTTATGAGCGACCTCGGCGACCAGTGCCAGGTCGTGCGAAACGAAGATCATGGCAAAGCCAAGCTTGGCCTGAAGGTCGTTAAGCAGCTTGATGACCTGCTTCTGGACAGTAACGTCCAGAGCGGTCGTGGGCTCGTCGCAGATGACCAGCTTGGGGTCGCGGGTAAGGGCCATAGCGATCAGAACGCGCTGACGCTGACCACCGGAAAGCTCATGCGGATAGCTCTCGAGCGTACGCTTGGGGTCGAGGCCCACGAGCTCCAGGAGCTCCTCGGCGCTACGGGTGCCGCCGCGCTTGGTGAGCTGCTTCATTTGGGCGGAAATGAGCATGGAGGGGTTGAGCGAGGACAGGGCGTCCTGATAGACCATGGCGATATCGGTACCGCGCAGGCCGAACCACTCCTTCTTGCTCATCTTGAGCAGATCGCGGCCCTCCCAGAGAACCTCACCGGAAAGGTGCTCGTCATCGTCGGTCAGGCCCATGATGGCCAGCGTGGTGATGGACTTACCGCAGCCGGACTCGCCTACCAGGCCCATGGTCTGGCCGGGACGGACATCAAAGTTGACGTGGTCGACGACGTTGATATCACCGTGGTGCTCAAACTGGATGCAGAAATCACGGACCGAAAGGATCGGCTCAACGGACTCATCGGGCACATGGCGGTCGTTACGCTTGAGCTCGACATCGCGCAGGGCGCCAAGACGGGCGGACAGGGACTGAGCCTGCTCCTTGTAAGCGCGAACGGGGTCGGAGACCAGCAGGTCGGCCTCGCGGCGCTTGGAGGAATCGGTCGGATCCAGGGCGGCGGAGGGAGCAGCGGCCATGGCGTCGGTAATGCCCTCGGAGAGGATGTTGAGCGCCAGGCAGGTGATCATGATAGCCAGACCCGGGAACAGCGCCTGCCACCAACGGCCAGCGAGCACGCCGCCGCGGGCGTCGGCGAGGATGTTGCCCCAGGTAGCGGTGGGCTCCTGGATACCAGCGCCGATGAAGGTCAGCGAGGCCTCGAAGATGATGGCGTCGGCGACCAGGGTAACGGTGAAGACCATGATCGGGGCGATGCAGTTACGCAGAACATGCTTGATCAAAATCCACGGAGCCTTGGCGCCGGAAACGATGACCGCGCGGACATAGTCCTCGCCGTACTCGGACACGATGTTGGCGCGCACGATACGGGCAATCTGCGGAGTGTACATAAAGCCGATGGCGAAGATGATCGACGGCACGGAGTTGCCCAGGATGGAGACAAAGACGGCCGCGAGGGCGATGCCCGGGATGGACATGATGATGTCCAGGATACGCATGATCGTCTCGGAGACGGCCTTGCGCGAAACCGCTGCAAGGGCGCCCACGACCGAGCCGCAGACCAGAGCCATGGCGGTGGCGCCAAAGCCGATAATCAGCGAGTAACGACCACCGTAGAGCATACGCGACAGAATGTCGCGACCCTTATCGTCGGTACCGAAGATAAATCCGTTGCCGGGAGCCTGGCGAGCCGTAAAGATCTCGACCGGGCTATAGGGGGCAAGAAGGGGCGCCAGAATCGCAGTCAGGGCGACCAGCACCAGCACGACGGCGGCAATCTTAGAAGACAACGTCATCTTCTTCCAGCCACCGAGCTTGAGCCCCTTGGAGGCAGCCTTCTCGAGCTGCTCGGTTTGCTTCTCTCGAATCTTTACCATAATCTACACCGTCCTGATGCGCGGGTTGATGAGCAGGTAGAGCATGTCAACCACGATGTTGATGATGATGAAGGCAAGAGCAACGACGATAACGACACCCTGAACCAGGTTCGCCTCGTTGCCCTGAACGCCCTGCAGAATCGCAGTGCCCATGCCGGGGAGGTTGAAGATAACCTCGATGACGACGGCGCCGCCCATGAGGTAACCGATCTTAAGACCGAGGGTGGTGACCGGGGTGATCAGCGCATTGCGAAGAACGTTGATGCCGACGACGACCTTCTCGGGTACGCCGGCGCCGCGAGCCATACGGACATAATCCTTGTCGAGCTCCTCGACCATGGCGGTACGCACGATACGAGTCATCTGGCCCGTCAGCGGAAATGCCAAGGCGATAGCGGGCATGATCATACGTCCCAGATAGCCAACCGGATTCGTGGTGAAGTGAGGCAGAGCACCCGATGCCGGGAGCACCTTAAGGTAGGAAGAGAACAGCAGGATCAACAGAACGGCAAGCCAGAACGACGGGGTTGCCAAGCCGGCAATGGAAAAGACGCGGATCACTTGGTCCGGCCATTTGTCGCGATACAGTGCCGCGATGACGCCGAGCAAAAACGAAACGACCGCACCGATGGCAAGACCGATAAAGGTCAGCTGCATCGTGACGGGCAGGGCCGTGGAGATGCGCTTGGCAACGGAGTTGCGAGCAGCACCATAGGTGCCCATGTCGCCATGGATCAAATCGCCCATATAGCGCACGTAGCGCACGGGCCAGGGGTCGTCCAGACCATACTTCTCATGGTACTCGGCAACCGCCTCGGGCGAGGCACCGTCACCCAACGCCGTGTAGGCGGGGTCGGTCTTGGAGAACGACATAAGGAAGAACACCAGGACGGTGACGCCCAATGCCATGATCGGCAGCGCCACAAGACGCCTTCCAATCAAACGTAGCAAGTTGTTCACGTTCTCTCCCCTTTCTTTTGTCGGTAGGACCAACTGGTATATGAGTACGGGTACTCATTACAAGACCCGAGCGACATCGTTGCCGCCCGGGTCTTTGTTTCAACTATGAGGATACGGCCCCAATGACCGACATCCTGCATACAGACTCAAGCGAGTCTTACGCCTTGACGGTCGCAACGCCCCTGAAGGACATGCTCGTCGTGCCGATGCCCTTGAAGCCATCGAGGGCCTCGCCGTTGGGCGCAGTGGACGGATCGTCCCAGGAAGCGGAGACGGTCTTGACGTGGACAACGGGGTACAGAACAGCGTTGTCGGCGATGATGTCGAAGCACTCGTTCCACTTCTTCTGCTGCTCGTCGCCCTCGGCGGCAAGAGCCTCGTCCATGAGACCGTGGAGCTTCTCCCACTCAGCGGACTCCTTCCACGGGCAACGGGTCTGCATCCAGACGTTGTCACCGTACCACCAGTTGAGCAGCAGGTCGGGGTCGGCGCCGAAGCAGGACGGATCGCCAGGGGCAAGGAGGATATCGTAGGCCTCGCCGCCGTCGATGGCAGCGTAGGTGGCCGGCGAGGTATCGGCCTGGATGGTCACATCGAAGCCGAGAGCGTCGAGGTCGTTCTTGACCTGGGCGGCCATGCCCTTGATCTGCTCGTTGTCGGTGGTGCGCAGGGTGATGGCGCCCGGGGTGATGCCAGACTCATCGATGAGCTTCTTGGCCTTCTTGGCGTCAGTCTTGTACACCGTGGAAGCCTCATGATAGTTGGTGAAGCTCTTGGGCAGGTAGCAGCTGGCGGCGGTGGCAAGGCCGGCGAAGGTGTTGGTGATCATCTTCTCGGTGTCGAGCGCGTACATGACGGCCTGACGGACCTTGACGTTGTTCCAAGGCTCCTTGGCGACGTTGAACATGATGAAGCGGGTGCCGAAACCCTGAACGTTATCGATCTTGCAGCCAGCGCTCTCGAGCTGGTCGACGGCGTCAGCGGTGACGAGCTCCATAACGAGCGTGGAGCCCTCCTGCTGGGCGGTAACGCGAGCGGTGGGGTCGGTCAGGATGCTGTACTGGATCTTCTTATCCTCGGCAGCATACTCACCGTTGTACTCGGGGTTGGGAACCAGGGTGATCTCGGTATCGGAGATAGAGTCGTACATCCAGGGGCCGGAGCCGATCGGCTGCTTGGCGCGATCCTCCTCGGCCTGGGTAGCCGGGGTAACGCGGATGATGGCCAGACGATCCTTGAGCAGGGAGAAGTTGGGGACCTTGGTCTTGACCGTTACAGTGCTGGCGTCCTTGGCCTCGATGGACTCGAAGGGCTGGAAGAACGGAGCATAGGTAGCAGAAGCGGCGCAAGCGGTGTAGGAGGCAACGACGTCGTCAGCGGTGACCTCGGTGCCATCGGAGAACTTGGCGCCCTTGCGGATGGTGACCTCGAAGGTAGTGTCGTCCACGGACTTGGGATCGTCGGTGGCGAGCTCGTTGAAGGTGCTGTAGTCGTGGTAATCGATGCCGTAGAGGCCCTCGATGACGTGCCAGTTAGCACCCAGGCCCACAGCGGAGCCGGTGCTGGCGGGGTCGAAGCTGGACGGAGCGTAAGCGGAACCAGCAGTGATCACGCCGCCGCCACGGTTGGCGGAATCGGTGGAACCGGAAGCGGAACCCTCGTCGTTGGAGCTGCCACCGCAGCCGGTGAGACCAAGCCCTGCGACAGCAGCGACGCTGCCGGTGAGGCCGAGGAACGAACGCCTGGACATACCCTTGTTGATGATGGCCATGTCTTCTCCTATCAATAGAGAATCTTACCCGGGGGCACCTAGACTTGCCCCCGCGCAACTTGCGGACGATATATACCTTACCTACCGACGAACCCAACTGAGGTGCCGCGCTCGGTGACCGATACATACATACGCTTGAACGGTATTTGCTACCGTTCACCGAATTCATTGACAAACGATTCGCAAGACAGTATGTATCGACGAGGTGAGATATCAGTCTTCGCCAACCCGCAGGATAGCAGGGTTATTCACCATGGCTAGTCAAACGTTTTAGCGTTAATAAAACCCGAAATCAGCAGGTAATCGCCGCGAAATAAATGATTGAAAATCAGCCAATCATGTATACCAGTTGTTTAGAAGCGCGTTTAGTTTTCGGAACGGCTGGCCGATGCCTGGGCGCGCTCGGCATTCCATGCGACAAGTGCCTCGTGGACCGCTTTGGCGACATCGGCCGGAACGCCTCGAACTTCCGCAATCTCCTGCTCGCTTGCCGCGCGCAAACGCTTCATCGAACCAAAATGGCGCATAATGGCACGTTTTCTGGTGGGTCCCACGCCCGGAACGTCGTCAAGCACCGAAACCGTCATAGCCTTATCGCGCAACTCGCGGTGGAACGTAATCGCAAATCGGTGGGATTCATCGCGAACCTGCTTGATCAGATAAAGCGAAGCGGAGCCGGTCGGTAGCACGACGGGAGTCTCGTCCCACGGCACGAAAACCTCCTCATCGGCCTTTGCCAAGCCACAAACTGGTATATCGAGGCCGAGCGCCTCAAGTTGCTTAATTGCAGCGGTCAACTGCGGCTTTCCGCCATCGACAACGAGCAAATCGGGGCGCGAGCCAAAGCGCTCGTCCGCCATACGCTCGGGAGCATAGCGACGCCCCAGAACCTCGGACATCGATACGAAGTCGTTCGCCTCGTCCAATTCGGCCTGAATTTTAAAGCGACGATACTGGCCCTTGTCGGCACGGCCGTTGGTAAATACCACCATCGAAGCGACGGTAAAGGTGCCGTGCAACGTCGAGATATCGAAGCACTCGATGCGCAACGGCGGCGCAGGCAGCGCCAGCGCACTTTCGAGCTCCAGGAGCGCCTGATTGGTGCGGTCGTCAGCATACCCCGTGCGCATCATGTAGCGCATGAGGGCATGGCGCGCATTTTTGGAAGCCATATCGAGCAGGCGGTGCTTTTCGCCGCGCTGCGGCCTATGGAGATGGCAAGAGCGTTCGCGCTTGCCCGCAAGCCACTCCCCCAACGCTTCGGCATCCTCAAGCTCGACAGAGAGATTGATCTCGGCTGGAATATCAGCCGTCTCGTCGTAATAGCGCTTAAGAAAGCCCGATTGAAGCTCCTCTCCGTCGACATCCAAACCCTTATCGAGAATAAACTCGCAGGTTCGAACCGTTCGACCCTCACGCACGACAAAGACGCAAGCGGCGGAGATGGTCTCCTCGCGATAGAAACCGATGACATCGATATCGACACTGGAAGGAAAAACGACTTGCTGACGGTCGTCCAGACCCCTGATGACCTCCAAACGACGTTTGACGCGTGCCGCGCGCTCAAAGTCGAGCGCCTCGGCGGCATCCGTCATCTCGGAGGTCAGCTCATCGACGACATCCTTGCGATGGCCCGACAAAAAACGTTCGACACGTTTGACGTTCTTGGCATAGTCCGTAGGAGAAATCGCGCCGACACACGCACCCGGGCCGCGCCCGACATGGTAGTCAAAGCAGGGACGCCCGTTTTGCGCGCAAATCATATTGACAATGTCTTCCTCGCCCCTGTGGGACTCGACGATACGACGACAACGACGCCACTCCGCACAGGATGCGGAGCAGATGGGGATAACCTTGCGCAGCGTATCTATCGTCTCACGTGCCGCACGGCTATCGGTATAGGGACCAAAATAACGCGTTCCCGGCTTATGGCGCTCACGCGTATATTTGATAGCTGGGAACAGATCGCTCTTGGTGATAGCGATAAAGGGATAGCTCTTGTCATCCTTGAGGTCCACATTAAAGTACGGATGGTACTGACCAATCAAATTGCGCTCGAGCACCAACGCCTCGTGCTCGGTCTCCACCACGATATAGTCAAAGCTCGCCACCAGCTGCATCATCAGCGGGATCTTTTGACGCTCATCCTGCAGCGTCACGTACTGGCGCATACGGGAACGCAGGTTTTTTGCCTTGCCAACGTAGATGACATCGCCCTTGGCATCTTTCCAAAGGTAACATCCGGGCTGCGTGGGAACGCGCGAAACCTGCTCGGCGAGTGTTGGAATGTTGTCGTGACCGGCCACACGCACCTACTTGCGACGAAGCAGCGCCGAGACCTCGGGCATCTTAAGGACGACGGCAAGGCCAAAGGTAACAGCAAGCGAGACGACACCCGCAACGCAAACGTAGCCAAGAGTAATCAGAATCGAGCCGCCAAGTGCCCCGACAAAGTGTTCAAGTGCCCACATGACACCGGCGCCCGCGGCAGCGCCCAAGCCACCGAACAACAGGCCGAAGAAACCGCCGTGCAGGATAGACTTGACCTGAAGGCCATGTAGACGACGGCGCAGCCACCACAGCGAGCATCCGACCAAGACCACGTAGTCAACGACGTACGAAAGCGCAATTGCCGGCATACCGTAGCCCAGTACCACGCCAAACAGCAGCACCGAACCGGCCTGACCGATAGCGGAGTACAGGCAATAGCGGCTATAAGGTTTCATATCGAGCAGGGCCGAGAAGCTCTTCTGCATCAGCACGACCACGCCGTAGAGCGGCAGCGAGAACGCCAGGTAGACAAGGAACTCGGACACCAGCGCCACGCCGGACTCATCAAACTTGCCGGCACAGTAAATCATGTTGAGCGGACGCGCGAAGACAATCAGGTACAGCGCGAACGGAATCAGGAAGAACAGCATCTGGGCGACGCCACGCGAAATGCCCGTGCGAACGCTGTCGTAATCCTTCTCCTGTGCGTCGTGAGAGAGCTCGGTATAGAGCGCCGTCGAAAGCGAGGCGGCAATCAGCGCGTAGGGCAGCGTGTACCACAGGCGCGCATAGGCGATGACGGAAGGACCAGTCTCGGGCTGGACCACCAGCGCGGCAGCGTTGGTGATAGAAGTCGAGACAAACATGCACACCGTGGCGAGCAGCGTCGGGATACCGAGCGCAATCGTCTGGCGCAGCGCGGGGTCCTTAAAGTCGATATGGATATGGGGATGCACGCCGTGCTTGCCAAGCGCGGGGATCTGACATGCCATCTGAACAAAGACACCGAGGGTCGTACCGGCCGCAATTAAGATGATGCCGGCACGTTCGCCAAACTGTGCGGACACGGGCGCAAAACCCATAAAGCTCGCAATGACGATCACATTGTTGAGGACCGGGGCAAACGTCGACCAGAAGTAGTCGCGGTGTGCGTTGAGAACGCCCGAAAACACCGAGCCCAAACCATAGAACAGAATCTGGATGGCAAAGAAACGGAACATGAACGCAGCGGTATCCATGCTGCCGCCGTCACCCGAAAGGAACGATTGCGTCCAGATAAAGCCCGGGGCGAACACGGTCCCCAGCAACGAAATGCCACCCAGCACCAAAAGCAGAATGCCGAGCAGGTTGCCCACGTACTCGTTCGAGGCCTCGCGACCCTGCTCACGCCTCACGCCCATGTACACGGGCAAAAACGCCGTCACGAGCATGCCGCCCATCACGAGTTCGTAGAGCATATTGGGCAGGTTGTTGGCGACCTGATAGGAGGACGAGAGTAGCGACATGCCGATAGCGGCCGCCATTGCCCACGTGCGGATAAAACCGGTAACGCGAGACACGATGGTCAGGATGGTCATAAGCCCGGCGGAACGACCAACCGTGGAGTAGTCCGACGAGCCCATGTCGTCAGTGTCATCTCGCGACGAAGAAGCTTCGGATGAGGGTGTCTGAGGCGCAGATTCTCTTGCAAAATGAGCTCCGCGCTTCAATTCTTCCTGCGGCATCGCTCAGTCCTCTCTCGTAATCGCGGCAACCGTCGCCCCGCAAAATGCAATTAAATCATCGGGTGCAAGCTCGAGCTGATAACCACGCTTGCCTCCCGAAATAAAAATGGTATCCCAAAGGACACATGTCTCATCAATGAGCGTCCGGTAGCGTTTTTTCATACCGACCGGGCTGCAGCCGCCACGAACGTAGCCAGTCGCCGCAAGCAAATCCTTCACATGCATCATGGCCAAGGACTTCTCCCCCGCGGCACGCGCGGCGGACTTTAGATCGAGCTCGTCGGCAACAGGGATGCAGCACACGACATAGTCGTTGGACGGTGTCACGCAGACCAAAGTCTTAAATCCTTGACCGGGCTCCTCGCCAAGCTGCTCCGAAATCGCGACCCCCAGGCCCACCGACTCATCACCATCGTCTTCGTACGTATGTAGAACATAGGAAATGCCGGCACTTTCCAGCTCGCGCATCGCATTGGTTTTTGGCGTCTTTACAGCCTTTGCCATGACATATCCTTTCCCTCGCATTCGGACGCAAGGATTAAGTATATGTCCAATTCGACTGCATACGTCACATCGGCACAGCAAGCGCCATCGAATCACAAGGAGTCGATGGCGCCCATAAACTGAATCGCCTATTTATTGAGCATCAAGTTGAGCCTGACGCTCCCGGTCACGCCTGAGCAACGGCGCCAAAAACTTGCCCGTATAACTCTGCGGACAGTCCGCAACCTGCTCCGGTGTGCCCGAAACCACGACGGTTCCGCCGCCGTTACCGCCTTCGGGACCCATATCGATCAGGCGGTCGGCAACCTTGATGACATCAAGGTTGTGCTCAATCACCAGCACCGTGTTGCCCGCATCGACCAAGCGCTGCAGCACATCGAGCAGCTGGCGGACGTCCTCAAAATGAAGGCCGGTCGTCGGCTCGTCCAAAATATAGAACGTCTTGCCCGTCTGGCGTCGATGAAGCTCCTTGGCGAGCTTCACACGCTGCGCCTCGCCGCCCGAGAGCGTCGTGGCGGGCTGGCCCAGGCTCACGTAGCCTAAGCCTACATCGTACAGCGTCTGGAGCTTGCGCTTAATCTGCGGGATATTCCCAAAGAAGGCCAGCGCCTCGGTGACGCTCATGTCGAGCACGTCCGAGATGGTCTTGCCACGGTAGGTGACCTCGAGTGTCTCGCGGTTGTAGCGTTTACCGCCGCAAACTTCGCAGGGAACGTAGATATCGGGAAGGAAGTGCATCTCGATCTTGATCTGCCCGTCGCCCTTGCACGCCTCACAGCGCCCGCCACTCACATTAAAGGAGAAACGACCCGGCGAGTAGCCGCGCGCCTTCGACTCCGGCGTACTCGCAAACAGCGCGCGAAGATCATCCCACAGGCCGATATAGGTAGCAGGGTTGGAACGCGGCGTGCGGCCAATCGGCGACTGGTCGATATCGATAACCTTATCGATACACTCGATGCCCTCGATTTTCTTATACGGACCCACGGGGCGCGTCGAGCGGTGAATGGCATTCGTAAGGGCAGGCGCAATGGTGTCGGTAACCAGGGAGCTCTTGCCCGATCCCGACACGCCGGTAACAACCGTAAGCGTACCAAACTCGATCTTGGCGGTAACGTTTTTGAGGTTGTTGGCTCGAGCGCCCGTAATTTTAAGGCAGCCGCGACCGGGCTTGCGCCGTTCATCAGGCACCCGGATCATTCGTTTGCCGGTCAGATAAGCGCCCGTCATCGACTCAGGACACGCCATGATATCGGCAGGCGTTCCCGCCGCGACTACGTGCCCGCCGTTGACACCGGCGCCGGGCCCCATGTCGATCACGTAGTCGGCGGCACGGATTGTATCCTCGTCGTGTTCGACAACGATAACGGTATTGCCGATATCGCGCAGGCGCTCGAGCGTCTTGATCAGGCGCTCGTTGTCACGCTGATGAAGACCGATCGAGGGCTCGTCCAGAATATAGAGCACGCCCATGAGACCCGCGCCGATCTGCGTTGCCAAGCGAATACGCTGTGCCTCGCCACCGGAAAGCGTCGCCGAGGCGCGATCGAGTGTCAGATAGTCGAGTCCAACATCGACCAGAAAACGCAGGCGCTCCAGAATTTCCTTGACGATACGGCCGCCGATAAACTGTTGGCGCTCGGTGAGTTCCAGGCCCTCAAAAAACTCGAGCGATTCACGGCACGACAGGCAACAAACTTCGTAAATGGACTTGCCGCCCACGGTGACGGCGAGCATCTCAGGGCGCAAACGAGCGCCGTGGCAGCTCGAGCACGGTTCCTCGCGAATGTACTTCTCCAGGCGCGTCTTGGTGTTCTCGTTCGTCGTCTCGGTATAGCGTTCGTACAGGATGTTGCGAACGCCCGAAAACTTGGTATCCCACTGGCTGCGACGTCCGTCGAGCTTTTGGTAGTCGACCGAGATCTTTGTATCGCCCAGGCCATCCAAGAATGCACGACGCACGCGAGGGGGCAAGTCCTCCCACGGCGTATCGGCGCTCACCTTAAAGTGTTTGCAGACCGCAGCAAAAATCTGCGGATAGTAGTTCGAATTGCCAAACAGGCTACCAAAGACTCCGTCGGCAATGGACTTCGAGGGGTCCTCGATCAGCGCCTCGGCATCAACGGTTTTTTTAAAGCCCAGGCCGTCGCACTCAGGACATGCGCCATAGGGAGCGTTAAACGAAAAATCACGCGGCTGAAGATCGTCAATGGAGTGTCCATGCTCCGGGCACGCCAAGGCCAACGAATACTCCAGCAGCTCGCCCTCGGTCCCCTCGGGAGCATCACGATCGGGCAGCATGTACACGTTTACATTGCCGTGAGCCAGCGCGGTCGCCTGCTCAACAGACTCGGCGATACGGCCCAGAGAATTCTCACGGATCACGATGCGATCGACCACGACCTCGATATCGTGCTTGAATTTCTTATCCAGATCGATCGGGTCGTCGAGCGAGCGCACTTCACCGTCGACACGCACGCGGCTAAAGCCCTCGGCGCGAAGATCCTCAAACAGTTTGGTGTACTCGCCTTTTCGCCCGCGCACCACCGGCGCCAGCACAAACGCGCGGCGGCCCTCCCCCGCCGCCAAGACCTTGTCGGCAACCTGGTCGGTCGTCTGGCGCTCAATGACGCGGCCGCATTCGGGACAGTGCGGGGTGCCCACACGGGCGAACAGCAGGCGCAGATAGTCATAAATCTCGGTTACGGTGCCAACCGTCGAGCGAGGGTTTTTAGACGTCGTCTTTTGGTCGATCGACACCGCCGGCGAAAGGCCGTCGATTGAATCCAAGTCGGGTTTGTCCATCTGGCCCAAGAACTGGCGCGCATAGCTCGAAAGGCTCTCGACGTATCGACGCTGGCCCTCGGCATAGATAGTGTCAAATGCCAGCGAGCTCTTGCCCGAGCCAGAAAGACCGGTAATGACCACGAGTTGGTCACGCGGAATGGAAACATCGATATCACGGAGGTTGTGCTCACGAGCGCCGCGAATAACGATAGAAGAATCAGACATGGAAGCTCCTTGCCTCCTATTGCAGCGAATCATACTGCCGATGAGTTTAGCGCACTCGACGCGCACAGATGTTCGTAATACAAGATTCGCAGACCTTTAGCCTTGCGTATCGGGTGCTTTGTTTCTCGAAATGCCGTGGAAAGGTTACAGTAATCTAATACTGAACTTAATTTGCTGTAACAGAGGAACGTCCATGACCGAAGATATCCCCCTTGAAATCACTTCGAGTGACATGGCCAATCTGCCCATATTCATCGCCGTCCTTATCGTAGCCGCCGCCGTCGTACGCGTGTATTTTTCAATCAAACGCAATGAAAAGCCGCCCATTGCCCGCGTCTTTTGGTGCGCGACGCTCCTCATCCCGCTCGGCATGGTAGCTGCATGGATTACGAATCAATTGCTCGTAAATGAGGACAGTTCCCTATGGGTCCTTTCTTATTCGGCGCTCGGTGCTGCCGCCGTCATACTTCTTGTCGAGCCCTTGGTTTCGGGACTTATCGACCAAACCGATCTTGCGACGGGAACAGTTGCCTGTATTTGCCGTGACATCCTTGTCATCGCCGCTGTTTCAGCGCTCTCGTTCGTTTCACTCGAAATTGCCTGCAACGAAACGTTCTATCGCATTCCCGCCAACTCATTCGGGTTTTCCGTCGGGCTGCTCGCGACGGTTCTGCTCTCCCTTTATTTGCTGGGACAGCGTCATGGAGGCGTCATGGCCCTCGTGCCCGTCGTCTGTTGCATCCTTGGCATTGCCGAGCACTTCGTCATAACGTTTAAAGGCGAGGCCATCCTGCCAAGCGATATCTTGGCCCTTGGCACCGCAATGGAAGTGAGCGAGGGATACGAGTTTACCTTTACCGCCGGAATCGTAACCTCTCTCGCCCTGCTGGAGATTTCCCTGGGGCTTCTTTCGCTTATCCGACCGAGAAAGCTCCGTACGCCCACCCATATCTTCCCCGCAATCGCCGCTAACCTCTGCGCTTTTCTGCTAGTGACCGTTGTGGGGCTCTCGGGCTTTTCCAGCATCGACTTGGAGCGGGCGCTGAATTTTGGATTTGACCGTTGGCAGCCCATCACCACGTATGCGTCTCAGGGTTTTATCACTTCGTTCACCGAAATGGTCAACGAGTTGCCCATTGAGAAGCCCGAAGGCTATACGCCCGATGAGGCGCAGAGCATCGAGCAGGAGCTCGCCGCCACCTACGACAGCACGTATGGCTCGAACGAGCAGCGCGCGGCGGCCGTTGCCCAGTTCAATGAAATCAAGCCGACGATTGTTGCCGTCATGAACGAGAGTTTTAGCGACCTTTCGTGCTTTGAGCAGCTCCAGGCGGCCGGGTACACCGGCCCCGCATTCTACAACTCGCTTCCCGACACACTTGTTCGCGGCACCATGCTCGCTTCGGTCGCCGGTGGCGGAACGGCGAACTCCGAATTCGAATTTTTGACCGGAGCGACAACGGCCTTTGTCGGATTAGGCAAAATCCCCTATCAGCTATATCAGATGAATGGCGTCAACAGCCTGGCAAAGGACCTTAAGGAGCTTGGGTATACCGCTACCGCTATGCACCCGCAAAACCCCGTCAACTACCATCGAGATAAAATCTATCAGCAGCTGGGCTTTGGAGACTTTCTTTCAATCGGCGATTTCGAAGGTGCGCCCTGTTACCATGCCGGCGTATGCGACTACGCCACCTACGACAAGATACTCGACCTGCTTAGAACCGACGAAGCCCCGCAGTTCATCTTTGACGTCACGATGCAAAATCACGGCGGCTACGACTATGGCACCGTTCCCACCGAGGAGCTGACAAACTATTGGGTCGAGGGAGCCAGCGAGGGCGCCAATAGCGCACTCAACACCTATCTTACCTGCATCAACGCATCCGACCGGGACCTCGAGTACTTTATCAACGAGCTCCGCAATATCGGCAGACCGGTTGTCCTTGTCTTTTTTGGCGACCATCAGCCGAGCGCCGCAACGACCCTCAACGACGAGCTGTACCCTCAGGAAGATACGGCAAGCCACGCTTTCCGTATCTATCAGTCGACCTATTTCGTCTGGGCTAACTATGAAATCGCCGGCAATACCGAGCTCAACGTCTACGACACCGTCGGGGCAAACGAGGTTGCAGCCATTACCCTTAATAAGATCGGCGCCCCGCTCACCGACTATCAAAAGGCCCTGCTTGCAACAAGGTCAGATGTGCCCACCATCAATGTCGCCGGCTACCTTGGTGCCGACGGGCTGCGCTACGACTTGGAATCTGAAGACAGCCCATACGCCTCGACGATCGACAAGCTGCAGCGCATGCAATACCTCGAGTTCGCCAGCAAAGTTCAGTAAGCCCGCCCATTCGCTTGGACCCATCGTATTGCAAGCACGCTCGGCCCAAATGCATCGTAAATGACTCCCGCTCGCAAACGAGGGTACAATGACGCTCGTGTCACATCACGGGGCCCCGGCCCCAACATATACAAAGGAGTCATACATGGGTTGCGAGCACGCACAGGCCGCCGGCGGACAAACGTCGCCGTCGCAATTTGAGGAGAATACGCTGTCCGAGGTCAAACGCGTCATCGCCGTGCTTTCCGGCAAGGGCGGTGTCGGCAAGTCGTTTGTCACCGGTGCCATCGCCACCGAGCTTGCCCGTCACGGCCACAAGGTCGGCGTCCTCGATGCCGACATCACCGGTCCCTCTATCCCCAAGATGTTCGGTATGAGCGGACGCCACGTCCATGCCCTTGGCAACCTCATGCTGCCTGAAATCTCCGAGCACGGCGTCAAGGTCATGAGCTCCAACCTTCTGCTCCAAAACGAGACCGACCCCGTCCTTTGGCGCGGTCCGGTCATCGCAGGCGCCATTAGGCAGTTCTGGAGCGAGACCTCATGGGGCCCCATCGACTACCTGCTGGTCGACATGCCTCCGGGAACAGGCGACGTCGCTCTCACCGTCTTCCAGTCACTGCCCGTCGACGGCATCGTCATCGTCACGAGCCCGCAGGATCTGGTCTCGATGATCGTCGCCAAGGCGGTCAACATGGCCGAGAAGATGAACGTCCCCATTCTGGGCATCGTCGAAAACATGAGCTATATTGAGTGCCCCGACTGCGGCAAGAAGATCGAGGTCTTTGGCAAGAGCAAGCTCCCCGAGGTCGCAGAACGCTATAACCTCGACATCTTGGGCACGCTTCCCATCAATCCGTCACTCGCCGAGGCCTGCGATAAGGGCGAGGTCGAGACCGCGCTGCCCGATGGCATGTTGCCCAAGGCAGTCTCTGCCGTCGAGGCCATTACCCCGCACGAGACCGACGAGGCCTAAGTGAACACGAGCGCCTTCTATGACGTCCTGGTAATCGGCGGCGGGGCTTCAGGCCTCGCCGCCGCCATTACGGCCGCACGTGCTGGCAAAAGCGTCTGCATCGTTGAGTGCGATGTCGCCTGCGGCCTTAAGCTCCTTGCGACCGGTAACGGCCGTTGCAACCTCTCCAACGAATCGATTGATCCTCAGCGGTATAACCACCCCGCATTCGTCGAATCTGTCATGAGGACCCAGCCCGAACAAGAGCTTATGGGTTTCTTCTCCTCGCTGGGCATCATGACAACCTCCGAGGAAGGCCGGCTGTACCCGCGCTCCCTTCGCGCCGAATCGGTGCGCGACGCGCTTCTCAACGTTTGCGACCGCCTAGGTATCACCTTAATCTGCGGAGCCAATATTGCCACGGCGCGCAAAGATCCCGAAGGCTGGGCACTCCAAATAAACCGTCCAGCGCGGGCGCTAAAGGCAAAAAAGCACGACGACCGAAAATCGGAGCTCCGCTCGCTTCGGAAGGCACTCGCCGATGTCCCTCGCAAGAACGAAGCCCTGCAGGCACATGCCGTAATTATCGCCACGGGCGGCAACCCCACCGGTATCGCCGATACGTTTGGCCTCCCCCTCACCTCGCTGCGCCCCATCCTCTGCCCCGTATCGGCAACGGTCGTTGGCGATCGGGCGGCACTCAAGACGTTGGATGGTCTGCGCGTCCGCGCCCGCTTGACGCTCACCCGTAACCATAGTGAGCTCTGGCACGAAGACGGTGAAGTACTGTTTCGAGCCTTCGGCATCTCGGGCGTCGCTGTCTTCAACCTCTCCCGTCGTATCCAGCGCGGCGATACGATCCTGCTCGACGTTTTCCCCGACCTCTCCAAAGACGAGCTGCTCGATATGCTCAACCGGCGCGTTGAGCTGCTCGGCGGCTTTTCGCCCCGCGATCCCCGTTGGCTCGACGGCATGCTCGCCCCGCAACTCTCCCGCGTCGTCTGCACGACGTTCGAGCAGTGCCATCCAGGCTCCAACGATGTCATCCATCTGGTCTCAATCCTCAAACACTTTAAGTTGCTCGTCGAGGGAACAGCCGAGGAGCGCTCGGCGCAGGTCACGCGTGGTGGCGTATCTGTCGAGAGCATCTCAATACCCAGTCTACGCGCGCGCAGCGCTGTCGACGCCCCGCTTTACATCTGCGGCGAAGCGCTCGACATCGACGCCGATTGCGGAGGCTTTAACCTTGCGTGGGCCTGGCTCTCGGGCATTCGCGCCGCAAGCAGCCTGTAGCCGCGCAGTCTATAATCAAAAACGCATTCGGGCCGTCTGGGATACCGGACGGCCTCTTTCTTGCCTCTAAGGAGACCTCGATGATCGAAATCACCCAAGTCAACGCGTCGCTCGATGAAGCCGGCGATGAAAATGCCTGCCTCATTGTTGGCAAGCGAGTCGCCAAGCGCGTCCTACGTTGCAAGGACTCCGAGATCAAGTCCATCGAGCTCCACCGCAAGTCAATCGACGCTCGCAAAAAACGAGACGTCCATTTTATCCTGAGCTTTCGTGTTGAGCTGACTAGTCCCCACCTCGAGCGAGAAGCGGTCGACAGCGTCGCCGAGCGTGACCGCTCGCGCGTACGCGCGATAGAGGACGATGGGCCCTCATTCCCCTCCCCCGTCTCCGACGCACCTCAAGAATGCCCTGTCGTTGTCGGCGCCGGATGCGCTGGCCTTTTCGCTGCACTCACCCTTGCCGAAGCGGGTCTTAAGCCCTTGCTCATCGAGCGCGGCGACCCAGCATTTCGCCGCTCGCATGCGATCGATCTCTTTCTAAAGGAGCGCATTCTCGACCCCGAGAGCAATATCCAGTTTGGCCTGGGCGGCGCGGGGACCTTCTCGGACGGCAAGCTCAATACGGGAACCAAAAAACCCGCCCATCGCCTTATCCTCGAAACCTTCGTCGAGGCGGGCGCGCCCCGCGATATTCTGTGGGATGCCAAGCCGCACATTGGCTCCGACATCCTTCCCACGGTTGTCACCGCTATATCCCAGCGCATCGAGCAGCTCGGAGGTGTCGTCCGTTATCGAACAAAGCTCGTCGACATTCGCACCGACGCGTCTGGCGCCATTACCGGTATTGATGTCCAATCGTCCCAAGACGCCGCTTGCGAGCCAATCGAGACAAAGCACCTCATCCTCGCCTGCGGGCATTCTGCTCGCGATATTTTTGAGCTCCTTAAGGACCACAACGTGGCCCTCGCACAAAAGACCTTTGCCATGGGCGTTCGCATCGAGCATCCGCAGCGCGACATCGACCGAGCCCAATATGGAGCCTTGGCGGGACATCCTGCCCTCGGAGCAGCCCCCTACAAGCTCGTCGCCCATCTTCCCAACGGCCGCAGCGTGTTCTCGTTTTGCATGTGCCCCGGCGGACAGGTTGTCGCCGCCTCTTCCGAGCAGGACCACCTGTGCGTCAACGGCGCTAGCCTCAATGCCCGCGACGGACGCAACGCAAATGCCGCCTTGCTCGTTAACGTCACGCCTGAGGACCTTCCCAACGATGACCCGCTCGCCGGCATCGAGCTCCAGCGTGCCTGCGAGGCGGCCGCCTATCGCCTGGGCGGTTCCAACTGGAACGCACCGGCACAACTCGTCGGAGATTTCCTCGCAGGACGCGCCAGCAAGGCGCCCGGAAAGGTAAAGCCCACCTATCCGCTCGGTGTGACCTGGACGGCAATTGACGAAGCCTTGCCGCAGCATATCGTCGAGTCGCTCCGCCTGGGACTTCCCCTACTCGGAAAAAAGCTACGAGGCTACGACCGTCCCGATGCCGTTCTTACCGGCGTGGAGACTCGTTCGAGCTCACCTGTCACTGTCACCCGAGACCGAACGTGCCATGCCGTGTCGACCCCGGGCCTCTACCCTTGTGGTGAGGGAGCTGGATATGCTGGCGGCATCATGAGCGCGGCCACCGACGGCATCCGTTGTGCCGAAGCCCTGATCGCGGACCTCTAACGCACGAATTCCAGCGCGCAAAAGACACAGGCCCCGAGCTCCACAGGGAACTCGGGGCCTGTTCGCTATTTCTTAAACCGTGCACCCTGGCGTTTTCTGCCCGATGCGAACGTGGAACCTTTGCGGGCCTGCGAACGTAAGCGCTCGATCGTCTCGTCCTCAGACGCACCCTCGAGCATCGCCCGAATCTGAACGACGGCATCGCGCAGACGCGCCGCCTCCTCAAAGTCCATGGCGGCAGAAGCGTTACGCATGTCCTCTTCCATGGTTTCGACGATCCGCACAAGCTCGTCATGCGGCAGTTCTTCCAACTGCTCCGCAAGCGTCTGCTCGGGCGCCACCGTTTCCGGCACGCCGCCCTCACCCGACTCATCGGGCGTATAGAATGCGCCATGGCCAAGAGAGTCGCCCTTCGAGCGCCCCTTGGAACCCACGGTTTTTTCGGCCTCGGCAATAAAACTTGAGATGTCGTTAATGGCCTTGCGCACTGTTTTGGGCACAATGCCATGCTCTTCGTTATATGCCATCTGAATCTCACGACGGCGCCGCGTCTCCTCGATGGCCTCTTTCATCGAATCGGTCACAACGTCTGCATACATGATGACTTCGCCATCGGCGTTACGGGCCGCACGGCCAATCGTCTGAATCAGCGAACGGCGGTTGCGCAAGAAGCCTTCCTTATCGGCATCGAGAATTGCCACCAGTGAGACCTCGGGGAGATCCAAACCCTCGCGAAGCAGGTTGATGCCAACGAGAACATCGATCTTGCCCTCGCGCAGCGTTCGCAAGATCTCGACACGGTCCATTGTCGCCGTATCAGAGTGCATGTAATTGACCTTAATGCCCGCGTCGAGCAGATGGTCGGTCAGGTCCTCGGCCATGCGCTTGGTCAACGTGGTCACCAGCACGCGCTCCTTGCGGGCAACGCGCTCGCGAATCTCGTCCTCAAGATCGTCAATCTGGCCGCGTACTGGACGCACGTCAATCTTGGGGTCGAGCAGGCCGGTCGGACGAATAATCTGCTCCACGTCGTTCTGGCTCACCCGCAGCTCGTAGTCGCCCGGCGTGGCCGAAACATAGATAAACTGGGGTATCCTCGCCTCAAACTCATCGAAACGAAGCGGGCGGTTATCGAGCGCCGAGGGCAGGCGAAAACCGTGTTCCACCAGCGTCACCTTACGCGAGCGGTCACCTTCGTGCATGCCGCGAATCTGCGGCACCGTCACATGGCTCTCATCGATGATGCAGAGCATATCCTTGGGAAAGTAATCGATTAGGGTAAACGGCGGCTCACCCGGCTTGCGACCGTCCAGATGACGCGAGTAGTTCTCGATGCCGTTGCAAAAGCCCATCGTCTCGAGCATCTCAAGATCATAATCGGTGCGCTGCTGCAGGCGCTGCGCCTCGAGCAACTTGTCGGTCGCCTTGAGCTCCGCCACGCGCTTCTCGCACTCTTCGCTGATCGATTTCAGAGCCGCCTTGACCTTCGGCTTCTCGGTCACGTAGTGCGATGCCGGCCATACGGGGATGGCCTCGTACTCACGAAGCATCTCACCGGTGACCTCATCGATCTCGGCAATCAGCTCGACCTCGTCGCCAAAGAACTCAAACCGCAACGGATGCTCGGCATAAGGCGGATACACGTCGACAACATCGCCGCGCACGCGGAACGTGCCGCGTGCCAGGTCATAGTCATTGCGATCATATTGAATGTCGATAAGTGCATGGATAAAGTCATCGCGCTCGAGCGGCACCTTCTTGTCGACGTTTGGAGCCAGACCCGCATAGTCCTCAGGAGAGCCAATGCCATAGATACACGAGACCGATGCGACAACGATCACATCGCGTCGAGAGAGCAGCGATGCGGTCGCCTGATGTCGCAGCATCTCGACCTCTTCGTTAATCGAGGAGTCTTTCTCGATATATGTATCGCTTTGCGGCACATACGCCTCGGGCTGATAGTAATCGTAATACGATACGAAATAGACTACGGAGTTATTGGGGAAGAACTCCTTGAGCTCGCTTGCAAGCTGAGCGGCAAGGGTCTTATTGGGGGCCATGACAAGCGTCGGCTTGCCCAAGGCCTCAATGGTTTTGGCCATCGTAAAAGTCTTACCCGAACCAGTCACGCCCAGCAAAACCTGATAGCGGTCTCCGTCCCTCACACCCTGCACAAGCGACTCAATGGCCTTGGGCTGGGAGCCGGCCGGCTCATAAGGAGAAACGACCTTAAACGGCACCTCAGCGCCTTCAACGCCAAAGCGTTTAAGTTCACCGCCAACGCGTTCTACTTCAAATTCCGTCATGGATACTCCTAACTCATACATCTGCAGTATACGCAGGCGGTGGGCTTAGTCCTATACGAACTGATCGGGATAGAGGGTCTTATAGCGAACCCAGGCATTATTGACGCGAATCAGATAAGCCTGCGTCTCGGGAAAGGTAATCGCGTTGTGAAGCGATGTGTCCTGCTGAGCCCACCCGTCAACATTGCCCATGCCGGCGTTATATGCGGCAATAGCGCTGTCCGTTGACCCGTTGAAATACGTTAGAAGATACGAGAGGTATGCGCAGCCAAACTCGATATTCGTAGCCGGATCGCTAAGGTTATCAGCTGAATACTCACTACCATCGACAAAACCCTTGGCAATCATATCCTGGGCAGTCTCGGGCATCAGCTGCATCAATCCCTGAGCACCCTGATTCGATTCGGCATTGGGATCCCAATTCGATTCAGACTTTATGACAGCACACACCAGATACGGATCAAGATTGCGCGAAATGCTCGATTGCTTTACGTACGCCTCGTGGTCAATCGGATACAAAGGCTTAAAGAAGGCGGCAGGAGCATACGAGTAAACGAGCGAAATAAGGCCGAAGACGAACACAACGACAAGTGGCGCCACGCGATACCACGTAAAGAAACGTGTCTTAGGCATCGGACTCCTCCTTATCCGCTACATCCCCGAAGCCATGGCGTGCAAGCCATGCATCCAGTTGTTCAAAGAGCGAATTATCGCCTGCCGCATTATCGATTACCGTCGTAGCGAGATTGCAAAGCGAAGCCTCATCAGGTTGGCATGCAGAGCGAGCATCAAAATCAGAGGACTCCATACCACGATGAATAGCACGCTCGCGACGAACTGCTAAAGGAGCGCTAATAACCAGAATTTCATCAGCCAGGCCAAAAGCATCCTCAAAACCAGTCGGGGCAGAAACCTCGACAACCGCAAAGGGATAACGGGGGGACGAAACCGTGCAGCAAACCGGATCGAGAATTCTCAGCGAGAGTTGTTCAATGAGAACGGGATGGACAATACCGTTGAGCCGTGCGACCGTATCTGGAGAAACGAAGGCTCGAGAAGCGAGGATGTTGCGACGAATGCCGCCTTCCTCATCCAATATGTCCCAGCCGAATTCTTCAGCGAGAGCATTAACAATATCGGAGCCCGGCACATACAGCGATTTGGCAAGCTCATCCAGATCGATATGCATGGCGCCATGAGATTCGAGATAGCGGCAGGCAGTCGACTTACCCGAAGCAATATTGCCCAAGACAAAAACGGTAAACATCAAGTCCTCCCTAACGCCAATGCGAGTTATTATCGCGCAAATACAAAAGAAGGACCCAAAATACAGCCAAACAGTAAGACAAGCTAAACGAAGGCGAGTTCTTGTATTACAGCTCTCTTTTAACGCAAAAAAGGGGGAGGCCGCGAGGCCTCCCCCTTCTTCAAGTCGATCGACGGCTCGGTGCCGTCCACCGGTCAGCGGCGCCCTGGCCTCCCACGGGCTGACCC
>CABSYW010000011.1 GCA_902482035.1 uncultured Collinsella sp. | reverse complement strand
CGGAATCGGCTAAAGTGCGATGGCGAAATTGGTTGTTTTTACAGTAGTGCTAACAGGAGTAGGCCAGGTTGACGTCGGAGATGACGTCGACGATGCGGCGGTTGGTCTCCTCGGGCAGGCACTCGTCCTTGCAGCGGTTGCCCGCCTCCATGTGGAAGATGGGGATGTGGAGCCTCTTGGCCGCGATGGCGGACAGGCAGCTATTGGTGTCGCCCAGGATGAGGAGGGCATCAGGCCGCGTCTCCACCATCAGCTTATAGGAGGACGCGATGATGTTGCCCACGGTCTCGCCGAGGTCCGCGCCCACGGCGTCCAAGTAGACGTCAGGGTCGTCCAGCGACAGGTCGCGGAAGAAGATGCCGTTGAGCGTGTAGTCGTAGTTCTGTCCGGTGTGCGCCAGCAGGCAGTCGAAGTGGCGGCTGCACTTCTTGATGACCTCGGACAGGCGGATGACCTCGGGGCGAGTGCCAACGATGATAAGCAGCTTCAGGCGGCCGTAGTCCTTGAATGCGATATCGGAATAGTCCTTGCCCATGCGGCTAGACCTCCTCGTAGTAGGTGTCGGGGTGCTCGGGGTCGAAGGGCTCGTTGGCCCACATGACTGTCACGAGGTCCTCAGTGTCGGACAGGTTAGTAATGGAGTGCGTGTAGCCGGGGATCATCTCCACGGCGCGCATATCCAAGCCCCTCACGACGTACTCGTCGACGGGGAACGGGTTGCCCTCGGCGTCCTCTCCCACCTTCCTGAGCTTGATGGATGCGGTGCCGGAGACCACCAGGAACCTCTCCCACTTGGACATGTGCCAGTGGTTGCCCTTGATGATTCCGGGCTTGGAGATGTTGATCGAGACCTGGCCGCGCTCGGGCGTGCGAAGGAACTCGGTGAACGAGCCACGGACGTCCACGTTGGGCTTCAGGCCATAGGCGAAGCATCCCGGCTCGTAATAAGAAAGGAACGTGCTCCAAAGCTTCTTTGAGAAGGAGCCCTCGGTAAGGTCGAGAACTGAGAGCGTCTCGCGGCTGTCGCGGAAGCAGCCCAGCAGGTAGACGATCTCGCCCAGGGTCTTCACGTCGGTGCCGGGGACGTAGCAGAAGTCCTCGCCCTCGATGCGTCCGAGCCCCTCGTATCCGCAGCGGTGCTCCTGCCCCAGCAGGGCGCCCAGCATCTCGTCGACGAGGTCGTCGATGTAGAGAAGCTCAAGCTCTACGTTGGGGTCGTTGACGGTGTAGGGGCGGCCGTTGGCGATGGCGTCGCAGAAGGTGGCGACGGCGGAGTTGTAGCGCGGGCGGCACCATTTGCCGTAGAGGTTCGGGAAGCGGTAGATGAGCACCGGCGCGCCGGTCCTCTCAGAGTACCCACGGAAAAGGGCCTCCCCCGCCAGCTTCGACTCGCCGTAGACCGATCCCTCGAAGCGGCCCGAGAGGCTCGCCTGCGCCGAGCTGGAGAGCATGACGGGGCACGTGTTGCCGTGGCGCTCGAGCGTCTCCAGCAGCGTAGAGGCGAACCCGAAGTTGCCCTCCATGAACTCGGACTGATCCTTGGGACGATTGACGCCGGCCAGGTTGAAGACGAAGTCGGCGCGGGAGCAGTACTCCTCCAGCTCCTCCGTCGTCGAGTCGAGGTCGTACTCCATGACCTCGAGGGGAAGGAGTGACTGGTATTTCTCGCGGCGATCCTTGCCGTCCCTTATGTTTTTCAGTGCGCAGCAGAGGTTCTTCCCGACGAAGCCCCTCGCGCCGGTGACGAGGACACGCACCCTACTGCACCGCCTCGTGCTCGCGGCCCTCCAGGGCAAGCTGCACGTACTCGGCGGTCTTGATCTTGGCGATGGTGCCCTCCACGTCGAGCCTCTCGGTGTTGTGGGAGGTGTAGGATTCGTCGGCCTGGGTCTCCACTTCGCCGTCGACAACGAACTTGTCGTAGTTCAGGTCGCGCGAGTCGCAGGCGACGCGGTAGTAGCCGCCCATATCCTCGGCGCGCAGGCGCTCCTCGCGGGTCATGAGGGTCTCGAAGAGCTTCTCGCCGTGGCGGGTGCCGATGACCTGGGTGCCCGTGCGGCCGAAGACCTCCTGGACGGCCTCAGCGAGGTCGCCGATCGTGGATGCCGGCGCCTTCTGGATGAACAGGTCGCCGGGGTTAGCGTGCTCGAAGGCGAACTGAACCAGGTCCACGGCCTCGTCCAGGTTCATGAGGAAGCGGGTCATGTTGGGGTCGGTGACCGTGAGCGGCTCGCCCTTGCGGATGCGGTCGATGAACAGCGGGATGACCGAGCCGCGCGAGCACATGACGTTGCCGTAGCGGGTGCAGCAGATGGTGGTGCGGCCGGCGCCGTTGCGGGCGTTGGCGTAGATGATGGACTCCATCATGGCCTTGGACTTGCCCATGGCGTTGATGGGGTATGCGGCCTTGTCGGTGGACAGGCACACGACGCGGTCCACGCCCTCCTCGATCGCGGCGTGCAGGACGTTGTCGGTGCCGATGACGTTGGTGCGCACGGCCTCCATGGGGAAGAACTCGCAGGAGGGCACCTGCTTCAAGGCGGCGGCGTGGAAGATGTAGTCCACGCCGCGCATGGCGTCGCGCACCGACTGGGCGTTACGGACGTCGCCGATGAAGAAGCGCACCTTGGAGGCGAGCTCGGGCGACTTCTCCTGCAGGCGGTGGCGCATGTCGTCCTGCTTCTTCTCGTCGCGCGAGAAGATGCGGATCTCTGCTAGGTCGGTGTTCATGAAGTGCTTGAGCACGGTGTTACCGAACGAGCCGGTGCCGCCCGTGATCATCAGGGTCTTGTCTTTAAATGCGTTGGTGTTAACCATTATTATTCTCCCCAGCAAGTTCCTTAAGGATTGATTCCAATTTGTCGAAAAACATCTCTTTGGAGAAATGGGATTCGTAATAGGAGCGGGCGTTTTTGCCCATTAGTTCTTTGTCGTCGCGTTCAACAAATTCATTGCAGATACGCGCCAAGCCTTCGGCATCCTCAATAGCACAACAAAGGCCGCAATGCGCTTCATCGATCACACGCTTAGTTTCACCGGAAAGTGCAGCTAATACAGGCTTACCAGCCGCAAGATATGTCGTAACTTTTCTAGGCAACGTATACGTAGCCATGGGGCTATCCTCAAACGTAACCAACATGGCTGAGGAAGCTGCATAGTAGCGAGGCATTTCCTCTATAGGCTTACGCCCATGAAAGACAACGTTCTTAGCCTTTAACGACTCGGCTAGTCGTTTGCAATCCTCGAGCCTAGAACCCGACCCAACAACATGGAATACAATTCGGTCGTTGTTGCAAAGACTGGCAGCACGGACAATAGTTGCGACAGACTGAGCCTGTCCAACGTTTCCCGCAAACGTTAGATTTGCCTTTGTCGGGTCATATCCATCGCATCCACCAGAAGTCCCTACCGTCCCAAAATTATCGTCTGCATATTGAGGAAGGTAGGCAGACGGCTCTCTATTCAAGGAAAGACTGCCTGAGAAATACTCGTCAAACAACGGCGAAGTAACAGCGATCCTGTCAGCCCGACTATAAATTCGTCTACTTACAGAAGACATCCATTTATAAGGAAGAGACTCCTGGCTAAAACCGCCCGCAGTTAAACTGATAGGCCAAAGATCAAAGCAATATAGAAGCATCTTCTTGTGATGCTTCTTGGCATAAACCAAACCTGGATCAACTTGCATAACAGGTGAAAACTGGTATCCAAGAACAACATCAAACTCATCTTTAATATCTCGTGCAAGCTTATCTGCGTTGTACCAAAAGGAAAGATAGTTTTTAACCCTGTTTGCGGCACCCGTTTTTCGAGGTGCTAAATTTGCACGCAGAATTGTTACGCCGTTACGCTTTTGAACCCGATTTTTGCCATTTCTATACTCATCAGGAATATCGGAATTGAGCATTCCCGTATTAGGCAAACCGGTCAATACGGTCACCGAATGGCCGCGCTTCACAAGCTCTTCGCATACGTCAGAGGTGTTAAAGGGCTCAGGCCAATAATGTTGGCAGACAACGAGAATATTCACTATCTCGCACCGTCTCCCGTGCTCACAACGCCAAGCGTCTTGAGCATAATCACAATGTCCATCTTGATATTTCTTGATTTAATGTACTGGAGGTCAAACATGACCTTCTCACTAGGCAGGAGATCGTATCCGCCAGTCACCTGGGCAAGGCCAGAAATTCCAGGACGCACCATGGTGCGGTAATGCCAACCATGAATTCGCTTCTCAAATTCCTTGCAGAACGCTGGACGCTCGGGGCGCGGACCGATGAGGCTCATGTCGCCTTTAAATACGTTCCAGAACTGCGGAATCTCATCTAGGCGCGTCTTGCGCATAAACTTGCCAAATGGCGTTACGCGCGGATCTTCGTCCTGAGCCCACTGGGCACCACGAGATTCAGCATCGGTATACATGCTGCGGAACTTATAAATATTAAAGACCTTGCCGTCCTTGCCAACGCGACGCTGTGCGTAAATGACCGGGCCTTCGGATTCAGACTTAATCTTGATGGCAATAACAGCCATTGGAATCGCAAGAATAATGAGCGCGCAACCGCAGGAGACAACATCAAAAAGCGCTTGATAAAGCGATAGAAGAACCCACCGTTTACGACGGGTTCTTCTAGTTCAATAATGTCGTCACCGGGCAATAACTTTTCCAGCACGTCGGCCGGGATACCGTTTTCCGAAAGTTTAGGCTCATGCTTTCCGAGGTTGTTAAGCTTTGCAGCCTCGCATCTGTCCTCAAGCGTGACAGCGAGCGCTGCCGCATCTCCCATTTGATTGTTTTGCACGTTCTCTTCCAACACTATGTCCCCGCCTCCGAGGGTCCTCCCTGTTCCGATATGCGATCGCCTGCAACTAGGCGATCGCCTTTTTGAGGTTTCGCATTACGCGCTGCTCGGCCGAAAGCACGGCAAGGCCAACACGGGTGGTTACGCGTCGGCCACATAGATCGAGCTCCAAATAAGCCGTGCTCTTGCGTCTGTTAATGGTTTTGATAAGACCTTCGTGGCCCAGCAGCGGACCTGCCGTTACTACGACCTGATCGCCATCTTTTAAGGGCTCGCTCATGGGCACTACGCGGTCTCCCCTATTGGTAAAACTGCCAATGAGCTGGGTCTCTTCTTTCGCCAGCGGCACAAACTGACCATCCTGGGATAACACCCGAGCAAAGTCGTTCATACGCAGCAGATACTGTTGCACGGTGCGGGGGACCGCCGTATCGCAGATGAGATAACCGGGGAACAGCGGCTTAGTCGTGTTGACCCACTCGCCGTGTACCTTGATTTCGGTTTGATATTGGGGATAGAAGAGCTCCTGCATGGCGCCCGCTGGCACCACACGCTCGATGCGCTCGCGCATTACGTCTTCGCGACCGTTAATGACCTGGATCACATACCACACGAGCACCACCCCCTTGCTGTCTTACGTGTGGCTCAAGGGGTTTGGGTATGGCTTCGCCAGGGCGCTTGTGCGCGAAGGCGCTCCATATTCAAACCCTGAGCCCAGTCAGACAAGCACGTGGCTCTGCCCCACCGTGAACGGTATGTATAAAAGCAGCGCTGAGTTTGTTGGTGTGTATCGCAAATACACCAACAACCTCAGCTGGCTGCGTGCGATCCAGTCAAGCAAATTCAAAACTGGACCGCACGCAAACAGCTGAAGGACTGCTACGTATTCGCATGCAATCCATTAAATAGTTGCATTTGAAAATTAACTCAATGCAAATAAATAACGTCGCATGACTTCTCTATTGGAGCTCGTGGTGTTTCAAGCACCGCCGTTACGGCCGGATGCTGATCGACCCTGCGCTTTGTGGCTTGCTAAAGCCGTGAGCACAGTTGAACTCATGTAACGTTAGGTATCCTAGCACAAGCTGATGGCGAAACTGATTTGGGCTGCGTTGGACAACATATCGTTCATTTAGCGTGCTTAAGGGGGTTATTTTGGGATGTTGTTCACGTTGATGCAGGTTAATGGGATGCTAACGGTGATTAGGCGCTTTCCTGAAGCCCATATGGAACGGCGATCTACACTGATAATCGCGTTTGTATAACAAACTATGTACAGACATGGGAAATAAATTGTGCAACTTTTTGTTGATGTGGAAGGGGTTTATGCGCGTGGTGTTTTGGCATGAAAAAAGGCCTTCGGAATTCCGAAGGCCTTTGCATTCACGATGGTGGAGACGAGGGGGATCGAACCCCTGACCTCTTGACTGCCAGTCAAGCGCTCTCCCAGCTGAGCTACGCCCCCGTGACGAGGAGATACTATAGGAGAAGTTTGCGCGACGTGCAAGGACTTTTTTGGTCAGATTCTAAATGCCTAATGATATAGGTAAGCGATGGCGGTGCCGGTGTGGACTTGGATCGTGGCTGTTGACCTGACGACGTTGCTGATGCCTGTGTCGGCTAACAGGCACAGCGGGGCGTGGTCTAGCTCCCATTCTAGACCGTGTTCGCTTACCTCGGTGTTGGGGGCGATGGCGATGATGGAGAAGGTTTTGCCCTCGGCGCCCTCGACGGTCCAGGTCTCGTCCTGGTGCAGGATTCTGGCCGTCACTTCGTCTTCTTCAATCCAGACGGGGGCGTCCGCATAGCCTGCCAGTAGCCCTAACACAGACAGCGCCATGTCCGGACGACCGCCCGTAGCGCATGTCGCAATTACTTCGGCACCCGGCCAGCGACGGCGGACGGAATCGAGCGCCAGAGCCAGATCTGTATAGTCCTTGTACGGGTTGTGGCGCTCCACTTCGAAGTCTTTGGCAGCATCGACCAACGCGCGGCCTGCGTCGCTCACCGTGTCGGCATCTCCCACATACACGTCACAGCCCAGGCCGGCGCCCAGCAGCGCGTCGAGCCCGCGGTCCACGGCGAAAACGTGATCGCACTCCCCCGCTAGCCTACGCAACAGATCCGCGCTCGCCACCACGGGCGAGCCGCAGACCACTAATACCTTGCAAGCCACAGCCCTCGCCTAACCTTCATACGTAAGAACGCGATCCAAATCCAGCTCCTCATAGCTATCGATAAAGATATCGCAGTTGTCGTGCACATCGTCGCGCTTCATACGGCCGTGCGGGTCATAAATACCTACACGCTTAAAGCCGGCGGAGCCAGAGCTCTTAAGGCCAAAGACGGCATCCTCAAACACCCAAGCGCGCTCAAACTTGTGCCCATGGCGCTCCTCCAGACGGCGCAGCGCCAGCTCGTATACGTCGGGGAACTGCTTGGAGCGTCCTGCCTCACCCGTCGTGGTAACAAACTCCATGTACACGTCGAGCCCGGCACCAGCGAGCGCGGACTGCACCAGCTCGGCCGGCGTGGACGTGGCAACGCACATGGCAATGCCCGCAGCCTTCGCCTGCTCCAAAAATGCCAGGAGCCCCTCGCGTGGCGGCACCTTGGAGTAGCCATCGATCAGAATCTCGCTCAGCTCGCGATACAGTTCCTCGCCATTCGCGCCAATGCCCCACACGTCGTGGTAGGCCTGGCATTCATCTTCGAGCGAAAGATGCTCAAACTGGGCAAAATCGTCGACCGTCACGTCAACTCCGTGACGGTGCAATAACTCGGGCTGAGCATAAGCCCAAACGGGGGTGCTATTAACCAGCGTGCCGTCGCAATCGAAAATAAAAGCAACCTTGGGAGCGGCGGTATGGGACATAAATGAACCTTTCGATATCAAATGGTAAACATCCTGCTAAAAACGTTTTACCAAACGTCAGCCAAATAATTTTGAAACTCAAATTGGTAAAACTGTCAAGAGTTTTACCACGGCAATTCTGCCAGTGGTATAAACATGTCGCTTACCGATTAAACGCCCCCGCAAATCCGCTTTCGTCCATAAAACTAACGCACAGGTGTTATCGTAGTTTCTGCCGAAAGTTCCACCGAGCACGCGAGGTGGAACGAATCACAGAAACTTCGCCGTCCCTTCGATTCGTGCAGCCTTGGACCTTTCGCATCTAGTCACCAAGGCAACACGCTGCCGCGTCATGATGGGATCAAACGTGAGCGATACAAAGCTAAAGCCAACGGCTAAAAAGCCCGCAACCCGCAAACCGGCTCCGCACGCACCGGAGCTCTCCAAGGACGATGTCTACCTGTTTGGCATTGGAATGTGGGAGCGCAGCTGGGAAAAGATGGGCGCGCATCCCGACACGCAGAACCGTACGCGCGGCTGGCGCTTTTGCGTTTGGGCGCCCGACGTAAAGAGTGTCCATGTCATTGGCGAATTTAACGACTGGGATGAGGAAGCCAACCCGCTGGTGCCCGTGCATACGAGCGCTATTTGGGAAGGCTTTATTCCCGGCGCCGAGCAGGGCCAGCTCTATAAATATCTCATCGAGACCAACGAGGGCGAAAAGCTCTACAAAGCCGATCCGTATGCCTTTAAGGCCGAGTGCCCTCCGGGTACCGCCAGCGTGCTGTGGACTCTCGATGGCTACAAGTGGAACGATGCCGCGTGGCTCAAGCGCCGCGCCGATCACAACCACATGTCGCAGCCGCTCAACATCTACGAGGTGCATATTGGCTCGTGGAAGCGCCATGGCGACGCGCCGCAGGGTGAGCCCGACGAGTACGGCAACTACCCCGGCCCCATGGATCCCTTCCCCGCGCAGCGCGGCGAGTTCTACACCTACGACGACTTGTCGGTGGAGCTCGTGGACTACGTGCGCGACATGGGCTACACGCATATCGAGGTCATGCCGCTTATGGAGCATCCCTTCGATGGCTCCTGGGGCTACCAGACGACCGGCTACTACGCCGCCACGTCGCGCTACGGCAACCCGCAGCAGCTCATGCACTTTATCGATGCGTGCCACGAGGCTGGCATCGGCGTGATCATGGACTGGGTTCCCGGCGGCTTTTGTGCCGATTCCCACGGCCTTGCCACTTTTAACGGCCACATGCTGTTTGAGCATGAGATTCACCCCAACTGGGGCACGCACAAGTTTGACTTCGCCCGCGGCGAGGTCCGCTCCTTCCTGGTCTCCAACGTGCTGTATTGGCTCGAGAACTTCCACGTGGACGGCATTCGCATGGACGGCGTATCCAGCATGCTGTACCTCAACTTTGGCATCGACGATCCGGGCCAAAAGAAGTTCAACAAGTACGGTACCGAGGAGGACCTGGACGCCAGCGCGTTTATCCGCCAGGTCAACTGCGCCGTGGAGGCACACTACCCCGACGTGATGATGATGGCCGAGGAGTCCACCGCGTGGCCGCTCGTGACCTACCCGCCGCAGGACGGCGGCCTGGGCTTCCACTACAAGTGGGACATGGGCTGGATGAACGACACCCTGCACTACATGCAGACCGATTTTCCGTGGCGCCCCGGCAACCACGGGCTGCTGACCTTCTCCATCATGTACGCCTTTACGGAGAACTTCATTTGCCCGCTGAGCCACGACGAGGTCGTGCACGGCAAGTGCTCGCTGATCGGCCGCATGCCGGGCGACTGGTGGCGCCAGTTTGCCGGTCTGCGCACGCTGGCTTTCTACCAGATGACGCATCCCGGTGCAAAGCTCAACTTTATGGGCAACGAGATCGGCCAGTTTATTGAGTGGCGCTATTACGAGTCCATCCAGTGGTTCCTGACCGAGGAGTACGAGACCCACCGTCATCATCAGGCGTTTATCAAGGCGCTCAACCACCTGTACACCGCCGAGCCCGCCCTGTACGAGCGCGGCTACACCGACGACGGCTTTACCTGGATTGACGCGGACAACTCTAAACAGTCCATCGTGAGCTTTGTGCGCCAGGGCGAGGACGTCGATGACGACCTGGTGATTCTAATCAACTTTGACCCGGCGAGCTACGAGAGCTTCCGCGTGGGTGTGCCGCGCGAGGGAGACTGGGAGGTTATCTTCGATTCCGACCGTCCCGAGTTCGGTGGCAGCGGCTATGCCGGCGAGGAGCCTTACACCTGCTCGAGCGAGCCCTATCCCTGGAACGGGCAGATGGACTCCATCGAGATTAAGGTGCCCGGCCTGGCAGGCGTGGTGCTTAAGCGCCGCGGTCCGAGCAGCTACAAGCCGCCCGTGGTCGAGGAGCCCAAGAAGGCGACGCGCAAGCGCTCGTCCTCGGTAAAGCCCAAGACCGCGGCTGCCAAGAAGGCTTCGGTTAAGGCGAAGACTGTCAAGTCTGCCGCCAAAGCCACGGCTAAGCCCAAGACAAAGAAGACAACCACTAAAAAGGCTGCTCCCAAGGCTAAGGCAGGCGCTGTTAAAGCATCTGGCAAGGATGCGTAACAAAATCGTTACCACTGTAATTACCCGCCCCACGGGGGCGTAGGATACATGTCATAACCGTTCCGGGAGAAACATCCTCGGGGGAAAGGAACGTATGAATAAGATCTTCGACAACAAGCAGGAGTTTACCGAGCTCTATCGCGATGCCGTCATGAGCATCAGCGGCAAGAGCGTCGAGGCCGCCAGCGACCTTGACCGCTTTAACGCCCTGGCCAAGCTCGTGGCCGAGAAGGCACGCACCGTTGCCACCAAGAGTGACGCCCGCGTCACCGCCGAGGGCAAGAAGCGCGTGTACTACTTCTCGATCGAGTTTTTGATCGGCCGCCTGCTCGACAACTACCTGCTCAACTTTGGCGTGCGCGACATGGTCGCCGAGGCACTCAATGACATGGGCTTCGACCTGTCCGTCATCGAGAACCAGGAGCCCGATCCGGCCCTGGGCAACGGTGGCCTGGGCCGTCTGGCCGCGTGCTTCTTGGACTCCATGGCAGCCGAGGGCATTGCCGGCTACGGCAACGGCATGCGCTACCGCTACGGCCTGTTTAAGCAGGAGATCGTCAACGGCTGCCAGGTCGAGGCCACCGACGAGTGGCTCACCCACGGCTATCCCTGGGAGGTCCGTCGTCAGGACAAGGCCGTGACCATTAAGTTTGGTGGCCGCGTCGAGGGCTTTGAGGAGAACGGCCGCACGTTCTACCGCACGGTAGACACGCAGGACATCCTGGCCGTCCCTTACGACATCCCCGTTGTGGGCTATGCCGGCGAGACCGTCAACAAGCTGCGCGTCTGGGCCGCCGAGCCGGTCGAGGAGCACTTCGATCTGGAGGCCTTCAACCGCGGCGACTATGCCCTGGCCGACGCCGAGCGCGCCGAGGCCGAGGCCATCAGCGCCATCCTCTACCCCAATGACGCCGGCGAGCACGGCCGTCTGCTGCGCCTAAAGCAGGAGTACCTGTTTGTTTCGGCCGGCATCTACAGCCTGCTCGACACCTTTGAGAAGGAGCACGGCGCTAACTGGGAGCTGCTGCCGCAGTTTGTGGCCATCCACACCAACGACACGCACCCCGCCATGTGCGGCCCCGAGCTCATGCGTATCCTCATCGACGAGAAGAAGCTCGAGTGGGATGACGCCTGGAACATCGTGACGCAGGTCGTGAGCTACACCAACCACACCATCCTGCCCGAGGCTCTGGAGAAGTGGCCCATCGGCACGTTCTCCAAGCTCCTCCCCCGCGTGTACCAGATCATCGACGAGATCAGCCGTCGTTGGCACGAGTCGTTCGACACCACGCAGGAGGGCTGGCAGGAGCGTCTGCGCCAGACCGCTATTCTGTGGGACGGCGAGATCCGCATGGCCAATCTGTCCGTGATCTGTAGCCACAGCGTTAACGGCGTGGCCAAGATCCACTCCGACATCATCAAGAACATCGTGCTCAAGGACTTCTACGCCCTGACGCCCGAGAAGTTCAACAACAAGACCAACGGCATTTCGCACCGTCGTTTCTTTGCCGAGGCCAACCCGACCTATGCCAAGCTCGTGACCGAGGCCATTGGCGACGGCTGGCTAAAGGACGCCTTTGAGCTGGAGAAACTCAAGGAGTTCCAGAACGACACCGAGTTCCTGAAGGCCGTGGGTGCCTCCAAGCGCGCCAACAAGGAGCGCCTGGCCGCCTACGTCAAGGCCGAGACCGGTCTGGTCATTGACCCCAATACCGTCTTCGATGTTCAGGTGAAGCGCTTCCATGCCTACAAGCGCCAGCTCATGAACATCATGAAGGTGATTGACATCTACAACCGTCGCATCGCGGATCCCAACTTCCACGTGACGCCGACGACCTTCATCTTCAGCGGCAAGGCTGCCTCGAGCTACACCTTTGCCAAGGAGACCATCCGCCTCATTAACTCCGTCGCCGACGTCATCAACAACGATGCCCGCGTCAACGAGGTCATGAAGGTCTGCTTTATCCCCAACTTCCGCGTGAGCAACGCCCAGCTCATCTACCCTGCTGCCGAGATTTCGGAGCAGATCTCCACGGCCGGCAAGGAGGCCTCGGGCACGTCCAACATGAAGCTCATGATGAACGGTGCCATTACGCTGGGCACTCTCGACGGCGCCAACATCGAGATCGCCGACCTGGCCGGTCGCGAGAACGAGGCCATCTTTGGCCTGACCGCTCCCGAGGTCGAGCAGCTCTGGGCATCCAACAGCTACTTTGCGTGGGATACGCTCAACAACGATCGCGCGCGTCTGGGCCGCGTGATGGACGAGCTCAAGGACAACACCTTTGCGGGCCTTTCGGGCAACTTCGAGAGCATTTACAACGAGCTCATGAACAACAACGACCCCGACCTGGTTATGGCCGATTTCCGCAGCTACGTGGATGCATGGGAAAAGCTCACCGGCAGCTACGGCGACCAGGAGACCTGGAACCGCAAGGCCCTACTCAACACCGCCTCCTCGGGCTGGTTCTCGAGCGACCGCACCATTCGCGAGTACCGCGACGAGATCTGGCACGCGTAAAGGCCGCGAGCTCCCTTTGCCGCACGGCATTATTCGGCGGGCGCGACCAGGCGCCGTGCCCGCCGCTAATGGGTTAGAAACATCGATGACAGAAGGAGAAATCGATGAGTAAGAAAGAATGCATCGCGATGCTCCTCGCAGGAGGACAGGGCAGCCGATTGGGGGCACTCACCCAAAAGATCGCCAAGCCGGCGGTTAGCTTTGGTGGCAAGTTCCGCATTATCGACTTCTCGCTCTCCAACTGCTCCAACTCGGGCATCGACACGGTGGGCGTTCTGACGCAGTATCGCCCCTACCTGCTGCATGCCTATGTGGGCTCCGGCGAGGCGTGGGATCTGGACAGCCGTGACGGCGGCGTGTCGATCCTGCCGCCGTACGAGACACAGACCGGCGGCGCCTGGTATGCGGGCACGGCCGACGCCATTACGCAGAACCTCGACTACATCAAGGCCAACGATCCCAAGTACGTCCTGATTCTTTCGGGCGATCACCTGTATCGCATGGACTACCGAAAGATGCTCAAGACGCACATTGAGAACAACGCCGACCTCACGGTGAGCGTTATGCCCGTGCCGTGGGAGGAGGCCAGCCGCTTTGGCATCCTGACCACCGACCCCGAGGACGGCCGCATCACCAAGTTCACCGAGAAGCCCGATAAGCCCGATTCGAATCTCGCGTCCATGGGCATCTACATCTTCTCGGCCGACGTGCTGATCGAGGCGCTCGAGGAGGACGCACTGGACCAGCGTTCGAGCCATGACTTTGGCAAGGACATCATCCCCAAGCTGCTCGGCGAGGGCAAGCGCCTGTACAGCTACGAGTTCCACGGCTTTTGGAAGGATGTCGGCACCATCGCCAGCTTCCACGAGACCTCGATGGACCTGCTGGGCAATAACCCCGAGTTCGATCTGTTCGACAAGCACTTCCCCATCATGTCCAACATCACCACGCGTCCGCCGCACTACATTGGCCCGGACGGACGCCTGGACGACTGCCTGGTCTCCAACGGCTGCAAGATCTACGGTACCGCTCGCCACTCGATCCTTTCGACCGATGTCATTATCGAGGAGCGCGCCGTGGTCGAGGACTCCGTGCTGCTGCCGGGTGCGCACGTTAAGAGCGGCGCGCACATCTGCCGCGCTATTTTGGGCGAGAACTCCACGGTCGAAGAGGGCGTGAAGCTCGGCTCTGTCGATACCACCAAGGATACGGCCGTCGTTGGAAATGACGTCGTTATCGGGAAGGGGGAATGATCCGATGATCAATCGCAAGGCCATCGGTTATATCACCGCTAACTACTCTTCGACCTACGGCAGCGTGCTGCTCAAGGACCGCCCCATCGCGTCCGTTCCGTTTTTGGGCCGCTACCGCCTGATCGATTTCCCGCTGTCCAACATGATGAATGCCGGCATCAAGACCGTCGGCGTCGTCATGCCGGGCAACTACCGCTCGCTGATCGACCACGTGGGCTCGGGCAAGGACTGGGGCCTGGACCGCAAGAAGGGTGGCCTGTTCATGGTCCCCGGCAACGCGTATGGCACCACCAAGGGCGGCATGCGCTTCCTGCTGCGCGACATCATTTCCAACAAGACGCTGTTCCAGCGCTCGGATAAGCCCTATGTTGTGATGATGGGCACCAACATCATCTTCAATATGGACCTCAACACCATCATCGATGCGCACGAGAACTCCGGCGCCCAGATGACCGTGGTGTACTGCAAGGCTACGCGCAACATCGATGACGAGACCAAGCTGCAAATCAACGAGAACGGCCGCCTGACGGGCGTGAGCGCCGGCGTCGTTTACGGCGACAACGCCTCTATGGACTGCTGCATCGTCAACCGCGAGACGCTGCTCGAGATCATCGATCACTATCAGGCCGCTGACTATCTGGACCTGCTCGAGGCACTCCAGGGCGACTTTGGCAACATCGACGTGTGCAGCTACGAGTACAAGGGTGAGGTCGTGGGCGTATTTAGCGAGAAGTCGCTGTATCGCCGCAGCATGGACCTGCTCGACCAGACCGTGGCCGACCAGCTCTTCGACCCCGAGCGTCCGATCCTGACCAAGGCCCACGACGTGCCGCCTTCGCGCTACGCGACTGGCAGCCACGCATGCAACTCGATCATCTCGGCCGGCTGCATCATCAAGGGCACCGTGCGCAACTCGATCCTGTCGCGCGGCGTCGTGGTAGAGGAAGGCGCCTCGGTGACCAACTCGATCATCAACCAGAGCTGCATCATCAAGAGCGGCGCCCGCGTTGAGAATGCCATCCTGGACAAGAACAACGTGGTTCCCACCAACACCGAGCTTCGCGGCACGCCCGAGAACATCCTGGTGCTGGGCAAGGCTCCGTTAACTTCCGACACCACCATCGTACGTTAACGTTGGCACCGCAACATCGCTCGTAACATGTAGAATAGCCGCCCGGTTCGCGCCTGGCGGCTATTCTCGAATTGCAACATGGGAGACAATATGGCTGATTCCAGCAAAAAGATGCAGATCGTGTTTGCCTCGGCCGAGTGCGCACCGTTTGTTAAGACCGGTGGCCTGGGTGACGTGGCGGGCTCGCTGCCTGCGGCACTTGTGCGCGCCGGCGCCGAAGTCATCGTGATGGTGCCCAAGTACGCCACCATCAAGGACGAGTACAAGGCGCAAATGGAGCACTTCTCCGACTTTTACGTGAGCCTGGGCTGGCGTAATGAGTACTGCGGACTCGAGAAGCTCGAACACGACGGCGTCACCTATATGTTCATCGACAACGAGCGCTACTTTGCGCGCGACTATCCGTACGGCTTCTTTGACGACGGCGAGCGCTTCGCGTTCTTCTCCAAGGCTATCACCGAGACCCTGCAGCACCTGCCGGCCGGCTTTGAGTGCGACATCCTGCACTGCAACGACTGGCAGACGGCGCTGGCGCCCGTGTTTTTGCGCGAGTTCTACCAGGGCCTGCCGCTGTACGACCGCGTCAAGACCGTGTTCTCGATCCACAACGTTGCGTTCCAGGGCCAGTTTAGCGACACCGTGATGGAGGACATCCTGGGTGTGGCGCATATTCCGGCGGCCGCCTCGCAGCTGCGTTGCGACGCCTGCAGCATCAACTACATGCTGGGCGCGCTGCGCTATGCCGACGCCATCACCACGGTGAGCCCCACCTATGCCAACGAGATCCAGACGCCCGAGTTTGGCGAGGGCCTGGACGGCGTACTGCGCGAGCGTTCGTACGCGCTGCAGGGCATCCTCAACGGCATTGATGTGGCAGGCTTTGACCCGGCGACCGACAAGCGCATTGCCGCCAACTACACCGTGGAGGACCGTTCTGGCAAGGCCGTGTGCAAGGCCAAGCTGCAGGAGGAGCTGGGGCTCGAGGTTCGCGACGACCGTCCGCTCATGGTGATGGTCACGCGCCTGACGCGCCAAAAGGGCATGGACCTGGTCATGTACGCGCTCGACCGCATCCTGGCCGGCGGTGTGCAGGTGGCGGTGCTGGGCACCGGCGACCGCGACTACGAGGACGGCCTGCGATATTTCCAGGACAAGTACCCCGGCACCATGGCCGCACGCATCGAGTTCGATCCGGCGCTGTCGCAGCGCATGTACGCCGCCGCCGACATGTTCCTGATGCCTTCGAAGTTTGAGCCATGCGGCCTGTCGCAGATCATCGCCATGCGCTACGGTACCCTGCCCATCGTGCGCGAGACCGGCGGCCTGAAGGACACCGTGATCCCGTACAACGAGTTTACCGGCGAGGGCACGGGCTTCTCGTTTAGTAACTTTAACGGCGACGAGATGGGCGACGCCGTGTTCCGCGCGGCACGCCTGTTCTGGGACAACCGCGAGGCCTGGGATCAGCTGGTCACGCAGGCCATGAGCCAGGACTTTAGCTGGACGCGCTCGGCCGATAAGTATCTGGACCTGTACTTCTTTATGCATCCGGAGATTGAGAGGCCGGCGGCAGTTGTCGACGAGCCTAAAGCTGTTGCTGAGCCGGAGTCCAAGGCCGAGGAGAAGCCGGTTGAAGCTGAGCCCGCAAAGGCCGAGCCTGAGGTGAAGGCTGAGGTTGCTCCTGAGGCAAAGGCTGAGGTCAAGCCCGCTGCAAAGCCCGCAGCTAAGAAGACCACGACCCGCAAGACGACCACTAAGAAGGTTACGACGACCAAGTCTGCCGCGACTAAAACAACGGCTGCCAAGGCAACGACCACGCGCAAGCGCACGACCGCCGCTGCCAAGAAGGCCGCCGAAGCCGAGGCTGCTCCCGAGGTAAAGGCCGAGGTCGCTGAGGCCAAGCCGCCCACCAAGGCTCCGGAAAAGACTACTGCCAAGAAGACGACCACGACCGCAAAGAAGACAACGGCAGCCAAGAAGACCACGGCAAGCAAGTCGATGACCACGAAGGCCGCCACGACCAAGTCAGCCGCAAAGCCCGCAGCCAAGGTCGAGGAGACGCCCGCCGAGTCCAAAGCGGAGGCAACCGTCGAGACCAAGCCCGCCGCCAAGACCACCACGCGAAAGCGCACGACGACGGTCAAGAAGTCCACGGCAAAGACCACGACTCCCAAGGCAGAGACTAAGCCCGCTGCTGCCAAAGAGGAGCCCAAGGCCGAGGTAAAGACCAAGCCGGCGCCGAAGGCCGCTGCGGTCAAGGCCGCCCCAAAGGCAGAGGCCAAGCCAGAACCCACCAAGGAGACTCCGGTCTCCCCCGCCGCTCCGGCAGAGAAAAAGGCCCCGTCCAAGAAGACGTCCGTCCGCAAGGCAACGGCCACCCGCAAGCGCCGCTAGCCCACAGACGATTTAAAACCTAATCAAACCCTAAGTAAGGGGCGCTTCAACCGGGCGCCCCTTCTCTGTAGGTAGTTGGTAAAACGATTTTCTAGGACAACCGTTCGCCGATGGTAAACGGATGTTGTTTATACAGCCTGAGTACAACAGATATACTTACATTCTGTGCGTAAAGCCCATGGCCAGCAGGCCATGATTCTATTGAACTGGACCGTACTATGAGATTGATACACAACAGCCGTCTGCCGCAGTTTCGCACTCCGTTTGGCGCTGTGACCACAGGAACCACCCTTTCGCTCTCCGTGATTCTGGAGGATGCCGATCCCGCGCAGGCAACGCTTACGCTGCGCACCTGGGTCGATGAGATCGGTGAGTCTCGGTATCCCATGACGCACGAGGGCGACGGCATATTTACCGTAGAGCTTGAGTGCACCGAACCCTGTCTTATCTGGTACAGCTTTATCTGCAATATCGAGGGCCAGCCCGAGGTTCGTCTGGGCGCACCGCAGGGCCGCACCGGCGGCGAGGGAGTAACCTACGACTACGCTGAGGTGCCGTCATTCCAGGTCACCGTCTACAAACACCGTGAAGTTCGACCCGAGTGGTACGAGCGCGGTATGGTCTACCAGATCTTCCCCGATCGTTATGCCCGCGACGAGCACTGGCGCGAGCGCACGCTGGCCGAGGTCGAAAAACCGCGTAAGGGCATTCAGCGCCGCATGGTCGAGGACTGGAACGAGCCGCCTGTGTACGAGCGCGCCGAGGACGGCTCCATCAAGACTTGGGACTTCTACGGCGGCTCGCTCAAGGGCATCCAGGAAGACCTGCCTCGCATCGCCGAGCTGGGCTTTACAGCCATCTACCTCAACCCCATTTTTGAAGCCGCGAGCAACCACCGCTACGACACCGCCGATTACACCAAGATCGATCCGATTCTGGGCACCGAGCAGGACTTTACCGAGCTGTGCGAGGCGGCCGAGAAGCTGGGCATTTCCATCATTCTGGACGGTGTGTTCAACCACACGGGCGACGATTCGATCTACTTCAACCGCTACGGCAACTACCCCGGTGTGGGCGCGTGGCAGAGCGAGGATTCGCCGTGGCGCGATGCGTTTTACTTCCATGAGGACGGATCGTATGACTGCTGGTGGGGCGTGGGCAACATGCCAGCCATCAACGAGAATTCCGAGCTTGTCCGTGAAAAGCTTCTGGGCAAGGACGGAGTCATTCGTAAGTGGCTGCGCGCTGGCGCCCATGGCTGGCGTCTGGACGTGGCAGACGAGCTTTCCGACGACTTCCTGGCCGAGATCAAAAAAGCCGTGCTCGCCGAGAAGCCCGACGCGCTGCTGCTCGGCGAGGTCTGGGAAGACGCCTCCAACAAGATCAGCTATGGCCATTTGCGCCGCTACCTGCAGGGCTCTGAGCTCGACTCCGTCATGGACTACCCCTTCCGCGACATGGTCATCGGCTTTTTGATGGGCTACAAAAACGCCTACCAGGCAGCCGAGGATATCGAGACCCTACGCGAGAACTATCCGCGTGAGGCCCTGTCTTGCGCGCTCAACCTGCTGTCGAGCCACGACCGCCCACGTATCATCTCGGTGCTCGGCGGCGGCCCTGACGAGTCGCAGCTGCCCGAGTGCGAGCGCAGCAAATGGCGTCTGGACGAGAACGCGATGGGCCTGGCCAAGAGCCGTTTTTGGCTCGCGACGCTCATGCAGATGACGTTCCCGGGCGTTCCCTCAATCTATTACGGTGACGAGTACGGCTTGGAGGGTCTCACCGATCCGGGCAACCGCCGCACCCTGCCGACCAAGGACCAACTGCACGACTTCGACACGCTGGCTATTGTCAAGAATGCCTCGGCCGTGCGCCGCGCCCTGCCGTTTATGATCGATGGCGAGATCAAGGCCTTCGCGCTCAATGACGAGGTGCTGGCCTACAACCGTACCGGTAAAGACGGCGAGTCCGCGACAGTCATCATCAACCGCAGCCTGCGCAATTCGCATCGTGTGACGATTCCGGCGCTCGGCGAATGCGCGAGCGATGTTATTAGCGGTCACGAGTGCGAGATCCACAACGGCACGGTCACGCTCGATCTTTATCCGCTGGGCTCGTCGATCATCTATCACCATGCCGAGCAGCGCCTGCAGGAGCCGCTCGATCACGGTGCGGGTGTTGTGTGCCATATCACATCGGTGCCGACCGACGACGGCAAACCCGGTACGATCGGTGCGCCCACGCGTCGCTTTATCGACCATCTGGCCGCCATGGGCATGCGCTACTGGCAGGTTTTGCCCGTCAACCCCACGGACTTCTTCCGCTCCCCTTACGCCGGTCCTTCGGCCTTTGCAGGTAATATCGACCTGCTACCCGAGAGCCACGAGGAGCTGGCAGCCGACTTTGAGACCTGGAAGGCCCGCGGCGGCGAAGATGCCGATCCGTTGTACACAGCGTTTAAGCATCGCAATGCCGATTGGCTCGAGAAATACTGCGTCTATATGGCCGTCAAAAAGTACTTTGAGGGCGAGTCGCGCCACGATTGGCCTGCAGATGTCGCGCGCTACAACGAGCATCTGATCGACGACAAGCGCTTCCACAACGAGGCCGAGCTTCAGGCGTACATGCAGTACCGCTTTGACTTGGCTTGGTGCGAGCTCATGAACTATGCGCACAAGAAGGGCATCGAGGTTATCGGCGATATTCCTATGTACGTGTCGGACGATTCGGCAGACGCGTGGAGCGAACCTGAGAACTTCTGGCTGTCCGATACCGGCAAGGCAATCGAGATTTCCGGCGCGCCGCCCGACAACTTTGCGCCCGAGGGCCAGGTGTGGGGCAACCCGACGTTCCGCTGGGACCACATGAAGCAGAACGGCTATAGCTGGTGGATGGATCGCCTGCGTCGTGCGTTTTCGCTCTACGACCGCGTGCGCCTGGATCACTTCCTGGGATTCCACAGCTATTACAGCATTCCCGCGGGCAAGGCTTGCGCCGAAGGTCGCTGGTTGGCGGGACCGGGCAAGGACTTGTTCCAGACCGCTTATGACGAGCTGGGTCCGCTCAACTTTATCGCTGAGGACTTGGGCTATCTGACGCCCGGTGTTCGCGCCATGGCATCGACCTGCGGTTTCCCCGGCATGGACGTGCTGGAGTTTAGCGACTACGACGTTCGTTGCGGTGTGCATCCCACGCCCGGCAAGATTCTGTACACCTCGACGCACGACACGTCGACGCTCGCCGGCTGGTGTACGCGTTCTTTTGCGGGCGGCGATGAACCGAGCGGTGTTGAGGTGGCGGCCAAGCTGATGAGCGACGCGCTCGCAAGCGACGCTCCCCTGGTGATGATGCCGCTGCAGGACGTGCTGGGGCTGGGCGACGACGCACGCATGAACGTGCCGGGCGTGGCCACGGGCAACTGGACCTGGCAGGCTGACGAGGCGGACATTGCAGCCGCCGAGGGCAAAACCGCGCGGCTCCTGCGCAACAACCATAGATTCTGGGGCGAAGCGTGATAAAACCCCCGATATAGGGTACAGTTACAGACGTTTGAATTTTTGCGGGCAGAGTAATCTGCCCGCTTTGTGCTGAAAAGGAAGTATTTATGGCGCGCTACGATTACAAGTGCTCGAGCTGCGGCAACGTGTTTGAGGTTGAGCATCCCATGTCCGAGACCCCCGAGGTCGTGTGCCCCAGCTGCGGTGCCCCGGCGGCCAAGACGTTCTCGGCCAGCGGCATTAAATTTGAGGGCAGCGGTTTCTACAACACCGATCAACGAAGCGGCGGCTCCAGCACCAACGCCACGAGCGGCTGCTGCGCCAACTGCCCGCATAGCCGCTAGAAACAACGCGGCCCCGCGATCAACGCCGATCGCGGGGCTATTTCTTTGCTCTATGGGTAGCTAATCAAGCTACCCAGGTTTCCTTGTGAGTTGCGGTGAAATAAGGACTGTTTGGCGGACAGAAGCGGCTTTTCAATCCCTATTTCACCGCAACTTAGTAGTTACTTGTGGACCAGTCTGGCGCAGAAGTGGCCGTCGTAGGAATCGGCGTTTACGGGGACGCTTTGGAAGAGGCCTCGATCGTTTTGGCGTACGGATACGAGCTTCTTGGCCTGATCGAACTCAGGGAGTTGCAGAATCTGTGCCTCGGAAAGCGGTGCCACGCTAAAGCCGGCGCCCTCAGGAGAAGCAAGGAAAGCATCCACCACCTGCGTGTTCTCCTCGTCGAAGACCGAGCACGTCGCATAGATGAGCTCGCCGCCGGCAGCCACGCGCGCGGCGGCTTCCTTGAGCATCGACAGCTGCAGTTTGGGCAGCTCAACCGTCACGTCCTTTTCGGTCAGTCGCCAAGGGATCTCGGGATGACGGCGCATGGTGCCGGTGCCCGAGCACGGCGCATCGATAAAAACCGTGTCGAACTTAACCGGCTCGCCAAGCATGGCATCAAACGATGTGAGCACCTCATCAAGCTCGCAGGCATCACCCGAAACCGTACGAACGCCCTGAATACCCGCCTTGTGAAGGCGAGCGAGATTCAGATCGCACTTGCGATCATGCAAATCGAGCGCCGTATGCTGGCGCTCATAGCCGGCGCGCTTGGCCTGGCACATCATCACATAGGTCTTGGTACCGCGACCGGCACCAATCTCAAGGCAGCTTCCAGGGCGCGTGGCAGCTGTGGCGATTAGCTGAGCGTTAAGGTCCGAGGCCACCGCGGCAGCACGCTCAAACACACCCGAAGCAACGGTAACCTGGGCATCAACCGGAGCATGGCAGCCCGGGAAGACAGGCGCGACGAGCTGCGAGATATACGGATCGGGCTTAGTCGCAAAGGCGTTCTCATGCAGGGCCAGCGGCGCGGGGGCCAGATTGCCGGCAAAGTTAAGCGCACCCTCTGGCGTGTCGAACGATGCCATAATGCGAGCGCACAGCCAACGCGGCAGTCCCATCAGGCGCGACAGACGGACCAGGCGTCGTTCAGACTCATCTACATCGGACGCCGTGGCAAAGTCCTCAACGTTGTCCGCGACCTTATGCAGCACGGCATTGGCCAAACCGGCGGCAGACTTAGCTCCGCTGCGCACCAGCTCAACGCCCTGACTCACTGCAACGCGACCAGGCGTATGCAGATAGAGCATCTCGAAGGCCGAGATACGAAGCGCCACGCGAACACGCGGCGCAACCTTTTTAGGCTTATCGAGAAACTGATCGAGCAGCTCGTCCAAAATAACCTGCGTGGCGGCAACACCCAGCGCCAAGCGAGCGGCAAAAGCGGAATCGCGCTGGTCAATGGCCTTGGCAGATGCGCGAGAGGACAGCACGTCACGCGCATACATGCCGCGACGGTCAGCCTCCATCAGCACATCGAGCGCAAGCTTGCGCGCGGGAGACAGCTTGCTCATGATAAAACACCCCACGAAAGATCGGCACCCTGCAGGCCAGCAGCCCAAGCAGAAGCGGCCATAGCGCGCTTGCCATCAGGCTTAACCTCGAGCAGCTCAACCGAGCCATCAGAAAGACCCAGGTAAACACGCCTGGCCTTAACGTCAACGGCGCCCTCGCCAAGCGAAACATCGGCCAGCGCAGCATCGAGAACACGTACGGTCTTGCCGGCAATCACGCAGCGAGCAGGCGCGGTATCGGATGAAGCGAGCACATGACGAACGCAATCGAACGCCGCCATCTGCGGATCCAGACGCATCTCCTGCTTAGAAATCTTGGCAGCATGGGTCACAAGCGACTCATCCTGATCAGTCCACACGGCGGTGCCATCGGCAAGAGAAGGAAGCGTATCGGCAAGCAGTTTACCGCCCAGCTCGCCAAGCTCCATAGTCAGTGCCTCGGCATGCTTACCGGCAACCGACGTGGAAGCCCGAGCACAATAAGCACCAGTATCCACGCCATGCCCAATACGCATAATGGAAACGCCAGCAACCTCATCACCAGCAAGAATGGCACGCTGAATAGGAGCAGCCCCACGCCAACGAGGCAGCAAGGAAGCATGAACATTCACAATGCCGAGCGGAGCCATATGCAGCACCTCATCAGGCAAAATGCAGCCATAGGCAGCCACACAGAAAATATCAGCCTGGGCAGCTTGGAGAGCCTCAACAACCTCAGCCGTCATACGATTAGCCTCAACAACCGGCAACCCCAGCTCAAGCGCCTTAGCCTTAACAGGAGAAGGCTCGAGCTTCTTACCGCGCCCACGAACAGCATCGGGACGAGTAACAACAAGCGCAATCTCATTCCCAGCCTCAACAAGCGAAGTCAACGAAGGCACAGCAAAATCAGGCGTACCCATAAACACAATACGCATAAAAGTTAGTCTCCTCTCAATAACGAGCCGAGACGGCTACAAAACAAAAGCGTTCCGGGTCGCAAACGCACCCAGTCGCAAGAACAGTTCAACAAGAACAAATATACCCAAAACCAAAGAAAGAGCCGCAATAAAAGCAGCTCTTCCAACAAAGCAATTATCAGCGAAGACGCCCCTCCCTGGCCCACGGCACCCGGGCGAGACAAGCAGCGTTAACGTAGTCCCCGGGGCACCCGCCTATATCGTCCCGCGCGCAGTTTCGCAGCGCAGCGAGAATGTTTGAGCACGGGATGATATAGGCGGGTGCCCCGGGGACGGACAAACCTACTCCGTCTCGCCCGGTCGAGCGCCGCGGGCCAGGGCGTCCTGGTACTCCTTGACGGCCTTGAGCCTCTGCATGGGCTTCAGTCGCTCGAACATGGTATTGCCGTGCAGGTGATCGATCTCGTGCTGCAGACAAACGCAGAACAGATCGCCCGTGGCCTCATAGCGAATCAGGTTGGCATCCAGGTCATACGCCTCGACGACAACGTGATCGGGACGCTCGATCTCACAGCTAATGCCCGGGATGGAAAGGCAGCCCTCGCTAAACGGCACCAGATGGTCGCTCTGCTCAACAATGACAGGGTTGATGAGCACGTACGGGTCGTAGTCGTTCTTGTCGCTGTAGTCGCAATCGATGGTGACGAGCTGGATGAGCTCACCGATCTGCGGGGCAGCCAGGCCGCAACCGCCGTTCTCGAACATCATCTTCTTCATCTTCTCGGCAAGCGCCTCGATCGCCGGGGTGATCTCCTCGATGACGGCGCACTCCTGGCGCAGACGAGGGTCAGGCGACAGTACGATTCCGTTGGCTTCCATGGCCATCCTTTCGGGTTGTTACATCAAATCATAGGCGTCGACGTCAACGCTCACGCTCACGCCGCGCACAGAGCCCACCTCTTTGAGGCAGGCGTCGATATCATCAGAGACATGGTACCCCACGGGCGACTTTACAAGCAGATGGAAGCGGTAGCGGTCCTTGGCTCTCTCGATTACACACGAAGCCGGGCCCAGCACCTGCGGCACGGCACTTCCCGCCCGCAGAAAGTCGGGCGCGGCGGCATGCCAGCGGCGCTTAAGAAGCTTTGCAATGCGCCCGATGTAGTCTTGCGCGTCGTCTCGGATCGCCGACCACACCAAGATGTTGACCAAGCGAACAAACGGCGGGTACAGCGCGTCGCGTCGCTGATCAAGATCGTGGTCGGTAAAGATCGAACGGTCATGTTCAGCGACGGCGCGAATGACCGGATCCTCGGGCAGGTAGGTCTGGATGATCACCTCGCCGGGGCGATCGCCGCGACCGGCACGGCCCGCCACCTGTTCCAGCAGGTCGTAGGCGCGCTCCCCTGCGCGGAAGTCCGGCAGCTTGAGGGCGAAGTCGGCATTGACCACGCCCACGAGCGTGACCTCGGGAAAGTCGAGACCCTTTGCGATCATTTGGGTGCCCAGCAACACGGCGCAATCGGCAGCATCGAACTGCTCGAGCAGCTTTTTGTGCGCATCCTTGCCGCGTGTGGAATCGGCATCCATGCGAATAATGGCGACATCCTCGGGAAGCATCTGGTGCAGTGCGTCCTCGATCTGCTGCGTGCCCAGACCCATTTTTGCCAGGTAGCGACTTCCACATTTGGGGCAACGGCTTGTGGGCGCGGGATAGGGCTGCACGCGCCAAGACGAACCGCATGTGTGACACTGCAGCGTGTGCGTGCGCTCGTGATACGTAAGCGCGGTGGAGCAGTGGTTGCAGGTGGGGACGCAGCCGCACTCGCGGCACATCAGGAACGGCGCAAAGCCACGGCGGTTGTGCAACAGCACGGCCTTCTCGCGGCGCTCGACCACAAGCTCCAGGCCTTTCATCAGCGGTTTTGAGAACATAGAGCGGCTGCCGTGCGAGAACTCGCGGCGCAGGTCGGCAATGCGGACTGTCGGCAGCACGGCGTGTCCCGGGCGCTCGGGCATCTCGACGCGCGTCCAGGTGGCACCGTTATACGTGCCACGGCGGCAGCGGTCGAGGGCCTCGGCAGAAGGCGTGGCGGAGCCCAACACGAGCGGGCAGCGGTAGCGTCGCGCCATCTCGGCCGCCACCTCGCGCGCGTGGTAGCGCGGACTGGAGCCTTGCTTGTAGCTGGTCTCGTGCTCCTCGTCGATGATGATGAGGCCCAAGTCAATGAGCGGGCAAAAGAGCGCCGAGCGGGCGCCTACGACCACGCGGGCCGCACCACTGGCGACCATATCCCACTGGTCCAGACGCTCGCCGGCCGAAAGGCGCGAATGGAACACGGCAACCGTCTCGCCAAAGCGCGAGCGAAAGCGGCCGACGGTCTGGGCCGTCAGTGAGATCTCGGGCACCAGAACGCATGCCGAACGGCCGGCGGCCAGCACGCGCTCAATCGCCGAAAGGTAAACCTCGGTTTTGCCGGAGCCGGTGACGCCGTCGACCAGCACCACGTCGCCATGAGCGTCCAGACGGGCGCGATCAATCTGCGCGAGCGCCTGCTGCTGGCCGTTCGTAAGTGCGACCGGCGCTTTGCCGCTCGCTGAGGACAGCGTAGTCTGCTCGCTGCAACCGCGCCAGGCACGGCGCTCCTCCACCACCACGACGCCGCGCTTTTCAAGCGCCTTGATGGTCGCCGACATGCTGTTGTAAAGCAGGTTGAGATCGCGCGTCGTGACCGGGCCGCACTGGAGTGCCTCGATGAGCTGACGCTGGCGGACCGCGGTCTTGGGCGGCGTGTAGTCGAAACCCTCGGGCGTAAGCATGACCCAGCGGTTTTGGATGGGTTTGACGGCAGGGCGCTCGACAGTCCACACGCCGTCGTCGCCTTTGACCACGCGCGGGCTTCCACCCGGTGGCAAGAACAGGCGCAGGCACTCGGAAAGCGTCGCGACGTACTCGCGGCTCATCCAGCGTGCGATACGGGCGGCCTCTGCGGTAAACAGCGGCTTGCTGAGGATAGCCTCGATAGGCTTGATACGCGCGGGATCGAGAGCGCTGTTGCCCTGCAGGTCACCCAGCTCAGACGCAATGTCGACGATATAGCCCGCGGCCGCACGGTTACCAAAGTGGACCAGGACCGTGGATCCGATCTGCGCCTCGTAGGCAAGAGTTTCCGGGATGCCGTAGGCGAATGGCTCGGACAGCGCACGCGTCGGAATGTCCAGGACTACGCTCGCGTAGGCGGCGACGGGCTCAGGTACAGGCTCGGACTTGGCCGGGGCAACAGCAGGCTCGGGCGTGGCCGGAGCCTCCTCCGGTTCCGGCGAACCAAACAGCGAAAGTTGCTCAGCCATGGCCCCAGCACCTCCTATCCCATACGTCTACGGAAACAAGAGCCCCGCTCTGAGTGAACGGGGCTCGGATACAAACGTTTGCGCAGCGATTACAGCGCCATCGTGCGGGCGCGATCGATGCGCGCCAGGCAGTCGTCGCGGCCGACGAGTGCCATGGTCTCGCCCAGCGGAGGGCTCACCATGTTGCCGCAAACGGCGACGCGCACGGCCTGGAACACCACGCGCTTCTTAAGGTCCATCTGCTCGGGCAACGGCTCAAGCGCAGCGTCGATGTTGGCAGCCGTCCACTCGTCCACGCCCTCGAGCGCGGCCTTGGCGGCATCCAGAATGGCACCCATGCCCTCCTTGGCCAGGCCCTTGTTGACGGACTTCTCGTCATACTCGAGCGTCTCGGCCGTAGCGAAGATGGGAGCGGCGACGGTCACGGCGTCGGCCGGCATCTTGGTGCGCGGCTTAACGATGGCGGCAAGCGCGTCGATCCAATCCTCGCCGTACTCGACATTACCCTCGATGAGACCCGCCTCGTGCAGCTCGGGAACCATGATCTCGTCGGCAAACTGAGCATCGGACATGCCATTGATGTACTCGGCGTTGACCCAGTCGAGCTTCTTGGGGTCGAAGGTCGCCGGGTTCTTGGAGATGCGGTCGAGCGAGAACTTGTTGGCCAGGACATCGCGCGGGATGATCGTGGTCTCGCCGTCGAGCGACCAGCCGAGCAGCGCCAGGTAGTTGACGAAGGCGTCGGACAGGTAGCCGGCGTCGCGGTACTCCTCCACCGAGGTGGCGCCGTGGCGCTTGGAGAGCTTTTTGCCGTCGGCGCCCAGGATCATGGAGATGTGAGCGAACGTGGGCACAGGAGCGCCGAGGGCCTCGTAGACCATGACCTGACGCGGGGTGTTGGACAGGTGGTCGTCGCCGCGGATGACATGGGTGATCTTCATCATGGCGTCGTCGACAACGGTCGCGAAGTTGTACGTGGGCGTGCCATCGGAGCGGAAGATGACAAAGTCGTCGAGCTCCTTGGCGTCGAAGGTCACCTCGCCGTGGACGGCGTCGTGGATAACGACGTCGCCGCGGTCCTCGGGCACCTTGATGCGCAGGACGTAGGACTCGCCGGCCTCGATGCGACGGCGGGCCTCCTCGGGATCAAGATCGCGGCAACGGCGCTGATAGCCCTGGAAGGGGTCCTTGCGCTCCTGCGCGGCCTTGCGGTCGGCATCGAGCTGCTCCTTGGTGCAGAAGCAGGGATAGGCCTTGCCCTCGTCCCAAAGCTTCTGGGCGGCCTGCTTGTACAGGTCCAGGCGCTCGGTCTGGGCATAGGGGCCAAAGTCGCCGCCCACCTCGGGGCCCTCGTCCCAGTCCAGGCCCAGCCAGCGCATAGCGCGCAGGATGATCTGCGTGTTCTCGTCGGTGGAGCGGGTGGGGTCGGTGTCGTCGATGCGCAGGATGAACGTGCCGCCGTTAGCACGGGCGAAAGCCCAGTTATAGATAGCGGTGCGGGCGCCGCCGATGTGCAGCTTGCCCGTCGGTGAGGGTGCAAAGCGGACGCGAACGTCTGATGCCATGGAAATCTCCTCGATTACAGGATGGATGTCTAACCGCATTAGTATAAAGCATCAAAGCAGCCTCCGCACAAAGGGCACTGACCTACTCATTGGGGACAGACTTAAATGACCATTCTTTGGGCAACCTGTCGGCACTTAGGTAAGGCTGGTCGTTTAAGCCTGTCCCCAATGAGTACACGGATGGTCATTTAAGTCTGTCCCCAATGAATAGGTGCGGAAAGGGTGTGAATGTTTGATTTACGCGCTATGATGTGCCCTTGCATAGAGAGCCCGGCGGAATGGTAACGGTCGCCGGGACACGTTTTTGAAAGGACAATCATGTCAGACGAACTTCGTTCCATCCCGCCCCAACACGGGTCCTTCGTATTTACGTCGGAGTCGGTGACCGAAGGTCATCCCGATAAGATCGCCGACCAGATCAGCGACGCCGTCCTCGACGCGATCCTCGCCAAAGAAATAGAGCTACAGGAGCAGGGCTACATCGCCCCCAACGGCGTGCCTGCCAACGTGGAGAACGTCCGCTGCGCCTGCGAGACCCTCGTGACCACCGGCACCGTCATCGTCGCCGGCGAGATCCGCACCCAGGCCTACGTCGACGTACAGGAGATTGCCCGCGGCGTTATCCGCCGCATTGGCTACAACCGTGCAAAGTTCGGTTTTGACTGCGACACCTGCGGCGTTATGAGCCTCATCCACGAGCAGTCGCCCGATATCGCCCAGGGCGTTGACGAGTCATTCGAGACCCAGACCGGCGCTACCACCGACCCGATCGACCTGATCGGTGCCGGCGACCAGGGCATGATGTTCGGTTATGCCTCCAACGAGACCAAGACTTTAATGCCCATGCCGCACTACCTTGCCAGCCGCTTGGCCGAGCGCCTGGCAGCCGTGCGCCACGACGGCACCCTCGCCTACCTGCGCCCCGACGGCAAGACCCAGGTCACCGTGCGCTACGAGGAAGGCAAGCCCGTCGAGGTCACGACCATCGTCATCTCCACGCAGCACGCCGCCGAGATCGAGGACATGGGCAAGATCAAGGCCGACCTCATCGAGCACGTCATCACCCCGGTCATGGCCGCCGAGAACATGCCGTGGGACAACGCGGACATCTACGTGAACCCCACCGGTCGCTTTGTCGTGGGCGGCCCCATGGGCGACACGGGCCTCACCGGCCGCAAGATCATCGTCGACACCTACGGCGGCTACGGCCGTCACGGCGGCGGTGCCTTTAGCGGCAAGGACTGCACCAAGGTCGACCGCTCCGCCGCGTATGCCGCGCGCTGGGTCGCCAAGAACGTGGTCGCCGCCGGCCTAGCCGATCGCTGCGAAGTCGAGCTTGCCTACGCCATCGGCGTTTCCAAACCCCTCTCAATCATGGTCGACACCTTCGGTACCGCTAAGGTCGCCGAGGACAAGATCGTTGAAGCCGTAGAGAAGACCTTCGACCTGCGCCCGGGCGCAATCATCCGCGACCTGGACCTGCGTCGCCCCATCTACGAAAAGACGGCAGCCTACGGTCACTTCGGCCGCGAAGACGCCGACTTCACCTGGGAGAAGACCGATCGAGTCGAAGAACTCAAAGCAGCCTGCGGCCTGTAATTAAGAACCGCTAAGGTCACAACATATGCACTTTCAAAAGAAGTACCGGTTTCAACCGGTACTTCTTTTTTATTTAACCGGTGATGAAGATGAGCCACCGCGGGACATGGAATAGGTCACCAGCCAATGAATTTTGGAGCACACGCGCCTCTACCATGTATCCTTAGTCCCGAGGGGCGGGGCATAAGGTCGATCGCGAGTTCCGCACGAGCCGGAGAGCACTTAATGTGCTCTCCGTGCGAGCAGGACTGTCCGAGCAGGCGACCTTATGCCCCGCCCCTCGGGACGACGGGACAGATTAAAGGAGCACCCATGGCAGGCAAGCCGCAAACACTAGCTACGACCTCAGCATTCGAGATCTTGGGTCCCGTCATGGTCGGCCCCAGCTCATCGCACACCGCCGGCGCCCTGCGGTGCGCCCAAGTTGCCGCCAGCCTGCTGGAAGGCCGCATCACCAAAGTCACCTTTGGCCTGTGGAACTCCTTCGCCCACACCTACCGCGGCCACGGCACCGACCGTGCGCTCGTCGCGGGCATCCTGGGCCTCGACACCGATGACGAGAACATCAAGCAAGCCTTCGACCTCGCACGCGAGCAGGGCCTCGAATATCACTTTGGCATCAAGGGCGACGACGCCTCCATCCACCCCAACACCGTCGACATCGAAATGGTCGATGACACGGGCGCCACGGCACAGGTCCGCGGTGAGAGCCTGGGCGGCGGCAAGATGCGCATCAGCCGCATTAACGGCGTCGGCGTCGACATCTCGGGTATGTACTCAACTCTATTCGTGGCGCACAAGGACGTCCCCGGTGTACTCGCCGCGCTCACCAACCTGCTCGCCTACGCACACGTGAACATCGCCTTCTGCCGCACCTACCGCACCGAAGTGGGCGGCCAGGCCTACTCCGTCTTTGAGACCGACGGCGCGCCCGACGACACCGTCGTCCCCATGCTGCGCAAGCTCGACAATGTCGATTACGCAACGTTTATCGAGCTCCCCGGTTCTGCCTCGTCGCTCTCTCCCGGCGTCTCGGCCAAGGAAATCTTCGACGACGGCGAGCAGCTGCTCGATGCGTGCGAGGAACTAGGGCTCGGCATCGGCGCCGTCATGGCCGTTCGCGAGGCGCATCTGACCGGCGAGGCCCACGCCGTCGCCGCCATGCGCCGCGTGCTCGACGTCATGCGCGAGGAGACCACGGCCCCCCTCGCCAATCCGCAGCGCTCGCTCGGTGGGCTAATCGGCGGCGAGGCCAAGCTCGTCGAAGCCACCGGCCGCAACGATTTGAGTGCAAGCCTGATGGGCCCCGTTCAGACCGATGCCGTGGCCCGCGCCATGGCCGTGCTCGAGCGCTCCGCCACGATGGGCGTGATCGTCGCCGCCCCCACGGCCGGCTCCGCGGGTGTTGTGCCCGGCTGCGTGCTGGCGCTCGCCGATCGCCTGCAGCTCGACGACGAGCAGGTCATGGACGCGCTATACTGCGCAGCCGCCATCGGCCTCAACCTCACCACAAGCGCCTGCGTTGCCGGCGCCGAGGGCGGCTGCCAAGCCGAGGTCGGAAGCGCCGCCGCCATGGCAGCCGCCGCGCTGGTGCAGATGCTCGGCGGCACGCCCGAGCAGGCGCTTGACGCCAGTTCCATCGCGCTAAGTAACCTGCTGGGCCTCGTTTGTGACCCCGTCGGTGGCCTCGTGGAGGTGCCCTGCCAAAACCGCAACGCCATCGGCGTGGCAGCGGCCTTTAGCTCGGCACAACTCGCCCTCGCAGGCATTAAGAGCCTGGTGCCGTTTGACCAGATGGCACATGTCATGCTCTCGGTGGGCCACGCTTTACCGGCCACGCTGCGCGAGACGGCAAAGGGTGGCATCGCGCAGGCTCCGGCCGCACTTTCGGCCTGTGCAAAATGCGGTGTGTGTGGATAACAGCAAAGAACGACTCAAAGGTGGGACAAATGTCCCACCTCTTTTGAATGCCACCGTTTCCGTACCACAAACAGCAGGGCAATCGCTATAATGCAAGCCCAGTAAAAACACGATGAACCGCAAGGCGAAAATCGAAGGATATGCATACGATGTCGCAAAACGATCGAACTCAACTGATTCCCGATCCGCAGCAGCCGAGCAGGCACACCGGCGGCGTTCAGTCACCGCGTCCTATCGCGCCGAGCCACGGTCAGCAGCGTGGTGCGGCAAACGCGCCCCAACGTCCGAACCAACAGCGACAGCAGCGTCAACAACGTCAGCAGCGCCAGGCAAACGGCAATGCGCCCAAGCAGCCCCCCACGCACGCTCGAGGCGATCGCGGCCCCGCGCGCAAGTCCGCCGGCAACAATAAATCGGGCAAAAAGACGACGCTCTTTGTCGTCCTGGGTCTAATCATCATTGTCTATATCGTAGGCATCGTAGCGTTTTCGCAGCTAGCCTACCCCAACACCACCATTGCCGGCGTCGACGTCTCGTTCTCCAACGCTTCGTCTGCCGCCACCAAGGTCAACTCGGCATGGAAGCACTATAAGCTCACCGTGACAGGCGATGACTTTAGCTGGAACTATCAGCCCGAGTCCGATGAGCCCATCGTTGATGGCGAAGCTGCCGCAAAAGAGATCATCAGCCACAACGAAGCCTTTGTATGGCCGGTCCGCCTTATGGAATCCTTAAGCGGCAAGACCAAAACAACCGCTACCTCCAACGAAGTCGATCTTGATCAAGACGTCGACCTGTCCATGCTCTCCGATACCTTTGACCAAAAGAAGTTTGAGAAGGATCTGGGCGCCGCCATCGACGAGTTTAACGAGGGCCGTTCGGGCACGTTCGAGGCCAATAGCTCCTATGACGAGCAAGCGGGCAAGTTTACCGTCGAGAAGGCGCGCTCCAACGAAAAACTCAACCGCGAGCATGTCATTAAATATGCCGAGCTCGAGCTCGCCTCGCTGGCCGAGACCGTAGATCTTTCCAAGCTCGGCAACGATGCCTATGAGCCACTCAATGGAACGCTGACAGATGATCAGATTCAGGACGCATGTGATGCCGCCAACAACTTCCTGGGCGTCAACGTGACCCTCAAGCTCAACGGCGAGGATGCCGGCAAGGTCGACGGCAGCTCCGTGTTGCAGTGGATCAGCTTTGCCGATCCGGCCAACCCCACGCTCGATACGTCGCAGATCAGTAGCTGGGCAGCCGAGCTCGCCAACGGCTTTAATACCGTGGGCTCCACTCGCTGGTGGACGCGCGCCGATGGCAAGCAGTGCGCCGTCGAAGGCGGTGACTTTGGTTGGTCCATCGACAGTAGCTCGCTCGCCAAGCAGGTCGAGGACGCCATTAACAACAAACAGACCGGCGAAATCGAGATCAAGTACTCCCAGAAGGCCGACACCTTTACCGCAAAGGGAGAGCCCGACTGGAAGGCATACATCGATGTCGATCTGTCCGAGCAGCACGCGCGCTACTACGACGAGAACGGCAATATCGTTTGGGAGGCCAACTTTATTTCCGGGAAACCGGGCGAAGACGCCACCCCCGAGGGCGTGTGGCAGATCAACAGCAACGACGGCGGCAGCACCCTGATCGGAGCCAAGGACCCCGAGACCGGTAAGCCCAAATACGAGAGCCCGGTGAGCTACTGGATGCCGTTCGAGGGCAATATGATCGGCTTCCACGACGCCACCTGGCAAAACGACAAGAGCTTCGATAATGCCGAGTCGTACAAGTGGTGCGGCAGCCACGGTTGCATCAACCTGCGCCTGGCCGATGCAAAGGCACTGCACGATTGCATCAAAGTCGGCCTGTGCGTGGTTGTCCACTCGTAGTGCAACGCGCACATTCCTGCAACATGGAGATGCTGCGACCAATCTAACAGTTCCGAAAGAAACCGTCCCATGCGCCCGTCCCAACTGGTGGGCGCATATACTTATCGAGGTACTTTCTATAAAGGAGACGCTATGCCGAATGTCCCCACGATCGCCCCGGGCCCGGATGATACCGAACACACGCCCGAAGATGTCACCGAAACGATTCCTCTGATTACAAACGTACATGCCGATAAGCAGAACGGATGCGCGAACGAAGCGACCGAGATTTCCGATGAAGAGGCCTACGCCAAGCTCAAAGCTAAACGTGCCGAACGTCGACGCAAAAAGCTCATCCGACGCGGCATTGCGGCCGGCGTCGTGGCCGCTATTGTGCTCATCGCCGTTGTCGTAACCTTAGCCATCAACGCACGGCCCGCAGGCAACAACGAGCCTGTGACCGACATGGTGACCGAGGGCACGTTTACCACAACGGTCGAGGCGAAAGGCCAGCTCAAACCCATTTCGTCCTCAGTGGTCTCCCCTTCTGTCGACGGTACGGTCGATTCGATCAACGTGCAGGCGGGCCAATCCGTCAACGAGGGCGACGTGCTTATGACCATTAAAAACGACGAGCTCGATCGCAACGTTGCCGAGGCGCAGCGTGCAGTTGCTGCCGCTCAAGAAGACCTCGCTAATGCGAAGAAAGCCGCAGCTGCCGCTCAGGCCACCCCAACGACGGACGTCGATGGAGCTTCCGCAGCGGCTGGCGTCTCCGACGCATCAGCGGACACGAACGCCGTATCGGCCGCGCAGCGCAGCCTCGCATCAGCCCAGGCAAACCTCGATCAGGCGAACGCCAAGGCCGCCAGCCGTACGGTCAAGGCCCCGAGCTCGGGCAGCATCGTGGAGCTCAACGCCAAGGTGGGCGCCACGGTAACAGGCGGCATGATCATGGGCGAAAGCGATACGAGCGGTGGCAAGCAGTGCATGCAGATCGCCGACCTATCCAAGATGAAGGTGACCGTGCAGGTGGGCGAAAAGGACATCGCCAAGATCGCCGTTGGGCAGAGTGCCAACGTCACGTATCCCGCGTTTCCCGATATCGTGAGCCAGGGCACCGTCACGGCTATCGCGTCGGTGGCAAACTCCGACGCCGCTAACGGTGGCGGCGGCAGTGTAACCTTTAACGTCGACATTCTCATAGAGGCGCCCGACGCGCGCCTGAAGCCGGGCATGACGGCCGAGGTGTCGGTGGTGACCGAGCAACTCGACGACGTGGTGATGGTGCCGACGATGGCGCTCATGACCGAAGACGGCGAACACTATTACGTCAACGTGGCGACTGATGACGAGGGCAAGCAAACCCGTCGCGTGAAGGTGACCGTCGTGACGCAAAACGACAACGAAGCCGTAGTCGGCAAGACACAGGTCAAGCGCGACGACCAGGGCAACGAGATCAACCCCAACGTGCCGGTTACCAAGCTGCGCGATGGCGACACCCTCGTCATGGACACCGGAGCGAACGCAACGGCTGACGGCGGCTACAGCGCGGATTCGGGCAGTATGTCTGACGATGAGGGCATGTAATGCGTCCCGTTATCGACATCCGCAACGTACACCGCATCTTTGAGAGCGAGGCGGGTTGCGCCCACATCCTGCACAACGTGAGCCTGGCGGTAGAACCCGGCGAATTCGTCGCTATCACCGGCCCCTCGGGCTCGGGCAAATCAACGCTCATGAACATCCTAGGCTGCCTGGACAAACCGACGGCGGGCGACTACTACCTGCAAGGGCTCAACGTGGCCGAGCTTGACGATGACGAGCTCACCGAAGTCCGCGCCCTGAGCATTGGCTTTGTCTTTCAGAGCTTCAACCTGCTGCCGCGCCTGTCGGTTATCGAAAACGTGATGCTGCCGCTGGCCTACACCAATGTGCCCCGTAGCCAGCGCGAGATGCGCGCCGTGCACGCGCTGCAGGCTGTCACGCTGCCCGTCGACCACTGGGACCACCGCATATCCGAGCTCTCGGGCGGCCAGATGCAGCGCGTCGCAATCGCACGCGCCCTCGTCAATGACCCGCCCATCATCCTGGCCGATGAGCCGACGGGAAACCTGGACTCCGCCACTGGAGCGCTTGTGATGGAGACCTTCCATAAGCTCCAGAAGCGCGGCAAAACCATCGTGCTTATCACACACGACCCCGGCATCGCCGCCGAGGCCGACCGTGCCGTGACCATCCGCGACGGTCGCATTCACGACGGCGCGTATATTCCACATGCACCGCGGACCCTGCGCAGCGCCGTAGATAGCCTGCCCATGATTTCCGCCTCCGCCAACCCGCCGAAAGGAGTGGTGGCATGAGCGCCCGCGATCTCATCCAGGAAGCCCTTCACTCGCTCGAGGCCAACAAGGGGCGCAGCCTGCTCACCATTCTGGGCATTGTCATCGGCATCGCCTCGGTTATTGCCATGACTTCGCTCATCGGCGGCATCCAAAATAGCTTGGTCAACAGCCTGGGCCTCAACGCAGCTCGTATGGTTCAGATCTATTCGTCCCAAGAACTCACCGATTCTGACGTTCAGAAGCTTCAAAAACTAGTGCCGCAGATAGAGCAGATCGGAATTGTCGACAGCGCGTACACCGAGTACAAGACCGGCGATAAAAGCTATACCGTCATGGCGCAGGGCGTCGATAGCGACATGCTCGACGCGGTGGGGGCCAGCAAGCTCGTTGCGGGGCGCACCTATTCCCAGGCCGAGTCTCAATCAGGCTCGCGCGTGGCGCTCATCAGTCGCGGCGGCGCCGATCAGCTTTACGGCAACGAACAGGACGCGGTGGGCAAGACTGTTAAAGTCTCCAACGGCGAGGTGCAGATTGTAGGCGTTATCGACGGCGGCAGCGACTCCATGGGCTCGCTCACGCTGTATATGCCACGCGAAACCATCTCCGGCCTATTTGGCGACGAGAATCCTTCATTCCCCAGCGTGACGGCACTTGCCGCCGAGGGCACGGACATGGATGAGCTCTGCAAAACCATCGAGTCCAAGGTGCGCGCGATGAAGGGCATCGCGGAGGAGGATGAGTACGACAGCGTATCGGCGACATCCATGAAAAGCGCCATCGATGCACTCAACTCCTTTATGGGCGCGTTCTCGCTCATCATGGGTGCTGTCGCCAGCATCTCGCTGCTTGTCGGCGGTATCGGCATTATGAATATGATGCTCACCAACGTGACTGAGCGCATCCGCGAGATCGGTATTCGCCGTGCTCTGGGCGCCAGTCGTCGCGATATCACCGCGCAGTTTTTGGCCGAGTCCTCGGCGCTGTGCGTCACCGGCGGACTGTTGGGTGTCCTGATTGGCTATCTGCTGGCATGGGGACTCACGTTCTTTGCCGCAAGCTCGGGCATCATGAGCGAGTTTGGAGCTACCGGGACGATCACGCCAAGCTTCTCCATTACGACAGTGTTGATCGCGTTTGCCGTATCGGTCGGCATCGGCGTAATCTTTGGCTTCTATCCCGCTCGCCGCGCGGCAAAGCTCGACCCGGTGGAGTGCCTACGCTACCAGTAAGCCAACACCAACAAGTTGCGGTGAATTAGGGACTGAATATGCTATCTAGCAGCAAAAACAGACACTATTTCACCGCAACTTATTGAAGGGCCCTAGGCGCGGCGAGCGCCTAGCGCGCGAGCTCGCGTAAAAGTGCGTCTTCCACTTCCCGAAGCGAAAGGGCCCCGCCTCCCTCGGCGGGACGGGTGACCACGATGCAGCGCGCTCCAGCGTCGCGCGCTGCGGCGAGCTTCTCAGCCGTGCCGCCTACGGTTCCCGAGTCCTTGGTCACAAGCCACTGGGCGCCCACCTGCCGAAGCATCGCTTCGTTGAGCTCGCGGGTGAAGGGCCCCTGCATGCCGATGACGTGCGACGGCGAAAACCCCGCGTCGATGCACTTCGTTATAGCACCGGGCAGCGGGAGCACACGCACGAAGAAGCGCTCCGCGAAATCGGCGACGCGCGTGTAGGGAGCAAGCTCCTTGCTCCCCGTCGTGAGAAGCGCGCGACCCGGGTTCTCGGAGAGAAAGCGCGCCGCGCAGGCGATCGACGCGACCGAGACGACGCCTTTGGGCAGCGCCTCGGCCGGGCGCGCAAGGCGCAGGCATCGTGCACCCACGGCGAGCGAAGCGGCCCGGATGTTGCCGCTTGCGAGCGTGGCGAAGGGGTGCGTGGCATCGACGACGATGCACGCGCCGGAAAGCTCGCGCTCCATGTCGGCCTCGTCGAGCCTGCCCGCATGCACCTCGATGCCCGGAAGCTGGCCCAAAAGCTCGCCTCCGTACTCGGTTGCCGCGTAGGCACGGGCGGGGATGCCCGCCCCGCTCGCCCATTCGCACAGAAGGCGGCCCTCGGTGGTGCCGGCGAAGATGCGCAGCGCCGGCGCGGATGCGGGCGCCGTCACTTCGGGCCGCCTGGGCGCGTGATCTGGTAGAGCAGCGCGTTCATAATGGCGGCCGCCACGGTCGAACCGCCCTTGCGACCCCTCGCGACGATGGCCGGCACGCGTCGCGCGAGTAGCTCCTCTTTCGCCTCGACCACGTTCACAAACCCGACCGGCACCCCAACGACGAGCGCGGGCGCGATCTTCCCCGCGTCCATGAGCTCGGCGAGGCGCAGAAGTGCCGTGGGGGCGTTACCGACGGCCACGATGAGCGGACCCTCGATGCCGCAAGCTTTGTCCATGCTCGCAACGGCGCGAGTCGTGCCCGCGGCGCGCGCAGCCGCGGCGACATCAGGGTCGGCCATGTAGCACACGGCCTTGCAGCCGAGCTTTGCGAGCGCGGGCTTGCTTATGCCTGCGAGCGCCATGTTCGTGTCGGTGAGCACCGTGGCCCCTGCGCGCAGTGCGTCGAGCGCACAGTGCGCGGCGTCATGAGTGAAAACGAGGGAATCGGCGTACGAGAAGTCGGCAGTGGTGTGGATGACGCGCTTCACGACGGGCTCTTCGAGCGGCGGGAACGTGCGGCCGCCGAGCTCTTCGGTGATGATCTCAAAGCTGCGCCGCTCGATGTCGCCGGGCGCCATCTCCTTGGAATCCATCTAGTACTCCACTCCTTCCCTTGCACATATCCCCTGCTCGTAGGGGTGTTTCTCGCACCGCATCTCGGTTATGTAGTCGGCCTTCTCCACGATCTTGCGGGAAGGCGCGCGCCCGGTGAGCGCTACTTCGACGCCGCGCGCGGACATATCGAGCGCGCGGTCCACGAGCGCCTCGTCGACAAGCCCCTTCGAAAGCGCATCGAGCGCCTCGTCGAGCACGAGCAGCCCCTCCTGCGCGCCCTCGAGCTCGGCAAGCGCGGAAGCGAGGTTCCCATCGTGCAGCTCGCACGTAGCGGCAAGTTCTTCCGACGACATCGACCAGGTAAACTTGTCCGACACCTTCCCCGCGAACACGGGCACGCCGAAATGCTCGGCGAGCAGGCGCGCCTCCCCGCTTTCGCCGTCTTTCAGGAACTGCACGACGACGACGCGGCGGCCTGCGGCGAGCATGCGAAGGGCGAGGCCCATCGCCGCCGTGGTCTTGCCTTTGCCGTCGCCATGATACACGTGGATCATACGCCCTCCTCGATAATGCGGTAGACATACTCCATGTCGAGCGCTCCGCGCACGACGTCGGCCAGGCGGTCGAACTCGCGCGCACGGTGATCGGCCGCGGACGCCGCGCCCGCAGCACCCACGACGCTCTCGGGCAGGCCGCGCATGCGCGCGAGCGAGCGCGCGAGGGCGAGCGCCACCCCCGGTTCGTCGAACAGGCCGTGGAGATAGGTTCCGAACACGTTTCCGCAGGCCGCGCCTTCTGGTTTGCCGCCAATCGTGCCCGCATGGGCGCAGGAAACGGTCGTTTCGCCGTCGTGAATCTCGTACCCGCGCGCCGTCATGCCGTTCCACACCGAGAACGCGCCTTGGGCGCCCGTGATGCGCAGCTCCGACTGGGCGAGGCGCTTTTCCTCCCTGAACACCGTACTTGCAGGGATGAGCCCGAGCCCGCGCGCGGTGCCAGCGCCTTCCCTGCCGTGCGGGTCCGAAAGCTCGTCTCCCAAAAGCTGGTAGCCTCCGCATATGCCGAGCACCGGCGTGCCCGCGCCCGAAAGCGCGCGTACACAGGCTCCGATGCCGCTAGCCGCAAGCCAGCGCGCGTCGTCGAGCGTGGTCTTCGAGCCGGGGAGCACCACCAGGTCGGGTCGGCCCAGATCGGTCGTCGAGGATACGTAGCGCACGCCCATGCCGGGCACGCGCGAAAGCGGGTCGAAGTCGGTGAAGTTCGACAGATGCGGAAGGCGCACGACGGCGACGTCGATGACGCCGCGCGCCTCGCGGGCAGATAGGCGCGGCGCGAGCGAGTCCTCGTCGTCCAGGTCGAGCGTAAGAAACGGCACGACCCCCACGACGGGAACCCCGCACATCTTCTCGAGCGGGGCCAAACCCGGGCGCAGGATTTCCACATCGCCGCGGAACTTGTTCACCACAAGCCCCCGCAAAAGCGCGCGATCCTCGGGCGCAAAGAGCACGACCGTACCGTAGAGCTGGGCAAACACCCCGCCTGGGTCGATGTCGCCCGCGAGCAGCACGGGAGAGGACACGGCGCGCGCGAGCCCCATGTTGACGATGTCGTTTTCGGCAAGGTTGATTTCGACGGGGCTGCCGGCGCCCTCGATGACGATGACGTCGTTTTCCTCCGCGAGCGAATCGAACGCTTCCAAAATCTGCGGCATGAGCGCCTTCTTTCGCGCGAAGTAGTCCCTCGCAGCGAAGGCTCCCTGCGCCTTGCCGGCCACGATGAGCTGGCTTCGGTGGTCGCTTTCGGGCTTGAGCAGGATGGGGTTCATGCGCACGTCGGGCGCGATGCCGCACGCCTCGGCCTGCATGATCTGGGCGCGCCCCATCTCGAGCCCGTCGGCCGTGACACCGCTGTTGAGCGCCATGTTCTGGCTCTTGAAGGGAGCCACGCGCAGGCCGTCCTGCGAAAGCACGCGGCACAGCCCCGCCGCAAGCAGGCTCTTCCCCGCGTTCGACATGGTGCCCTGGATCATGATGGGCTTCGCCCTACCCACGGGTATCGACCTCCTTCGCCGAGCCTCGGCCATCCGCGCCCGCCATAGCGCCGCTGCAAGAAGCGCCGCCCCGTTCGACGGGTTCGCCTTCGCCCGATGCGCCTTCCGCCCGAAGCGCGCGGCTGAACGCCATCGCAAGCCGGGCATTCTCCTTGCGCGTGCGCACCGCGACGCGGCACCAGAAACGGGACAGTACCGAAAACGAGTCGCACGTGCGGACCAAAACCCCCTGTTTATACAGGCGCTCGGGGATGTCTTTCGCCGGCGTGCGGACTAAAAGGAAGTTCGCATCCGACGGCACGACAGAAAGCCCGAGCGAGGAGAGCTCGTGGGAAAGCCACGCTCGCTCGCCCGCCAATACATCGCGCGTGCGCGAGACGTATTCGACGTCTTCCAGAGCGGCGATGCCCGCGGCCTCGGCGACCGAGGAGACGGGCCACGCCTGCCCCGCCCGGCGAATCCCCTCGATGAGTTGGGTGTTTCCGCTGATCAGATATCCCAACCGCAACCCCGCCATTCCGTAGAGCTTGGTGAACGCGGAGAGCACGGCCACATGGCGCGAACACGCGGCGCGTGCGGCCACGCTCCTTTCACGGGCGTCGGGCGCAAATCCGAGGAAGCACTCGTCCACGACGAGTAGCGCGCCCACCTGCTCGCAGCGGCAAGCCGCGGCATCGATCACGCTGGGGTCGACGAGGCGCCCCGTCGGGTTGTTCGGATTGCAGAGGTACGCCACGTCTCCCGGCCCCTCGATCGCGCGGGCAAAGGAGGCGGGAACGTCGAAGTCGTCCGCTTCGGAGAGCGGGAACTCCTGCACGCATGCGCCGTAGTACGATGCCGCCTCCGCATATTCAGAGAACGTCGGCGCGCACACGACGAGGCGTTTCGGGCGCACCGCCGCGGCGAGCCGCCAGATGATGTCGGACGCGCCCGCGCCGCAGACGATAGTATCTTCGGGAATGCCCTGGGCGCGCGCTAGGGCGCGAACGAGGGCAAGACTTTCCCTATCGGGGTAGGCGTCGATTCGAGAAAGCGCCTTGCAAGCTGCGGCGACGGCGCGCGGCGAAGGGCCTGCCGGATTCACGTTCACCGAGAAGTCAATGAGGTCGGAGGCGCCCCCTTCGCAACCGATGCCGAGCGATTGCGCGCTGCCCCCATGCGTACGGGCGCGCAGGATTCCCCCGGCAGCCCGGGACGCAGCGTGGTCTTCCCTCATGCCATCGCCCCCACGGCGAGCACGACCGCCGCGCGCGCGGCGCCGAACAAGACGAGCGCGCATACGGACGCGGCGAGCATGAGCCTTGTCGCCCGGGCGATGTCGCCCCACTCGATTTCGCGGGACGCGTCGCCTATCGTCGGTTTCTCAACGAGCTTGCCGAAATACACCGCGGGTCCCGCCAGGCGCAGCCCGAGCGCGCCCGCGCACGCTGACTCGGTCTGCGCCGAGTTGGGGCTCGCATGGCGACGCCTGTCGCGGCGCCAGATGCGCGCCGCCCCGCGCGCGTCGAGCCCGACAATCGGGCACACGGCGATCATAAGCAGGGCCGATAAGCGCGAGGGAATCCAGTTCACCGCATCGTCGAGGCGCGCCGAGGCGCAGCCGAAGTCGATGTAGCGCGCGTTTTTGTAGCCCACCATGCTGTCGAGCGTGTTCACAGCCTTGTACGCCATGCCCAAGGGCGCACCCCCGATCATAAGGTAGAAAAGCGGCGCGATGACGCCGTCGCTCGCGTTCTCCGCCACCGTTTCCACGGCGGCGCGCGCAACGCCCTGCTCGTCGAGAACAGACGTGTCGCGTCCCACGATAAGCCCGACTGTTTCGCGCGCCGCGACAAGGCCGCCCTTCGAGAACGCGCGGGCCACGGCCAGGCTCTGGCGGCGCAGCTCGCATGCCGCAAGAATCTGATAGCTCGCCCATGCCTCGGCCACGAAGCGCAAGCCGGGGTGAACCATGCCGCAAAGATGCAGGATTCCCCAGGTCAAAAGCCCACACGCAAGCGGAAGCGCCACGGCGAGCACAAGCCCTGCGGCGCGCGTGCCCGCGGACGTTTGCGGGAATGCGCCCCGCAGGCGGCCTTCGGCCCACGTGATGGCGCGCCCCATGGCGACGACGGGATGGGGAAGCCAGCGCGGGTCGCCGAAGGCAAGGTCGGCCGCGAACCCGGCGGCGACGGCAAGAATCGTCATCACCGGGCATCGCCCCCCGAAGCGGGGCGAACGTCGCGAAGGCAGCGCCCATCCCAGGTGGCGGCCCATGCGCCGCCCGGCTCGGTATGCACGTCGAAGTATTCCATTTTCGGGACAGCAAGCTCGGAAAGCAGCGCTTTCACGGTACCCGCGTGAACGACGAAGACGGCGCGCCCACTCCCCTGGGCGCGCTCCGATTCGCACGCCTCCCGAAACGCCGCGACGACGCGGCGGGTGAAATCGCTCTTGCCCTCGCCATGCGGGCAGCGCGTCTCGCACCAGGAGTCTACCCAGGCGCGGTAGCGCGCATCCTCTTTAAGCTCGGCGGCGCTTCGTCCCTCGAAGTCACCGAAATCCATCTCGCGCAGACCGAGGCATGCCATAAGCTCCGCATTCGGGAAGAGGATGCGTGCCGTCTGGTCGGTGCGGGCCATGCCACTCGTGATAACACGGAACACGTCACGATCGCACGCGAGCTCGCGCAAAGCGCGCTCGCCCGCACTCGACAGGGGCTCGTCGGTGCCCGCCCCGCTGTAGCGATGGTCTTCCGTGCCCGCCGTGGCACCATGGCGCACGAAGACGACTTCCAAAGGCGCGCCCGCGCCCTGCGTCCCTCGAGGCGCATCGGTAAGGTTTCCTTTGATGACCTGGGGAATCCCGCACGTCATGTGCACGACGACGTCGGCGTGCACAGCGAGCGCGCATCCCAGACGCCCCGCGCGCTCGCGCCATTGGGCGTCTTCCGCACGCATGGGGACGACCCCCGAGCCGACCAAGGACAGAATCACTGCGTCGAAGCCGATCAGCCGCTCGAGCGCCCGGTCAGCGTCGAGCGCGCGTACGAGTTCCTCAGCACGGTACGCGACACGGCCGGCAAAAGCCGCGGGCACGCCGCCCTCCGCAAGCTGCGCCGCGTCGACGAAATCGTCCGCCGCGAACCCGAGCTTTTCGCGCACGAAGGTCCTCTTCCCCGAATGCGCGCCACCTACCACGAGAATCATAGGAGCATGCCTCCCGCCACCAGCATGGCAAGCATCGCGAGCTCGACCCATTGCAGAAACCATCCGGCCAAATCACCCGTCACCCCGCCGAAGCGGGACAGGGCAACATGGCGGTACCACGCGAGCGCCAAAAACCCCGCCACCGCCATAAGGGCGCCGACGACCCGAGCGCACGCGACCATCCCTGCAGCCGAAGCCGCAGCGAAAGCGCAAAGCGGCACGACGATCGCCGCGCGCTTCTTCGCAGGCGAGAGCCCCACGGCCATACCGTCCGCCCGCGCGGCAGGCCAGCATTCTACGGCGAGCCCCGAAAGCGCGCGGGAGAACACGAGCGAGCACAGAAGCGCGAGGAACGCCCCCGCCGTAAGCGGCAGCGCGGTGAACAGGGAAAACTGCAGAATAAGGTACACGACAACACCGATGACCCCGAAGGCGCCCGCCCGTGGGTCGTGCATGATCTCGAGCTTTCGCTCGCGCGGGGCCCAACTTGCAAGCGCATCGGAGGTGTCGCAGAGCCCGTCTAGGTGGATGCCTCCCGTCACCGCCACAGGCAACGCCACGAGTACGGCCGCGACGATGGTCGCGGGCACGCCGAGCAGGTTCGCCACGTGCCCCCACGCCGTCATGAGGAAGCCTTCCGCAACGCCCACCAGGGGAAACGCGGCAAGCGCATGGGTTGATCCGAAATCGGTCCAGGCCGATTTCGGGACGGGGATGCGCGAGAACGTTCCGAACGCCACGCCAATTGCCTCTGCTATCTTCACCTTGTAGGTCCTTCGCCTTTCATCCACACGGGAATCCCACATACCACTTCGACTGCGCGGTCGGCCAGCGCCGCCACGCCCGCGTTCACGCGCGCGAGCGCGCGCCTCCATGCCTCGGTCCCCTCATCGTAGCGCATCCCATCGGCGAACACGTCGACGGTGACCACCACCGTATACGCAGCGGCCTGAGCGAGCCGTTCGATGCCTCCGAGCACCTCGCGCGCCGCAGCGTCGGGGTCACGTGGGGACAAGCCGCCTTCCACGAAGAGCTCGTTCGCAACCAGGTTGCCCACGTCCTCCAAAAGAAGCGTGCAGTCGCGCGGAAGACCGGGCACTGCGGCGCCCACGTCACGCGTGCGCTCGAGGGTGGAAAACCCCTTGCCCTCGCGCAGCGCCCGATGGCGCGCGATGCGGCGGGCGCCCTCTTCCCCGAAGGGCTCCATCGTTGCCAGGTAAACGCGGGGGCCGTCGTGCCCGAGGCACAGGGACTCGGCGTAGGCGCTCTTGCCGCTCGCGGCGGCGCCGATAACGAACGTCACCGTCATTTCCCAGCCTCGAAATGCTCGTAAGCAGCCATGCCAGTCGCCGTGAACGTCTTCCCATCCCGGTACACGCGCAGCGCCGAATCCAGAAGGGGCAGATACGCCATGGCGCCCGCGCCCTCGCCCAAGTGCATGCCTGCGTCGAGGGGTGCCTTTATACCGAGCTCGCGAAGGAGCTCCTGGCTTGCGGGTTCGCTTGATGCGTGGGTGCCCACGAGGTAGCCCAAGGCGTTGGGACACAGGCGCGCCGCGCACAGGGCCGCCGTGCAGGATATGACCCCGTCGAGGAGCGCCGGCGCCTTCGATGCCGCGGCCCCCAGGTAGAAGCCGCACATCGCCGCGATGTCGAAGCCGCCCACCTTCGAGAGCACGTCGATCGGGTCGGCGGGATCGGGCGAGTTCGCGTCGATAGCGCGCTCGACAACGTTGCGCTTGCGCGCGAGCGAGGCGTCCGAGAGCCCCGCGCCGCGCCCGACGAGGCTCCGCGCGTCCGCCCGGATGAGCACTGCGGCCACCGCCGCCGAGGTGGTCGTGTTGCCGATGCCCATCTCGCCCGCGGCGAGAAGGCGCACGCCGGCGCGGGCAAGCCCGCACGCGACGGCGATTCCGACCTCGATCGCGCGCACGGCCCCATCGCGAGACATGGCGGAGCCGTGCGCGATGTTGCCGCTCCCCCGCCGCACGTTCGCGCGCACCATGCGCGCGTCTTCTATGCCCCGGGCCATACCCACGTCGACGGGCACGACCTCGGCACCCGCGAACGCCGCCATGCGACAGGCGCTCGTGGCCCCCTCGCACATGTTGCGCGCGACGGCACGCGTCACGTCTTGCCCGCTTTGCGACACGCCTTCGGCAACGACCCCGTTGTCGGAGAAGAATACCGCGAGCGCACGGGGAAACTCGGCCACCTCGGCGCTCCCCTGAGCCGCGGCGATACACGCGACGGCGTCTTCAAAGTCGCCCAATCCCCCCAAGGGGTGCGCGATGGAGTCCCACGTCGCGTACGCGGCGGCGCGGGCACACTCGTCTGCGGGCGCGATCCGGGAGAGCGCGGCTTCGAGAACGGCGCCCGGCGCCGACGAGAACGCGCGCTCGACTTCCTCGCGGATACAGGCAAGCTCGGTTTCGGTTGCTTCAGCCATGCCGCCTCCTCTCTGCGAACGACGCCGCGGCAGACGCGAACGCGCGCGCAACGTCGGGGTTCGCAGGATAGTACACATGCGGGAAGCCCGCAACCAGGGACGGGGTGGTCGTCATGCACGGCCAGCCCTTGTCGCGCCGGGGCTTCTGCGCCCAGAAGTCGCCGCCCGGGCAGGTGGACTGCCAGTAGTGGAACTCGTGCGCGCGGATGCGTGTGCCGCGCGGCCCGTAGAGCCCGTCGCGTTGAGAAGTGAGCTCCACGTACCCGAAATGGGACAGCCTTCCCCCATTCTCGCTTGCGCCCTCAAGGGCGCCCGCAACAGGCCAGCGCCGCCCCTCGCTATCGGCGATTTCGCGCTGCAGGTACAGAAACCCACCGCATTCGGCGACCGTCGGCATGCCGGATTCCACCGCGCGCCGCACCGCGTCGCGCATCGGCGCGTTCTCGGAGAGCTGCCGCGCATGGAGCTCCGGGTAGCCGCCTCCCAGATAGAGGGCGCTTGTCCCCCGGGGCAACTCGCTATCACACAGGGGGCTGAAAAAGGCCAGCTCGCAACCCAGGTCCTCGAGCGCGCACAGGTTCTCCTCGTAGTAGAACGAGAACGCCTCGTCACGCGCGACGGCGACGATGGGCCGCGCTCCCGCGATCGGCTCCAACCGGTAAGGTTCCTCGCGGATATCGGGTGCCGTCGCCGCTATTTCGAGCAAGCGGTCGACGTCGACGCTCTTTTCCACCAGCTCGGCCATCTTGTCGAGGCGCGCGGAGAGCTGCTTGACTTCGTCGGCGGTCACAAGCCCCAGATGCCGGCTTTCGAGCGAGAACGCCTCGTCGGCGGGGATATTCCCCAAAACCGCGACGCCCGTATGCTTCTCGATCGCAGGCGCCGCGTAGGCGCAGGCAGCGGCGCTTGTCTTGTTCAGAACGACGCCGCGCACGTTCGCAGAAGGCAGGAACTCGGCGATGCCGCGGATTACGGCGGCCAGCGATAAAGACGCCCCGCGCCCGTTCACCACTAAAACGACCGGCGTTTCCGTGTCGCGCGCAACCTGGTAGCTGCTCGCGTCGGCCACGCCGGGCGCCATGCCGTCGTAGAAGCCCATGACCCCCTCGAGCACCGTGACATCCGCGCCCGCGGCGCCGCGTGCGAGCAGGGCGCGCAGCGTCGGGGCGTCGGTGAAGAAGCCGTCTAAGTTGCCCGAGCGCGCGCCCACGACGCGACGATGAAAGAGCGGATCAATGTAGTCGGGGCCGCATTTGAAGGCCGCGCATGCAAGGCCGCGGCGCGCGAGCGCGCGCAGGAGCGCGCACATAACGACCGTCTTGCCGCTCCCGCTCGAGGGCGCAGCGACCATGAAGCGCGGGATGGTCGTGCTCACCGGGCGCCGCCTTCCCCACCTGCACCACGCGCGCTGACGAGGAACACGGGGTTTTGCGCCTTCATGAGATGGTGCGAGCCTACAGCCTCGGCGCGGGCGGCCGACACCTGGCACGCCTCGAACCCCTTAAAGCGCGAACCCGAGAGGAGCGCGCACGCCTCGGTGAGCGTCTCAACGGTGACGCATGGCACGCACAGACGAACCTGCGAGTTCTTCTCGAGCGCCGCTTCCACGATGGAGGGAAGCTCGCCCGCGCTCCCGCCGACGAACACGGCGTCGGGGACGGGCAGTTTCGCGAGCGCTTCGGGGGCGACACCGGGGACTGCATGCACGTTGCCGAACCCGAATGCAGCCACGTTCTCCCGGATGAGCCGCACGCCGGCCGCGTTGCGCTCAACCGCCCATACCGACCCCGCTCGCGCGACGAGCGCCGCCTCGATCGACACGCTCCCCGTGCCGGCGCCGACGTCCCACACGGTGTCGGTCGCGGTAAGGCGCAGCTTCGCGAGCGCGACGGCTCGCACCTCCTGCTTGGTCATGGGAACGTCACCGCGGATGAAGAGCTCGTCGGGAATGCCCGAGGAAGCGTACGGCCAGCGGGAGCTCGCGGCGCGAGATGCGCCCGCAGAGTCCACCGCGGAAGAAGCCGCCGCGGGCGCAGACGCGCCGGCCGGCGCCTCTGAGGCTGCGCTAGAGCCCGCAGGCGACCCGGCGCCGCCTGCGAAATCGATAAGCATCACGTTCAAGTCGTCGAACGTCTGACCTGCGATTTCACTTGCGGTCGTACAGGTGATGCGCTCGTCGGGGTACGACAGGCGCTCGGCCACCGTCACGCGCGCGTCCCCGAAGCCCGCCTGCACAAGCTCGCCGGAAAGCCGCGAGGGGTCTTCCCCGCCCGACGTAGCGAGGAAGAGCTCACCTGCGCGCTCGGCCTCGGCCACGATGTCGCACGCCACGCCGTGAGCGCTCGCAAAGCGCCAATCCTGCCATGGACGCGCGAGGCGCGCGGCGAGATACGACGCTGAGCTTATGCCGGGAATGACGCGCACGTCCACCTGCGCGTTGCCGGAGAGCGCCTCCACCAGGCGGCGCGCGCCGCTGAACAGCCCCACATCGCCCGTCATCACGACCACGGCGCGCTGCCACGACGCCGCATCGGTGAGCGCGGCGACGATGTCCGCCGTCTTCACGAGCTCGCATCTCACAACGTCGGGCGGCACGTCGATGCCGGCAAGCGCGCGATGAGCGCCGATGACCACGTCGGCGATGTCGATCGCGTCGAGCGCCGCGCGCGAGAGCAAGTCGGGGTTTCCGGGCCCCGCCCCGATGATCGTTACCTTTCGCATGGAATCTCCCGATACCCGCGCGGCGTGACCATACGGCCGTCTACGCGCTTCGTGTCCGCGTTGCCGACGAACACGGTGGTGAACATGTCGGCGTCGATCTCCCCCAGCTCAGAGAGCCTGCACATGCCCGACTGCTGCCCCTCGCGCCCGATGTTGCGTACCCAGCCGCAGAGCGTGTCGGGGCCCTTCCATTCGAGCATAATCTTCGCCGCGCGCGAGAGCCTGTCGGCGCGCTTTCTGCTGCGCGGGTTGTACAAACAGATGCAGAAGTCGGCGCTCGCCACGGCGGCGAGCCTGCGCTCGATGACCTCCCATGGCGTGAGCAGGTCGGAGAGCGACACGACCGCGAAGTCGTGGGCAAGCGGGGCGCCGAGCACCGCCGACCCGCTCTGAGCCGCGGTGGCCCCGGCGATAACTTCCACGTCTACATCGGGGTAGTCCTCCGCAAGCTCCAGCACGGGGCTCGCCATGCCGTACACGCCCGCGTCACCGCTGCACACGAGCGCCACGGCCTTTCCGCTCTGCGCACGCGAAAGCGCCAGGCGGCACCGTTCGACCTCGTGCATCATCGGCGTCGCGAGATGCGCCGCGTCGGGCACGGCGGCGAGCGCGAGCTCCACGTATTTCGTGTACCCCACAACGATGTCGGCCGCCTCGAGCGCGCGCCGGGCCGCAATCGTCATGCCGTCGGGGCCGCCCGGGCCGATCCCCACCACGAAGAGCTTTCCCATCACCGCTCCTTAAACGAAAGTTCGATAGTTACCTTGGAAAACGCGACGGTCACGCCGCCGTGAGCGAGCTTCGGGAAGATAAGTTTGCCCCCGTCCGCGAGCGCCGCGCGCTCGCACACGTTGTCGACCCCCACCGTCGCACGCACGAAATCAGATGGCGAAACGCTGCCTTCGACCTGCGACAACTCCTCTGCGGAATACGTCGCAAGCGGGATATTGCGCGCGCGGCAGAAGGCGAGCAGACCCTCCTCGTGCGTCTTCACGTCGATCGTCGCCGCCTCGCGCACGGCCGAAGGCGAGATGCCCGCCTGCCCGCACGCGAGAAGAAACGCCTCCCCGATCGCTTCGACGCACGCACCGCGACGGCACCCTATGCCCGCAACGATGCAGGGCACAACAAGGCGAAGCGGCTCGGGCGCAGGCGCCTGCGCCCGCCCGCCCGCCGGCTTCCCCGTCTCACCGGCGGGCACGACCTCGCCCGTTGTCTCCGCCTCGCGCACGGACGCACCTGCATTCGCGCCAGCGAACGGCGACACGACGATATCGGCCCGAGCGCGGTCGGACGCAATGTCAACCCCCTCAGGCGGCTGTCCCGAAATCGGCATGTCGGAATAGAGCGCCACGCGCCCGCCCGAAAGAAGCCGCGCCGACACTCGCTTGATGGCCTCGGGATTCGAAACGGCGAGCCCCGCACAGCGCGCCCACGTATCCACCGCCCACACGCCGCGGACGTCGGTCGCCGTGGTGATGACGGGGATGGCCCCTGCCGCGCGTGCCACAGTTTGCGCAAGCTCGTTCGCACCGCCCAAATGCCCCGACAAAAGCGAGACGGCAAAGCGCCCCGCCTCGTCGATCACCACAACCGCGGAATCGGTTGCCTTTGAGGCGACATGCGGCGCGATCGCCCGCACGGCGATGCCCGCCGCGCCCACGAACAGAAGCGCGTCCGACGCTTCCCACGCGAGCGCCGTCCATGCGCGCAGGTCGGCCTTCCCCTCGCCGAACCCGCGCGAAACGGAAACGTCCCAGCCAGGGTCATCTTCACCTGTCTGCGCGCAATCGGAAAGCGCGCGTGCGGTGCGCTCCGCCAACGCATATCCCCTCTCAGTGAACGCTATGCAGGAAACCCTCATCTAGCGCACCACCATCGTCGAGAAGTAGCTGCCCCGATCGGGCACATCGTCGACCGAGCGGTACACGCGCTCGCCAGGAAGCCCACAGTCCTCTACGAGCTCGGCACCGTCGAAGGCGCCCTCCTCGCGAAGGATGCGCTTCGTGTCCGCAAGCGAGCGGCGCGCCTTCATGACCACCTTCGTCCCCGGCCAGCCGATTGCGCGGCCCACCCCGTACAGCGCGCCTTTACTCATACGTCGCCCCCAATTCCCCGATAACTGCATCGGCACCCGACGTGCGGAAAAGCTCACGGCGCTCGGCGTCGAACACGACCGCGGCGATGTCGCATGCGCCCGCCGCGCGGCGGCGCAACCTGTCCTCGATTGCCGCAGCGAGCGAGGCGCGCGCAGCGTCCCCCACGCCGGCGGCCTCGATTACCTCGAGCGCCGCCGTGGTCGTGACCGACGACATGATCTCGCGCACGGTCTTCGCACCCGCGCCGGCCAAGGCCGCGTGGGCGGCCAGAATCTCCGCGCGGCAGTCGGCGGTACGTGAATGGGTGTCCATGATGCCGCCAGCGACCTTCACCAGCTTGCCGATGTGTCCCACAAGAAGGACATTGGTGAATCCCTCACGAACGCAGCAATCAATCGCATCGCCCACAAAGTTGGAGATGAAGACCACCGGCGCACCGTTTAGGTGGAAATGCCCCGAGATGAACTGCCCGCCGTAGTTGCCGGGCGTGAGCACGACTCCGCGCCGCCCCATAGCCGCATGCTGCCGGATCTCGAGCTCGATGCTGTCGCGCAAGGCAGCGAGGCTGCGCGGCTCGACGATGCCCGTCGTGCCCAGGATGGAGATGCCGTCCTTTATCCCCAGGTGCGGGTTGAAGGTCTTTTCGGCAAGGGCAACACCCTCGGGTACCGAAATCGTCACAGCAATATTTCCAGAAAAGCCGTGCGCGGCGCACACCTCGCGCACCGCCGAAGTGATCATCGCGCGCGGCGTCGCGTTGATGGCGGCCGCCCCCACCGGCTGCTCGAGCCCGGGCAACGTCACGCGCCCCACGCCCACGCCGCCATCGACGGAAACTTCCGATTCGCGCGCGGGCACGTCCTTGCTGCCCGCAGCACCCGTGCCCGACCCCGCATGTTCCACGTGCGCGTACACGAGTACGCCGTCAGTCACATCGGCATCGTCGCCTGCGTCCTTTCGAACGGCGCACTGGGCGCACCCCTCGCCGATGCATGCGTCGACCACGTCCGTCTCGACGGGCAGCCCGCCGGGGGCGACGATCGACACGAGGCCGACGGGCTTTCGTGACAAGAGCATCTCACAGGCCGCCTTCGCCGCGAGCGCGGCGCAGCTCCCCGTCGTGTAGCCGCAGCGCAGGCGGGTCGTCCCGGTATATATGTAGTGCTCGAAGGCCACGCTAGCTGCTCACCTTCCGATACCCCGTGGCAAACGAAGGGTCGTAAAGCTTGCTGCGCTCGTACGACTCCGCTTGCACGCCGTCGTGCGCAAGCCCGCCGCGAGCTCCGAGCACGCGGCCCACCACCACGAGCGCCGTGCGGTCGATGCCCTCTCGCGCGCCCGCATCGGCGAGCGTGCCCACTGTGCAGCGCACCACGCGCTCCTCAGGCCAGGTCGCCTTGTACACGAGCGCCGCCGGCTCGTCGGAGCTGCGGCCCGCGGCCAAAAGCTCGGCGGAAAGCTCGGCGAGCATACCCGAGCTCAGAAAGATGACCATAGTCGAGCCGCTTTCCGCCATGGTGCGCATGCCCTCGCCCGCGGGCATGGGGGTGCGCCCGGAAAGCCGCGTGATCACGACCGACTGGCTGATTCCCGGCAGCGTGTATTCCTGGCGAAGCGCAGCCGCGGCACCGCAAAAGCTCGACACGCCGGGCACCACCTCGTAGTCCACGCCGCACGCGTCGAGTGCGTCCATCTGCTCCTGGATGGCGCCGTACAGGCACGGGTCGCCCGTGTGCAGGCGCACCACTTCCTCGCCCCGCGCATCCGCCGCGCGCATCACGTCGAGCACTTCCTCCAAGGTCATGTGCGCGCTATCGTAGACGATGCAGGATTCCTTGCACTCAACGAGCAGCTCGGGGTTCACAAGGCTTCCCGCCCAAACGACCACGTCGGCCGCGCGCAGAAGGCGCGCCCCGCGCAGCGTGATAAGGTCGGCGGCGCCCGAGCCTGCGCCAACGATATGAATCATCCGAGCCTTCCCTTCCCGTTTCTCATCGCAACCGTTTACGCCGCCATTCGCGCAGCGGGCAAAACACGGCGCCTGCGGCGGCAATCGGCGCAAATACGCAGGCAGGAGGCGCAATGCCGCCCGCCTTGGCTTTGACACGTTCACAAGTGCCCACTATCATAGTAAAAGATTCGGCAACGAGCATATGACAATCGGATAAAAGGAAATGACCGGCGCGGCGCCTGCACAGCCCGCGCTGGCTTGCGGAGGGAACCAGGTGGGAATCCTGGGCAAGGGACATTACTGTATAGGACGCGCGGGCGAACCTCCTCGCGCCCCAAGCCAGACTGCTTCGCCTTTTCCTCACGGCATCGCCGTGGCGTTAGCTCCTTGTGAACCCCGAGGGGTGCGCTTTTCTTTCGCTTGTGCCGACAAGCAACTGTCGCCGGGGGACCGGCAAACCGAGGAAAGGAAAAACCATGTCCGACCAGATGTCACGCCGCGGCTTCATGGGCGCCGCAGCAACCGGAGCCGTCGCGCTCGCCGGAGTCGCGCTCGAGGGCTGCTCCAGCACCTCCGCGAGTTCCGAGAAATCGAGTGAAAAGGAGAAGGCCGTGAAGCCGGTCATCCTCGTCACGAGCTTCGGCACGAGCTACAACGACTCGCGCCACATCACCATCGGCGCCATCGAAGACGCTATCCGCGAGAAGTACTGGCAGGACTACGACATCCGCCGCGCCTTCACCGCGCAGATCATCATCGACAAGCTGAAGAAGCGCGACGGCATCACGATCGACAACATGACCGAGGCGCTCGACCGCTGCGTGGAAGACGGCGTGAAGGAAATCGTCGTGCAGCCGACGCATCTCATGGGTGGCCTGGAATACACCGACGTGAAAGACGAGCTCGACAAGTACGCCGACAAGTTCGACAAGATCTCGCTCGGCGACCCGCTGCTCACCTCCGACGACGACTACAAGAAGGTGGCCGCAGCCATTAAGGAGAACATGGCGTCCTTCGACGACGGCAAGACGGCGATGTGCCTCATGGGCCACGGCACCGAAGCCGATTCCAACGCCGACTATGCCAAGATGCAGGAAGTGTTCAAGAACGAGGGCTTGACGCAGTTCTTCGTCGGCACCGTCGAGGCTGAACCGACCTGCGAGGATGTTATCGCCGCCGCGAGCGCCGCAGGCTACAAGAAGGCCGTGCTCGCGCCGTTCATGGTGGTCGCGGGCGACCACGCGAACAACGACATGGCAGACGAGACCGACCCCGACAGCTGGGCTGCGAAGTTCGTGGCCGCCGGCTTCGAAGTGACGTGCCTGCTCCAGGGTCTGGGACAGAACGTCGCGGTCGACGACATCTACGTCTCGCACGTGGACGACGCCATCGCCAAGCTGTAAACTCGCCGCGCACGGGGGCGCCGGTCGCGTCCCCGTGCAACGGGCATGCGCCTTCCCCGACTGACGGCGCATGCCCGTTGCATTCGCATCCCGTCAGCCCACCGCACGGCGCGGGCGGTTGAAGCGATTGAAAGGAACCCCTCCATGTTGAAGAAAACCCTCGCCTTCGCCCTGTCGACGGCGCTTTTCGCGTTCTCGCTCGCCGGCTGCGGCGGAAATTCAATCGACAGCGCAAAGGCAAGCGATGCCGATTCCCAGGAAAAGACCGAACAGGCGGCCGATGCGCCCGAGGGCGCAAGCGCTGCCCCCATCACCGCCGACAAGGTGGCCGACGGCACCTATCCGATCACCGTAGATTCCAGCTCGAACATGTTCAGGATTGTGGACGCCCAGCTCATCGTGGAAAACGGCTCCATGCACTGCGTGATGACACTTTCCGGCACGGGCTACGGCAAGCTCTTCATGGGCACGGGCGACGAGGCTGCCGCCGCAAGCGAGGCCGACTTCATCCCCTATGTGGAAAACGCGGAAGGCAAGTACACCTACGACGTGCCCGTTGAAGCGCTCGACGAGGACACCGCCTGCGCCGCGTGGAGTATTAGAAAAGAGCAGTGGTACGACCGCACGCTCGTGTTCGAATCCGCCGGCGTCGATCTGCGCGCCGACGCACAGAAGTAACGCCATGCGGTCGATTCTTCCCAAGGGGGAAAGCAGGAAGCGTCGCAGCATCGCGGTGCGCGCGATCGCCTGCGTTCTCGTCGCCCTGCTCGCGCTTCCCTTCGCGGGGTGCAGTGCGAGCCCGAACGCGACCGGTGGCACGGCAGGCTCTCAGGAATACACTGTGAGCGCCTCGCTCTCCGGCGGGTCAGGGCGCGCAAGCATCGCCTCACCCACCACAATTGTGAAGGATGGCGACACCTACACCGCGACCATCACCTGGTCGAGTTCGAACTACGACAAGATGACCGTCGACGGCGTAGACTACGCGCCCGTAAACGACGGCGGCAACTCCACGTTCGAGATACCCGTCACGCTCGACGAGGACATCGCCGTGTCGGCCGAGACCGTCGCCATGTCGACGCCGCACACCATCGACTACACGATCCACTTCGACTCATCCACCATGAAGAAGAAAACGGGCGACGATGCAAGCGGCGACTCCCCTGCGGGAACGGCTTCAAGCGCCGCGGCCGACTTCCACAACGCCGATTTGGGCTGCGGCTGGAAGCCGACGGGGACGCTTCAGCTTGAATACGCCGAGCACTTCACTGTCGACGAGTTCGAAGGCGGACTGCGGCTTATCTGCGTTTCGAACGGGGAGCGCTTCCTCGTGGTGCCGCAAGATGCGAAGGTACCTGATGGGTTGAGCTCCGACATCGCGGTCATAAGGCGCCCCGCCGACAAGGTGTACCTCGTATCGTCGGCGACGATGTGCCTGGTCGACGCGCTCGATGCGAACGACAATATCCTCATGTCGGGCACGAAGGCCGACGATTGCTCGGTCGGGGGCTTCAAAAGCGCGCTCGAAAGTGGGGCAATCGCCTACGGCGGCAAGTACAGCGCGCCCGACTACGAGCGAATATCGGCCTCGGGCTGCACGCTCGCCATCGAGAACACCATGATCAACCACACGCCCGATGTGAAGGAAAAGCTGCAGAAGCTCGGGCTCGTCGTGCTCACCGAACAGTCGTCGAGCGAGCCCAAAGCACTCGGGCGCGTCGAGTGGATTAAGCTATTCGGCGTCCTGTTCGACAAGGAAGACGAGGCCGCGCACCTGTTCAACGAGCAGAAGGCCCGCGTCGAGCAAACGTCGAGGCTCGTGTCGTCAGGTAAAACCGTGGCGTATTTCTACATTAACTCGAACGGGGCCGCCGTCACGCGGCGGGCGGGCGACTACGTGGCGCAGATGATCGAACTTGCAGGCGGCAGCTACGCGCTCGATGACGCGCAGACGGCGTCGACGTCAGGTTCGTCAGTAACGCTCGAAATGGAGCGCTTCTACGCGACGGCGAAGGATGCCGACATCATCGTCTACAACGGCACCATCGACGAATCGGTTGCCACCTTGAAAGACTTCGTAGGCAAAAACGCGCTATTGTCGCAGTTCAAAGCTGTAAAGAACGGCAACGTCTGGGTCACAAGCGCCGACATGTACCAGCAGATGACTTCTACCGCCGACATTATCGACGAGCTGCACGGGGCGTTCACCGGCGATGACGCGAGCGACTTCCATTATCTGAGGAAGCTTGGCTAGCGTCATGAGAAGCCGGCTTTCCATGACATACGACGAATCGGGGCGCGCCGCACGGTGTCGCGTCGTGACGGCGCTGCTCGCTGTTGTCCTCATCGTGCTCGTCGGGGCCAACCTGTGCATCGGGAGCGTGCTCGTGCCAGCAGACCACATCCCCGGCATCCTTTCGGGCGGCGCGGCCAATTCCATGGAAAGCCAAGTCATCTGGGAGATTCGCCTGCCGCGCGTGCTTTCAGCCGTGCTTCTCGGCGGGGCACTTTCGCTCTCCGGGTTCCTGCTGCAGACGTTTTTCAACAACCCCATCGCCGACCCGTTCATCTTGGGCGTTTCCTCGGGCGCAAAGTTCGTCGTCGCGCTTACGATGATCGTGCTTCTGGGCGCGAACCAGGCCATGTCCTCGCCGGTCATGGTGGCCGCAGCGTTTCTGGGATCGCTTATCACCATCGGCTTCGTGCTCCTCATCGCACGGCGCATAAGTTCCATGGCCATGCTCATCGTGGCGGGCGTCATGGTGGGATACATCTGCTCGGCGGCGACGAACTTCCTCATCGCCTTCGCCGACGACCAGTCCATCGTGAACCTGCACAACTGGTCTTTGGGTAGCTTCTCGGGTTCGAGCTGGGACGACATCGCGGTCATCGCGGTCGTGGTGATCACCGTGAGCGCATGCGTATTCGCGATATCGAAGCCCCTTTCCGCCTTCCAGCTGGGAGAAGCCTACGCAAAAAGCGTCGGCGTGAACGTCGCACGCTTCCGCGTGGTGCTCGTCCTTCTAGCAAGCATGCTCTCCGCCTGCGTGACCGCGTTCGCTGGTCCGGTGTCGTTCGTAGGCATCGCGGTTCCGCATCTCGTTAAGTCGGCGCTGAAGTCGTCGAAGCCCATCCGCGTGATTCCTGCGTGCTTCTTGGGAGGCGCCATCTTCTGCGCGGGCTGCGATTTGATCGCACGCACGCTGTTCTCCCCCGTCGAGCTTTCCATCAGCGCCGTCACCGCCATCTTCGGCGCGCCGGTGGTTATCGCACTCATGTTGAAGAAGCGGGTGAGGTAGATGGGGAAATTCGTGCCGCAGCCCAAAACGCTCGGAGGGGAGTCGAACCTCGAAACCCCGGTCGAAACGCAGGCTGACGGAGCGCCGCTTTTCCGCATAAGCGACCTGTCGGCGGGCTACGACAAGAAGGTCGTAGTCGAAGGCGTCGATCTGGAGGTTCGCGCGGGCGACGTCGTGGCGCTCATCGGGCCGAACGGCTCGGGCAAGTCGACCATCTTGAAAACAATCACACGCCATCTGGCACCGCTTGCCGGCACGGTCGAGCTCGACGGGCGGGAGATTTCCCGATGGAATACGGCGGAGTTCGCAAGGAACCTTGCCGTTATGCTGACAGATCGCCCCCGGACCGAGCTCCTCACCTGCCGCGATATCGTAGAGGCGGGAAGGCATCCCTACACCGGGCGAATGGGCACACTCACGCCCGATGACCATAATCGGGTCGACGAGGCCATGAAAACCGCACATGTGGAAGGGCTCGCCGAGCGCGACTTCATGCAGATAAGCGACGGGCAACGCCAGCGCGTCATGCTCGCACGCGCCATCGCGCAGGATCCGCGTGTGCTCGTGCTCGATGAGCCCACGTCGTATCTCGATATCCGCTACCAGATCGACCTGCTGCGAATACTTCGCCACCTTGCGAAATCGCGGAATGTTGCTGTCATCATGTCCATCCACGAACTCGAGCTCGCGCAGAAAAGCGCCGACAAGGTGATTTGCGTGAAGGACGGCCGGGTCTTCCGCGCCGGCGCACCCGAGGACATATTCACGCGCGAGACGATTGGCGAGCTCTACGGCCTTCAACATGGAACCTTCAACGAGCGCTTCGGCAGCGTAGAAATTGGGCACCCACACGGCGATGCACACACGTTCGTCATCGCCGGCGCAGGTACGGGGTCGGCTGTGTTTCGCCAGCTCATCCGGCAGGGCAAGGCGTTCTACGCGGGCGTTCTGCACGAAGGGGACATCGACTGCGAGCTCGCGCGCGACCTGGCGACGGAATGCGTGGCCGAGCGCGCCTTCGAGCCGATCGGGGATAAAACCATAGCCCGCGCCAAAGAGCTCCTCGTCCACTGCGCGCGCCTTATCGTGTGCCCCGCTGCCTTCGGCACCATAAACGCCCGCAACGCAGAGCTCGTCGAGTTCGCACGCTCACATGGTATCGAGGTCATGCGAGCGTGCGAAGGCGCATCGGAGGATTCCAATGGATACGCCTAGGCGCGGCCCAAGAAATCGTCCGTATCCCCATCTGACACTATTTCACCGCAACTTAGAAGGTGTCGGCGTATAACGCTTCACCCCAAATTAAATTGATTCGTTGAATAGACACATTACAAATCTTTAGACTTCGTTTAATCCACAAGTGGGTATTATCACACATGAAGCACACGTGAAAGGATATACCCATGTCGCTTACACAGTCTGCAGAGCGTGCAGCGCTTAACAAGCTCATCGATTATCTCGACGACAACCCGCAAGAAAACATCGACAAAATCATGGATCTCGTGAACAAGCTGGTCCCCAATCGCGTATTTCCTGTACAGCGAGAGGCATTCACCAATGTCATCAAGAGCCGCGGCAATTGGTATGACCTGATCATGCGTGTGTTCAGCCTTAATCCCCAGATGCGAACCAAACTGCTTAAGACTCTCATTGTCGACGCCAACCTGCTTGCTTGGCCAGAGCAGGAAAAGAACCGCGAAAAGTACCAGTGCAACGTTCCGTGGGCCATCCTGCTCGATCCCACGAGCGCCTGCAACCTGCATTGCACGGGCTGCTGGGCCGCCGAGTACGGCCACAAGCAGAATCTCTCGTTCGAAGACATCGACTCTATCGTTACGCAGGGCAAAGAGCTCGGTACGCATATCTACATCTATACCGGCGGCGAGCCGCTCGTCCGCAAGCACGACCTGATCAGAATTTGCGAAAAACATCAGGACTGCGTGTTTCTCTGCTTTACCAACTCCACGCTGATCGACGAGGCCTTCTGTGACGATATGATTCGCGTAGGTAATTTTGTCCCCGCCATCAGCGCCGAGGGCAATGAGCACACCACCGACGCCCGTCGCGGCGAGGGTACCTACGCAAAGATCGAGCACGCCATGAAACTCCTGCGCGAGCGCGACTTGCCATTTGGTATCTCCACCTGTTGGACCAGCGCCAATGCCGATACGGTTGCTACCGAGGAGAACATGGACTGGATGATCGGCAAGGGAGCACTCTTCTGCTGGTACTTCCACTTTATGCCGGTTGGCCGCAATGCAACCCCCGAGCTCATGCCCACGCCCGAGCAGCGCGAGCACATGTATCACTTTATCCGCGAAATGCGTGAGAAGAAGCCGCTGTTTACGCTCGACTTCCAAAACGACGGCGAGTTTGTAGGCGGATGTATCGCCGGCGGCCGCCGCTACCTGCACATCAACGCCGCCGGAGACGTGGAGCCGTGCGTGTTCATCCACTACTCAAACGCCAACATCCACGATGTGAGCTTACTCGACGCGCTGCGCTCTCCCCTCTTTATGAAGTACTACGAGAACATGCCGTTCAACGACAACTACCTCAAACCATGCCCCATGCTCGAGAATCCCGACGTGCTACCCAAAATGGTTGCCGAGAGTGGCGCAATGAGCACCGATCTTATCGAGAAGGAGTCACCCGAGCAGCTGCGCGAAAAGACCCAGGCTGCCGCCGAGGCATGGTCACCTGTCGCCGACCGCATCTGGAACGACTCCGACGATCCGCTATACGCCAAGCGTCACGAGGATAAGTCACAGGGTATGGCCGATAGCGACATGCACAAGTTCGAAAAGCAGGGCCGCACGCTCAAAAACGGCGATTAATGCTGTTCTACACGACAAACGCTCAGAAATGAAGCGGAGCAATCTCGAGGCTCATCTTCGAGGCTGCTCCGCCTTACCATCAAAACAGTTTTACTAAGTTGCGGTGAAATAGGGACTAGATCGGCCTTCCAATAACCAAACGATCCCTATTCCACCGCAACTTCTTTAAGTTGTTGAATTATCGATGCTATTCGAAGCGAGATTCCAGGCTCGACAGGCCGTTGAGTGTGAGGTCGTTGGCAACCTCCGAGACGCGCTCGATAGGAACCGAGCCATCAGACAATGCCCACGTGCGATAGATACCGATAATACCCGACAGCAAAAACGCCAGATAGTAGTCGAACATCTCGTCCTTGAGACCTTGGGGCAGCAGATCGCGCTCGGCAATCTCGTGCTCGAGCGGCGCACGAAGACGAGCCATAAAATCATCGAGCGGAATGTTCTCGATCAGCTGACGATTGAGCACCAAATTGTTGCACAGTGCCTCGTTAACGGTTTTAAAGAAGGTCGCCGCCGCGCCAAGAGCGCGCCCATTGGTGTCGCCGTCCATTGAAGCAAGCGTTTTCTCGACCGAGTCGACAATCATCTCCACCACATCGACGGCAATGGCATCGAGCAGGCCGTCAACCGTACCAAAGTGAACGTAAAAGGTCTTGCGGTCGACATTGGCCTCGCGCGCGATGGCACTCACCGTAATGTCTGCCAGCGGCTTTTCCATGAGCAGGCGCTCGAAAGCGGAAAGGATGGCATTACGGCTGCGAACGATGCGACGATCAAGACGCGGTTTGCTGGTTGCCATGGGCGTGTCCCTTCGATATGCGAGCATTCATCAACAGATGAGAGATAATCTACGTAAGAGGATTATCCCCCATACAGCACAAATATGCCCCGCATCATGAAGAACGCACGACTGCCCTACTGCGACTTGGGATGCTTCTTCTTATTGAGTGCCGACGGAGATACGCGAATACCATCGCCTGTCTGGCGCACATAGGCTTTATGAGCCGGCTTAGCGGTCCCAGAAGCCTTCTGAGCGCGCTTCTTGGGATCAACGGTAATAGCATTCGTGGGGTGCGGCATAGTGGGCGCAGAGGGCGTCTGAGGCGTGCGGCCGAGCTTGCGCATCACACGATCCCAGCGCGCATGGATGCTCTCGTTGTGGGCGCTCTTAAGTCCCAGCAGGGGCGCAGCCAAAATGGTCGGCGCAATAAACGTAATGAGGCGCCACAGCAGATAGCCAGCGGTCGAAGCCGACCCAAAGAAATGACCCAAGAACAATGCAAAGCCGCCCTCAGCGCCACCAGTTCCACCGGGCAGGGGGACCGCAGAGCTCAGCAGCTGGACAAAGGCGCTCGCGGCCATGACCGAGAAAAAGTCGACCTCGTGGTGGCCAAAGGCAAGCATCAGGAAATACGGCACGAGGTAGAAAAACGCGAGTTGCAGCATGGTGATGACCACCGTGAGCAGCATGGAAGAAAAATGTCCGGCTGAAAGCTTGAACTTCTCGGAAAAGGAGTAGATCTCGCCATCGACAAACGTGCGCCATCCCTCGATCTTAGTGGCCGAGACACCAATGCGCTCAAGCCAATTGATGATGCAATGGGCGACGCGCGTGACGGTCTTAGGCATGAGCGCGACGGCGAAGATGCCCAGCAAGATGCAGCAGTGCCCACCAAAGCTAAAGACACACAGCAGCGTCATGTCGCCATAGCGCTCGGCAAAAAACGGCATGCGAGCAAGCAGTAGGATAGCGCCCCAGGCAACGAGGCCAAACTGATACACGATAAAGCGCGTAAACTGCGTGGCGCCAGCCTCGCCGACATTTTGGCCCGCCTTGGTCAGGCGGTAGATCTGGGCGGGAGTCGAGCCCATCATCATGGGCGTCAGGTTGCCAAAGAAGATGCCGCTCGCCTCGACCGAAATGAGGTCGCGAATACCGACGGGTGAATATGGGTCGAGCCAGACGGCGATCGCATAGGCCACAATGCCAAAGAACAGATACATGAACATGCAAAGACACGCGACAACGAGCCAGGGCGCCTGGACGCTCGACATTGCGGCCCAGAACTGCCCCATCTGCCCGGTTACCACCAGATAGACGATATAACCCACCAGCACGACGCCGATAAAGATGGCGCCGCGGCGTGCGCTCTTATTGTCATCTCCGCCCGAGGCCTCAACCTCGACCTGGGGCTTAGACGTATGCTGAGAGGACTCCGTCATGAGACTCCTTCTAACAGTCAAAATATCTTGGATATTGTACCCGTAAGGGCCATAGGCAGAACGCAAAGCTCTGGTTCAAACGGGAATTGTAGACGGTTGTTTGATAACAAAAAACCCGGACTTCCATGGGAAGTCCGGGTATCAGATGCGTGGTAGCCCGTACCAGATTCGAACTGGTGATCTCCGCCTTGAGAGGGCGGCGTCC
>CABSYW010000010.1 GCA_902482035.1 uncultured Collinsella sp. | reverse complement strand
AAAAGAACCCGGCACCCATATAAGTGCCGGGTTCTCTAAGTCAGCTATATCAAAGAGCTAATTTACTCAATGATCGTGGAGACGATGCCCGAACCGACGGTGTGGCCACCCTCGCGGATAGCGAAGCGCAGGCCCTCCTCCATGGCGATCGGGTGGATGAGGTCGCCCTCGATGGTGATGTGGTCACCAGGCATAGCCATCTCGGTGCCCTCGGGGAGCTTGACCGTACCAGTAACGTCGGTGGTACGGAAGTAGAACTGAGGACGATAACCATCGAAGAACGGGGTGTGACGGCCGCCCTCCTCCTTGGTCAGAACGTAGATCTCACCGGTGAACTTGGTGTGCGGGGTAACCGAACCGGGCTTGCAGAGAACCTGGCCGCGCTCGATGTCCTCGCGCTTGATGCCGCGGAGCAGCAGACCGACGTTGTCGCCAGCCTCGCAGAAGTCCATGGACTTACGGAACATCTCGATACCGGTAACGACGGTGTTCTGGGTATCCTTGATGCCGACGATCTCGACGGGCTCGTTGAGCTTGAGCTCACCGCGCTCGACACGGCCAGTAGCAACGGTACCACGGCCGGAGATGGTCATAACGTCCTCAACGGCCATCAGGAACGGGAGGTCGTTGTTACGAGCAGGCGTCGGGATGTACTCGTCGACAGCCTTCATGAGCTCGCGGATGGCGTCCATCCACTTGGCGTCGCCCTCGAGAGCGCCCAGAGCGGAACCACGGATGACGGGGATGTCGTCGCCGGGGAAATCGTACTCGGAGAGGAGCTCACGGGTCTCCATCTCGACGAGGTCGATGAGCTCGTCATCGTCGACCATGTCGCACTTGTTCAGGAAGACGACGATGTAGGGAACGCCGACCTGACGGGCGAGCAGGATGTGCTCGCGGGTCTGAGCCATGGGGCCGTCGGTAGCGGCGATGACCAGGATAGCGCCGTCCATCTGAGCAGCACCGGAGATCATGTTCTTGACGTAGTCAGCGTGGCCCGGGCAGTCAACGTGAGCGTAGTGACGGGCAGCGGTCTCGTACTCAACGTGGGAAACGGAGATCGTGATGCCGCGCTCGCGCTCCTCGGGAGCCTTGTCGATGTTCTCGAACGCAGTGAAGTCAGCCTTGCAGCCCTCGGTCTCGGAGAGAACCTTGGTGATGGCAGCGGTCAGCGTGGTCTTGCCGTGGTCGACGTGACCAATGGTGCCGATGTTAACATGCGGCTTAGTGCGCTCAAACTTCTCTTTGGCCATAAAGCCCTCCTCTAAACAGGTCGTCCCCGGACGGGACTTTGCCTTTATACCATAGTGGCCTCTCAACATACTATTGAGAAGCCACCGTGTTACCTATGGTAGCGGTGACTGGATTCGAACCAGTGACGCCACGGGTATGAACCGTGTGCTCTAACCAACTGAGCTACACCGCCGGATGGAGCCTGCAACCAGACTTGAACTGGTGACCTCTTCGTTACCAACGAAGTGCTCTACCGACTGAGCTATACAGGCACTTGACGGGTGGGAGCTATAGGATTCGAACCTATGTAGGCAGAGCCAACGGGTTTACAGCCCGTCCCCATTAACCACTCGGGCAAACTCCCAATCGTTCAAGTATCCGCAGGTCCTTTGGTCTTTTGGACCGCCGCCCCCGCGAACGAAAAAGATAATACGATGCAACCTTGGGGGCTGTCAACGAAAACCTCTAGATACACGGTGCCGGGCGTATCTATATAGCTGTGACCTGCGGTTTTGTTGAGTTTGGATATGAAGGACGATGGATTTGGCTACGCTGGTGACATTTCCCGAGGGAACACTTTGTCACGGTGGAGTACATCTGCAGCATCGACCTTCGATACCGACCCTCTTGCACTATTACATAGGTCACGATCGTGCTTCCACGGCACGTTCAAGCGTGGATAATCTCCCGCTTTTAGCGCGGCTCTAAGCCCAAAGCGGAGATTATCCACGCTCATTCTCCAGACGGGAGAACTATAGAGCCGCTACTGCTCGGGCCAGACCAAAGTAGACCCATAGAGCGGCTCCCCCTTGGTGCAGGGGTAGCGACTCAAGTAACACGACGATAGCAAGTCGAAGAAATAGGTCATGGCGTATTTCGAATAAACGCCGAGTCGGTCAATTCCGTTTCCCGCATTACCAAGACGATATACACGGTCAAAAGACCTCGATTTGTCATCGTTGCTAAACGCAGTAATTAGAATCTTCCTGCCCGAACGGCAATCAAGATACTCACGCGCCTGGGACGCAAATAGCCCGGAGACCGATACGAGAATTATCAATGACTGCGAAGCGTCTCCCATGTTTTTCAATTCCGCGACGTTAGCCCCAGCAACTATGCGAACTATCTTGCCCGCATAAAACATTTCCTGCTGAAATCGTACGAGATTGGCGCTCACATTATTGGTGCACCAGATTTCAACGTTTTTATGGCCATCAATTTCGTCGGCAAGGTGCTTAATAGCGATATCGGACACGCCGCTTTCAACCTCAGCGAACATCTCGATCATGCGAACGTCGAGCTCTGCCCTGTACTCCTCGTAGCCTAATTCCTCCTCTCGATGGCTTAAGTCGCTTGGAAAGACTGATTGAGTAAATGATTCTTTCAAATCGCTAAGAGACTGGTAGCCCAATCGATTGCAGAAACGACGAACAGCGGAACGGGTCACGAATGCATCGCGGGTTATTGTGGCAACATTGATTTCGCTCGAACGCCTAATGTGAGCGATGAGATATCGAACGATGGCGGCATCGTTTGACCCAAACTCGCTGTTGATGATGGAGCTAATGCGATTGAGCACATCGAAGTCATTGATATTCACGTGATCCCTCTTTCCGCTCTCCTCGAAATCATAGTTCATTTATTGAATCAAACAGCTTTGGTCGTTCTCCTATGATTCAAATCAGTTGACGTCATCTTAATCGTAATTCCGCCACACGTATCCACCGTGTTGAATGATGGAAAGGGGATTCATGGGCAACGTGAACAACATCCCGTTTCTCTGGGGTTCCGCCACGGCGTCTTATCAGTGCGAGGGTGCCTGGAACGAAGACGGCAAAGGCCTTGGCGAGTGGGATTTCTTTAACCACACAAGCAATAAGAACATCAACCATGTTGACGGTGATGTATCTTGCGACTTCTACCATCGCTATGAAGAAGATATCCGCATGATGAAAGAAGGCGGACAAAACACCTATCGCTTCTCTCTTTCATGGAGTCGAATCATCCCCACGGGTATCGGTGAAGTGAATGAAAAGGGTATCGATTTTTATAATCGGGTCATTGATTGCTGCCTCGAAAATGGCATAGAGCCCAACGTTACGCTGTTCCATTACGATCTGCCATTCACGCTTGCTTGCAAAGGCGGATGGCTGAACAACGATATGGCAGAGTGGTTCTGCAAATACGCCAAGATTTGCTTTGAGCGCTTTGGAGACCGCGTCAAAATCTGGGCTACCGTTAACGAGCCGCATTTCTACAGCTACTGCGTAAACATGTTGGGCAACTATCCCCCCAATCGATCGCTCGACGTTCAGTCGTACATGCAGTTTCAGTACAACCTGATGCGCGCAAGCGCACTCGCAGTCCGAGCATATCGTCAAATGGGCTACGACGGCATCATCGGCGCCGTCCACGATGGCGGCGTTGTCGAACTCGACCCGGCAACCGAGCACCCCGATGACGTATTTCGATACGCAGACTTTTTCGCCAATCGCATGATTCTGGCACCAGCACTTCAGGGTCAACTGCCGCCAGAAATGGACGAAATCCTTGAAAAACTTGGCGTCTCGCTCTATCGATCCCCAAATGACGTAGAAGAATTCAGAGACGGTAAAGTCGATTTTATTGGACTCAACGTGTATTGCCGAGAGTATGTAACCGACTGGCACGGTGGAGAGCTTGCCGTTTCGGCGAACAATAAGGGCGGTTCGAGCAAAAGGGTCGAAGGAAAATGCATTGCGCCCTTGTTTGAAAGCGCCCGCGACAGCAATGTTCCCCGCAATAAATGGGGCCGCGAAATACTCCCAAGTTGCATGTATTCAACCATCATGGATGTCCACGAGCGCTATGACGCGCCCCGCATCTTTATTACGGAAAACGGACATGGCGCCTATGAGCAACCAGACGCAGACGGAATGATCCACGATGATGACCGCATTGAGCTTCTGGGCCAGTTCATCGAGCACATGATGAGGGCTAAGCGCGACGGCGCGTGCGTTGAGGGCTACTACCTCTGGTCGACGATGGATCTGTATAGCTGGATCAACGGCTACGAAAAACGATACGGACTTGTCCATATCGACTTCGAGAACAATCTGGAGCGCACCCCCAAAAAGAGCTGGTATTGGTACCGAGACCTTATCTCGAAGTATCAGGAGCAGGAAGGTTAGGAGAAAGAGATGAAATATCAGGCAATGTCCGAAACAGTCCTAAAGGCTGTTGGCGGCAAAGAGAACATTACATCGGTAACTCATTGTGCGACGCGCCTTCGCATCGACGCACGAGACACCTCGATCATCGATCTCCAGCTCGCCAAATCGGCTGACCAGGCGCTCGGGGCAGTAGTCAGCGGTGGCCAGCTTCAGGTGATCATCGGCCCCAACGTCACCGAGGCCTACAACGACTTCCTCGACTTCGCGGGAATCGAAGTCGGCGGTGGCACGGTTGCCGACGATGCCCAAACCGCCAAAGACCTTGCAGAAGGCATTAAAAGCGGTAACACCGCCATGGGCTTGATTGAGAAATTCGGGAACGTCTCTGCACAGGTATTCATGCCCATCGTCCCGGCGCTCATCGTTGGCGGACTCATTCTTTCGATCAAGAATCTCCTGGTCAATTATTGTGGATTGAGCACCGATAGCGGAACCGCCCAGGTTCTGCTGGCGATCTTCAGCGCCTCATTTAGCTTCCTGCCCGTTTACCTCGGCTATCAGCTCGCCGCCGTCATGAAGATGCAGCCTATCATGGGCGCACTGCTGGGCGCAATCATGATTAGCTCGTCTATTAGCGGTGCTGAGGGTCTCGACTTTCTTGGCATCCCCATCCCGACGAATGACTACTCGAGCACGGTGGTGCCAATCGTACTGGGCGTTGTGTTCATGTACTTTGTTGACCGCGGTCTTCAGAAAATCATCCCCGACATTACCAAACTGTTCTTGAAGCCGCTGCTCACCATGTTCATCGTCGTGCCTGTTGAGCTGATTATCCTCGGCCCCGCCGGCAGCATGATGGGCTACGCGCTGAGTGATGCCGCCACGTGGCTCATGGATAACGTGGCATTTATCGCTACTCCAATCCTTGCAGCCCTTAACCCCTATTTTGTCATGCTCGGTCTTGATAAGGCCTACATCGCGATCGAAGTTACGAGCTTGGCGCAGCTCGGCTGGGCGCCCATCATCTTTGGCTTCATCTCAAACCTCTGCATTGGCGGCACGAGTCTCGCCTTGGCAACTGCAATGAAAGGCAACAAGGAGAAGAGAGGTATGGTCACCACGGTTGCCGTCACCGCACTCTGTGGCGTAACTGAGCCCGCATTTTACGGCTGCCTCATCGAGCGTCCCCGCCTGCTTGTCGGCACAGCAATCGGCGCCCTCTGCGCGGGACTCCCTGCAGGCATCTTCGTCCTGAAGGAGTATGTTGCGGGAGCATGCCCCGGTCTTCTTTCTGCGCTGATCTTTATCGCTCCCGATGGATCCATGGGCAACTTCGTGCTGGCATGCGTTGTCGCCGTCATCGCCATCGTTGTCTCGTTCATCGCTGCACGCGTGATCATCAAGAAGAATCCCAACTATATTGAGTAGATGCCCGCTGCTTGCATTGGGGACATCCTCGGCAGACCATTAGCAAGAACCCAAGAAGTCCCTTAGGAGCTCGATTAATCCATTCGGATTCCTCAGGCACAAACGACCCCGATTCCACAATGAAATCGGGGTCGTTGTTTCTAAAGCCTTCGATAGACAATCGGTGTTTACCTTAGCTCCCTATCCAAGTTAATTATCCACGCTCGTTCTCCGGTCGGAAGATTTTCTTCTCTCGCGTGTCCAGAAATCCACGCTCGAGCAGAACATCCAGGTCCGCACCCGCCCTTGTCTCGATCTGTAACAGCAAGAGGCCTATTCCGCTTCTACATGTTACAGATCAAGATATTCCTAAAACACCCTAAGTTTCATCTCAATCTGTAACAGTTAGATGCCAAATATCGGTCTTGGTGTTACAGATTTAGACAAACTGGAGGACGAGACAAACCAAAAACGGGATGGGCGCTAACCCGATGGCGCACCACCTAAATAGAAACGGGCTCTGTCCCATATAGAGACAGAGCCCGAAACTCTCATGGAGCCAGTGACAGGAATCGAACCTGCAACCCACTGATTACAAATCAGTTGCGCTACCGTTGCGCCACACTGGCACACTTGGCGCTTTCGCGCGAAGCTTGTTAAGAATAATGGAATTGCGGACGGGGCGCAACAGGCCGCACGGCGTTATACAAATATGCAAAATCCAGCAACAACAGGTACCAGGTCCGTTCATTTCTGTTGGTTCGCCCTCAATCTTAAAACCCTTCGCCAGAACGAATAGTTTTAATTACAATTGGCTATATAAAACTATTCGTTCTGGCGAAGGGTTTCGCGATGTTGACTACAAAGGAAGCAGCCGAGCTGCTCGGCATCACCCCGCGCAGGGTGCAGGAGCTCATTAAGAACGGCGCGCTGACCGCCCGCAAGGCTTCTGGTGTATGGCTCATCGACAAAGACAGCGTAGACACGCGACTCCGCTCCGTGACCAAAACGGGGGGACGTCCCCGCCGCGGCCACGGTAAGAGCGAGATCGCGTTCACCCTCATGAACCGCACGCACGAAGTGGCCCAACTGGTCTACAGCACATCGCGAAAAGACTTTACCCACATCGGCGCCGACGTCGATCGTGCCCACGCCCCTATTGGAGTTTTTGCTCCCAGCAAACCTGTATCGCTCGACTCCCTCCGCATCTGGTGGCGCGGCCGCGGTATCCCGCTCGCACGCATTGGGCTAGCCTCCCTGCTTGCAGAAGCCGCAGTCGATGTTCCCGATGAACTCGTACAGCGAAATCTTGGCCTCTCCCTATCCGACCAGTATTGGATTAGGCCCCAAGACTCCGGTCTCGCGTGGGAAGATATCAATTTCTTCAATAATGCTTTTGACGACGTCTCTCTCAGCATCGCGCCCTTCGCCCCAGAGGGCAAGGCAGCTGCCGCAAAGCCCGATAACACCTCGGACGGCAATCTTCAAAAGTACTGGACATGCGAGGATGACCGTCGAATCCTCCACAAGGCAGGTGCACATCTAAACCAGGAACCTTATAACGAGCTGGTGGCGACTGCACTTCACCGTCGCATCCTAAACGCCTGCGATTATGTGCCTTACTCGCTCGAGGGCACGGGCACTTCCGCCCTGAGCATATGCGATGTCTTCTTAACTGATGAAGAAGAGTATGTCCCTGCGTTCTATGTAAACCAGCATGCAAATGCAGACGAGCGACTAACCGATTACGAACGGTATGTAGCAAACTGCGAGGAGCTTGGAGCGACGGATATAAAAGACGCCCTTGACCGCATGATCGTATGCGATGACATCATTGCCAACTATGATCGCCATTGGCGCAACTTTGGCCTTGTGCGAAACGTAAACACGCTAGCCTGCAGACCTGCCCCTATCTTCGATTCGGGCTCATCACTCTGGTGCAACATATCACTAGAGGAGCTTAGGGCGGAAGAGCACAGTTTTACCAGCGCACAATTTCATTCAAGCCCCGCCAAACAAATGTTGCTCGTCGAGGACATGGGCTGGTTTGACGGCGACAAACTCGAGGGTTTCGTTGACGAGGCAATCGAAATCCTATCCAAAAACGACGCTCTTACAGCGAGACTGCCTTATCTAAAAGAGGCGCTAACATGGCGCCTCGAAAGAATGATCGACATCGCTGAATGGAGTTAGCGAGACAGCATCGCCCCGCCAACTCCCCTACCTCCCGCGCAGAGCTTTGAGCTTGGCCAGGGCCTCGGGGCTTAGACGGCTGCCCAGGGTCATCTTGATCTGCGGGGCCTCCTCGGCCTCGTGCACGTCGTTGTCGATCTGTTTGATCTCGTCCACCAGCATACGGCTCGAGATGCGCGTGACGCCCTTGCCCATGACGACGGCCTGGATCGTGCCGTCGCTCGATACCACGGAGCACGCGCGGCCTTCCTCGCGCGCCTCGATGCAGAGCTTTTGCACCACGGTATCGGCAGAAACGCCCGTCGGCGAAAACTCGATGCGCACGCCGCGGGCCGGCAGGTTGGGGCGCTCGTTGGAGATATTGCCCGCGCCGTCGAACACGATCACGGCCTCGTAGCGGCCCTGGGCAAAGGCGGCGACGTCGTTGATGAGGGCGGTGCGTGCCATATCGTGAACGTCGCTGGAATACGGATCGTCTGAATGGTCGTACACGAGCTTTTCGTAGCGCGGCGTGCAGTGGATCACGTTGTAGCCGTCGACCACCAGCAGCTCGGGCTTATTGGAGTGCACCGTCGAGACCGGGTCGGCGATGGCCTGCGCAAACGCATTGCCGCCCACGCCGTAGGTCGCGGCCGAAACAATCGGCTTGGCCGAGCCCTCGCCAAAGCGCTTGGCCTTGGACTTGGCACGGTTCTTTTTGGACATGCGCTACTCCTCCCCCATGAGCTCGCCGACGTTGCGGCGCAGCCACTCAAAGCACAGCGCCGTGGTCGCCTGGGCAACATTGAGGCTCTCGGTCATGCCGCGCTGGGGAAGCTTGGTCAAAAAGTCGCATTTCTCGAGCACCAGGCGCGAGATGCCGTCGCCCTCGGAGCCCATGACGAGCGCCACGCGGCCCTCGAAGGGAGCATCCCAGCAGCTGCCCTCGGCGTGCTCGGAGGCGCCGCCCACCCAAAAACCAGCGGCCTTGAGGTCATCGAGTGCACGGGCAATATTGGGAACCTGCGCGATAGGCAGATGCATGACAGCACCGGCCGAGGTCTTGTAGCTGCCCACGGTCACGCCGGCGGCACGCTTGTTGGCGATGACGACGCCGGCCGCGCCCACGACCTCGGCGGAGCGCACAATGGCGCCAAAGTTGCCGTCGTCGGTCACATGGTCGAGCACGACGACAAGCGCCGGACCGTCGCCTGCGCGGTCGAGAATATCGGCGACATCAGCATAGGGGAAGTTGCCAACCTCGAGTGCGATGCCCTGATGAGCGCCATGGCTCGACAGTGCGTCGAGCTGCGCACGCGGCACATACTTAATGCGGACGCCCGCGGCGTTGAGGTCGTCGACCAGGCGCGACAAGGCGGCATCGCGCTCTCCACCCTCGACAATGAGCGCGCACTTGATGGGAAAACCAGTGCGTAGCGCCTCGGCGGCAGCACGACGACCTTCGATAAACTCGCCCTTGGGAGCCTGGACAGCGTCGCGGTTGCGATCGCGCTGCGGACGTGCGGCCTGGGCGCGATCGCGCTGGCCCTTGGGAGCGGCAGCGCGGTCATTGCGGCGAATCGGACGCGAGCCAGAAGCAGCCTGCTTGCCGCCACGAGGCGCACGCTTGCGATTGTCGGCCATAAAGTGACCTCCTAAATACAACTATCAAACGAAACAAAATAAACGACCGCCCATGAATATTAATTCGGGCGGTCGGTACGGGTTTTCCAAGTGCCCGAGATTGCCGTGAAAGAGGAGCGACGCGTACTTGAGTACGCGAGCGACGGTTTGAACGGCAAGGTCGGGCGCTTGGGAAACCCGCGGGGATTAGAGAGATTTAATACGGGTGCCCGCGGCAGTATCCTCAATGGTGAGGCCCAGGTCCTTGAGCTGGTCGCGGATGGCATCTGCCAGATCCCAGTTCTTGGCGGCACGAGCCTCGGCACGAGCCTCGAGAATCTTGGCAGCGGCCTCGTCCACGTCGTCGCCCGTGTAGGCAACCAAACCGGCGGCAACGCCCAGCAGGCCCAGCGGCAACTCAACCTTGGGCTCGGGAAGCTCAACGCCAAACGTATCGAGCAGCTCGGCCAGCGTATCGGCGGCAGCCAGGACTGCGGCCTTGTCGGCAGCATCGCCCGCCTGCTCCAGATACTGATTGCACTCGGTGACAAAGCCAAAGACAGCACCCATGGCACCGGCGGTGTTAAAGTCGTCGTCCATGCACTCCTTAAAGGCGGCGCGGGTCTCGGCGGCCTTGGCGGCAAACGCCTCGGCGGCAGCCGCATCGGCATCGGCCGTCGCATGGTTCGCAGCCCAACGAAGGTTCTCGACCGTACCGGCAATACGCGTGAGCGAATTCTCGGCACCCTCCAGGCGCTCCCAGGAGAAGTCGAGCGGCGAGCGATAGCTCGTCTGCAGCATCAACAGGCGCAGGGCCGCGGCAGAGTGCTGCTCGAGCACCTCGGCCAGCGTAAAGAAGTTTCCGAGCGACTTGGACATCTTCTCGCCGTCAACCAGCAGCATGCCCGTGTGCATCCAGGTGTTGGAGAAGCCCTGGTGCCAGGCGCAGGTGGCCTGGGCGCACTCGTTCTCGTGATGCGGGAAGGCAAGGTCGGAGCCGCCGCCGTGGATGTCGATCGGGGTGCCCAGGTAGCGATGCACCATGGCAGCGCACTCGGTGTGCCAACCGGGACGGCCCTCGCCCCAGGGACTCGGCCAGCTGGGCTCGCCGGGCTTGGCGGCCTTCCACAGGGCAAAGTCGAGCGGGTCGTTCTTGTCCTCGTTCTCCTCGATACGCGCACCAACCATAAGGTCATCGATGTTGCGGCCCGAGACCTGGCCATAGTTGGGATCGCTGCGCACAGCAAAGTACACGTCGCCGTTATCGGCGGCGTAAGCATGGCCCTGCTCGATGAGCGTCTTGATCATGGCGATCATGGGGCCGATTTCCTTGGTGGCGCGGGGGCGCACATCGGGATCGAGCACGTTGGCGGCGCGCATGACGCCGATGAACTTGTCGGAGAACTCCGTCGCGACCTCGGCGGCCGTACGGCCCTGCTCGTTGGCGCGCTTGATGATCTTGTCGTCGACATCGGTGAGGTTCTGTGCGAACGTGACCTCGTAGCCGCTCGCGATGAGCCAGCGACGAATCACGTCAAAGCTGATGAACGTGCGGGCATTGCCGATGTGGATGTTGTCGTAGACCGTGGGGCCGCACACGTACATGCGGACCTTGCCGGACTCGATGGGCTGGAACTCTTCCTTTTTATGGGTAGCGCTGTTGTAGATACGCATTCGTTACTCCTTAACGGTTTTCTGTAGCAGGCAGACGGCCCAGGCGCCGATTCCCTCGCCCTGGCCTTCCCAACCGAGCTTTTCGGTCGTAGTGGCGGCGACGCCCACGTTTTCGACGTCAACGCCCAGGGCATGGGCAAGGTTGGCGCGCATGGCATCGCGATGCGGGGTGATCTTAGGCTGCTGGCAGGCAATGGTGCAGTCGGCATCGACAAACTCAAAGCCCAGCTCACGCGCATAGTCCATTACGCGGGCAAGCAGCACCATCGAGTCGGCGCCCTCGTAGGCAGGGTCGGTATCGGGGAATAGCTTGCCGATGTCTCCCCCGCGGCAGGCGCCCAGAATGGCGTCGGCCAAGGCGTGCGCGAGCACATCAGCATCCGAGTGGCCCAGCAGGCCGCGCTCGTAGGGAATGTCGACACCGCCGATGATACATCGACGCCCCTCCACCAGACGGTGAACGTCGTAGCCATGGCCAATGCGCAGGTTACTGAACATGGGGAAGGTCCTCTCCCTCGGCCATGCGGCCAAGCAGAATCGCGGTTACGGGACGCAGGTCCTCGGGCACCGTCACCTTAAGGTTATCGCGTGGGCTCTGGACGCAGCGGACGCGCCCACCCATGCGCTCGACCAGCGACGAATCATCGGTACCGATAAAGCCCTCGGCAATGGCTGCAGCGTGGGCGCGCTTCATAGCATCGACGCTAAAGATCTGCGGCGTCTGCGCTGCCCAGTAGAGCTCACGCGGCGGCGTCTCGACGATATTATCGCCGTCAACGATCTTGAGCGTGTCGATCGCGGGCTGACCGCACACGACACCGTCGAGGGCACGGTCGCTCACGAGCACGTCGATAGCGTGGTCGATGGCCTCGGTCGTAATGAGCGGACGAGCGCCGTCGTGGATGGCGACATATTCGAAACCCGCCGGAACCGCATGCACGCCGGCACGGGTGGAATCCTGACGGGTATCGCCGGCATCGGCAAAGCTGATGGGCGTGTCATAGTCAAACGGGTCGATGGCCAGGCGGCGCATCTCGGCACGGCGCTCAGCAGGGCAAACCACGACGATATGGCCGACCTTATCGCTACGATCGAACGCGCGGATGGACCAGCTCATGAGCGGACGGCCCGCCACATTAACGAGCTGCTTGCCGCCGGGATTTCCAAAGCGCTGGCCGCTGCCGCCGGCAACGACCACGGCACATACGGGCGCCATTATGCGTTCCCCTGTTTGGTGCCCTTCATGCGGTACAGCGAGTCCGCAAGAATGGCAGGGTTGTTGACGCCAAAGTCGCCCAAGCGCTCCGGATCCTCGCTGATGTCGTCCATGAGCTCCTGCAGCGAGCCGTACTCGTCGACGATCTTCTCGGCCACGCCGTCGCGCACGACGGACACGCGCGAAAGCGTGCGCAGGCCCAGCGGCGTCATGACGGAGTCCTCGTCCAGGTCGTCGTAACCCAGAACTGCCGCCACGTGCTGCGGGTCGGACAGGTCCTTAGGCGTCATGCGGCTCAGCTCGGCGCGGATCTTCTCGGCGTTTGCCTCGGAGGAATCGCTTGCGTAGTCGCGGATCATCAAGTCGTATTCGGTATCCATGCTGGAGCCCGCGAGCTGCTCGAGCTGCATCTGCACGAGCTTGCCCTGGTTGCCCAGCTTGACAATGCAATCCTTAAGCTCGGTCTTTGCCTGCTGCATGATCTCGAAGCTCGAGAAAATACCGGTAATGTCGGCGAGCGTGACGTAGTCGTCGAGCTCGAGGGCCGTCAGGCGCAGCAGGGAGCGGTCGAGCGACTGACGGGTAGTCTGGAGCGTGGCGACGAGCTGGTTGACCGAGCTCATGATGGTGGTGACGGGCTGGATCTCGTAGCTCTTGCCGTGAACGTACACGTTAACGACGGCGCGACGAGCCGAAACCGAGATCACGATGGCGTCGGTGAGCACCGACATGCGAGCGGCAGTACGGTGACGCATGCCCGTCTCACTCGTGGCAAGCGAGGGATCGGGATTGAGGTGGAAGTTGGCGCGCAGGATCTGGGTGAGGTCGCCATCGATAACGATGGCACCGTCCATCTTGGAAAGCTCGAACAGGCGGTTCGAGGTAAACGAAATGTTGAGCGGGAAGCCGTCGTTACCGGCAGCGAGCACGTTTTCGGTGTCGCCGACGCAGATAAGGGCACCCAGGTGACCGGCAATGATCATGTCGAGGGCGGTGCGGATCGGCTGGCCAGGTGCCGTCAGGCGAATGGCCTGTTCCATACGCTTTTGCAGCTCGTTCTTATCCAAGGCATCGCTCCCATCGTATACGCTCCATAAACGTCAATAAGTTTCTCACGGTTTGCCCCTGTGACGCCCGCAAAATCCGATGCTTACAGAATGAGCGAACACAGCTGAGAGCCCCAATCCAAATGAGCTGCTTATGTGGTAGCATCGGGATTCGCATAAATGAGGGAGTAGTCGCGTGACCGGGTTCGCCTCCGGTGGCGCGGCAAGTCAACATACTGGCCGATGCGGTCTGGCTTGCCTTAATGAACGAGACTCGTGGCTGTGCGCACAACGCGTACGCCACGGGTCTTTTTTGTTACTCCCCCAAGAGGTACACGCGGGCCCGCCCGCAGAGAGGGAGCCAGACTATGGGACTCGCAGAGCTCGTATTGCTCGCTATCGGCCTTTCGATGGACGCCTTTGCCGTATCCATCTGCAAGGGCCTTGGCATGAAGAAGATCAACCTTAAGGTCGCCGTAGTGCTCGGCCTGTTCTTTGGCGGCTTCCAGGCCGGCATGCCCGTAATCGGATGGGCGCTCGGCAGTCAATTCATGAGCATCATCGGACCCATCGACCATTGGATCGCCTTTATCCTGCTCGCCTTTATCGGCGGCAAGATGCTGTGGGAAGCCTTTACTGAGGACGAGAACGAAGGCGACGGCAAGGATGCCGAAAAGATCGACCTGGGCGAATATCTAATCCTTGCCATCGCCACCTCGATTGACGCGCTTGCCGTGGGCATCTCGTTTGCCGCGCTCTCGGTCGATATCGTTCCCGCCGTGTCGCTCATTGGCATCACGACCTTTGTCTTCTCCGTTGCCGGCGTAGCGATCGGCCACACCTTTGGCGCGCGCTACGAAAAGCCCGCCACCATCGTGGGTGGCGTCGTACTCGTCCTCATCGGGCTTAAGATCTTGCTTGAGCATTTGGGGATTTTGGCGCTGTAGTGCCAAACACAATCGCTCAAAACTAAACGCCAGTACAAGGCCTCATGCAGAGTTTTGCATGAGGCCTTTTCATGCAGACTTTTGCATGTCATACTAGGATGCAAAAGTCTGCACGTTAGGAGATCGCCGTGGATACCCTTCCCATCACCACACCGCGCCAAGCTGGCATCTACGTGCGCCAGGCACGCGAGACTCAGGGTCTCACCCGTGCCGCCCTCGCTAAAAAGGCCGGTGTTTCGGAACGCCTGCTCGCATCGCTCGAGCTGGGAGATGCCACGGGCATTCGGCTCGACAAGCTGTTGGCGGTTTTCGGTGCTCTTGGACTGGTGCTCGCCGCTCAAGGGGATATCGACGAATCGAAAAACGAGCAACCAGTCGACGCCCCGCATGCTGATTTGCAACCTCATAGCACCCCCAGGCGCCATCACGCTCAACGTTTTCACCATCGCAACCGTCGCAGCGCAGCCATTCCGGCTCTCGCAGATGTCCCCTTTACGTCCGAGCTCTACGACAAGGCCTTCGCCGATTTCGCCATGTCCAATCTCGGAGTCTCGATTGCCACAAACCCATCTGCCCAAACAAGGCCCAAAGGGAGGTAGCCAATGGCCAGCAAAACGCTTCGGACCATTATTTGCGGCGTACCTGCGGGAACGCTCACGCAAGATGAGAACGGTCTTGTCAACTTTGCCTACGATCATGACTATGACGGGCCAGCCCTATCGACAAACATACCCGTATCAAATCGCATATACGGCCAACAGGTCATGAATCCGTACTTGTTTGGTCTTCTGCCTGACAGCGAGGACCAGCGAAAAGCGATCGCCGTCGAATTCGACACCAGGCCCAACAATCCCGTTGCGCTGCTCAGCCATATCGGACTCGACTGTCCGGGCGGAGTACAGTTTTGTGTCGAAGAAGACGTCGACGCCGTCCTGCATCGCGACGGCGAATACCGCCCTATAGACGACCACGATATTGCCCTCCGTCTCAAGTCGATCAGAGATGACCGCGATGCATCGTGGATGGGTCTAGAAAAGTTGGTCACTTGGAGGCAATCAGGGCAAGTTCGCTCTCGCACTCATGGACGGTCGCTGGTGCGAATGCATGGGGTCCTCGCCCACGACGCATATTTTCAAAAATGGCGTTATCGGTTTTAAACTCGAGGCTCTCAATGAGTTTGTCTGCATGAAAAGCGCCCAGCGCGCCGGCATCGCAACGGCAAACGTCGAATATCGTATGTTTGAGGACGAACCTGCCCTCATTGTTGAGCGCTATGACCGCGTGAAAGTCAAAGACGGAACGATCAGGCGCCTACATCAAGAAGACTTCTGTCAGGCACTTGGGGTGATGCCCGCCCAAAAGTACACGGCAGACGGCGGCCCGACCACACGCGACATTCAAGAGCTCCTCGTAAATACGAGCCACCATCAACTTAACCTGTATCTGTTTACGCAGATACTGTTCTTCAACGCCATTATCGGCGCACCGGATGCGCATGCGAAAAACTATTCCCTGCTCCTTGGAAACGACGGCGCAGCCATGATGGCTCGAATGTACGATGTCGCATCGGGGCTGGCATACGAGCGCATGCGCCGCCGGGCGCGCCTTGCCATGAGCGTTGGCGGCGAAAATCGTGTGGGGCGCATCGGTCCAGGTGCTATCCGCCGACACCACGGTATGGGAGACCCCGCGCTGGAGGCGACGCTCACCGATGCCGGGCTATCCGAGAAGTTTTGCTTTGCGACCATGATGGACCTCGCCTACGAGGTGCCCATTTGCATGGAAGAGGTCATGGACGAATACGCCGACCTGCCCGGCATGGCGGACCTGCGCGAGCATATGCTCGGCCCCGTCTGCGAAAACTGTCAGCGCACCCTCGACCTCATCAAGGCGGATATGGGCTAGGTGTCCGTAATCTCCCATTTCCCAAAAGAAGAGAGGGGGCACCCGTCGCAAAAGCTCGGGTGCCCCCTCTCGTAATGTCATTTGCAATCCGCTAGCACGTGGCTCGGACTGCTGCTAGCGCAACCTTTACGCAGCGAGGCGCTTGAGCACGTCGATGAGCAGCTCGTAGAAGCGCTCGGCAGAAGCGAGCTCCATGCTCTCGTCCGGGGTGTGGACATCGGAGAGCGTCGGACCCACGGCGATGGCGTCCAGGCCGTGCAGGGCCTCGGCAAACAGGCCGCACTCAAGGCCGGCGTGAATGGACTCGATGCGCAGCTCGGAGCCAAAGAGCTCGCGATAGCTCTCGACAAAGATGTCGCGGACCGGCGAATGCTCGGCATAGCTCCAGCCGGGATACTCGAACTCAAACTTGGCGTCGAAGCCCAGGACATCGGCAAGCGTCTGCAGGCGGTCCTTGAACTCGTTCTGCAGCGAGGTGATCGAGGAGCGCGGGGACAGCATGATCTTGACCTGGTCGTCAGAGGTGGCAACCACACCGATGTTGGAGGAAACCTCGACGGAGCCGTCGGTGGCGACGTTGCGGCGAATCACGCCGTTAGGGGCAAGACGCAGGGCACGGATGAGGGCAAGCGCGGACTTCTCGTCCATGGCCTCAACCTCGGCGTCGTCGGCAATCTCGACGGTGCAGGTAAAGCCGGGGTCAAAGACCTCGAGCTCGGCAGTAACGTCGGCGATGATGCCCTTTGCGATCTGGGCCGCGGCCTCGGCGGCAGCGTGGTCGGCGTAGACCAGAACAGCTTTGCACTCACGGTTGATGGCGTTGTCCTTGGTGCCGCCGTTAAAGCTAACGATGGCGGGCTCGCCGGCGACCATCAGGCGGTCGATGATGCGGGCCATGATGAGGTTGCCGTTGCCGCGCTCCAGGTGGATATCGCTGCCGGAGTGGCCGCCCAGCAGGCCGGAGATGTCGAGCGTGAGGGTGCTACCGGTCTTGTGCTCGCGCGCGATCGGGCAGGTGTAGGTAACGACGACGCCGCCGGCGCAGCTGACGGTGGCAACGCCCTCTTCCTCGGAGTCAAGGTTAATCATGGTGCGGGCGCTAATCTGGGACTTGTCGAGCGTCTCGGCGCCAACCAGGCCAGTCTCCTCGTCGGTGGTGAACACGCACTCGAGGGCCGGATGGGCAATCGAATCGTCGTTGAGCACGGTAAGCATAAGCGCGACGGCGATACCGTTGTCGGCGCCCAGAGTGGTGCCGTTAGCGGTGAGGACGCCGTCCTTGACGACCAGGTCGATACCATCGGTCGTAAAGTCGTGCTCAACGGAGCCCAACTTGTCGCACACCATATCGATGTGGCCCTGCAGCATTACGGTCGGGGCATTCTCGGCGCCGGCAGATGCGGGCTTGCGAATGATGACGTTGTAGACCTCGTCCTGATACACATCGAGACCGCGCTCCTTGGCAAACGCGACCAGGAAATCGCTGATGCCTTTCTCGTTGCCAGACCCACGGGGGATCGCGCTGACCTCCTCAAAGAAATGGAACAGCTGGGCGGGCTCGTAGCCGGTAATCTTGTAGTCCATGGTGCCTCCTTGGCGCAACTGGTTAGACAGTAAGACATGCGACTTGTATATTCCCAGACTTTGCGTGCATAAACCAGTCGAAAACGCCGAGCGCCCTCGCATCATCGGCTAACGGTGGACCGTATAGCGTAACGGTCACAACTTCCGCAGCTCTACAAATCGAGGCACCCTTTCCGGAGCGCCTCGATTGCGCGTATCAAATTGTCGCCACGCCCTACAGCGCGCCAGAGCCGGCTTGCATCATGCCACCGGGGCCCGAGCTCACGCCGCTGCTCACAGGCGCGGCGTTTCCGGTGTGCGGCGCCGCCGGAGCGGTATCGCCCCCGAGCGCACCCGCCGGACGCGGCGCCGGGATCTCACCCGTGCCGTGGCTAAAGACAAACTTGCCGTCGGCCACGTCGCACAGGACGGTATCGCCCTCGCCCCACTCGCCAGCCAGCAGTTCCTCGGACAGCGGATCCTCGATGAGCTTTTGGATGGCACGACGCAGCGGACGCGCGCCGTTGGTGAGGTCGGTACCCTCCGCCACAATCTTGTCGTAGGCCGCATCGGTAAGCTTGATGTTCATGCCGTTTGCGATCAGGCGCTGGCGCAGATCGTCCACCAGCAGGTGCGCAATCTTGGTGAGATTCTCGCCCGAGAGCTTCTGGAACACCACAATATCGTCGATACGATTGAGCAGCTCGGGGCGGAACAGGCGCTTGAGCTCGCTCATCGCACGGCCGCGGATCTCGCTCGACGTGAGACCCTGCTCACCGGTGGTGCCAAAACCGACGCTCGCATCCTGCGCGATCTCGCGGGCGCCCACGTTGGACGTCATGATGATCACGGTATTGCGGAAGTCGACCGTCTTGCCCTGGCTATCGGTCAGGCGGCCCTCCTCCAGCACCTGCAACAAAATGTTGAAGATGTCGGGGTGCGCCTTCTCGATCTCGTCGAACAGCACGACCGAGTACGGATGACGGCGAACGGCCTTGGTGAGCTGACCGCCCTCGTCGTGGCCCACGTAACCCGGAGGGCTACCGATGAGCTTGGAGACCTCGAACTCGCTGCCGAACTCCGACATGTCGAAGCTGATGAGCGCGTCCTTGCTGCCAAAGAGGTACTCGGCGAGCGTCTTGGCGAGCTCGGTCTTGCCCGTGCCGGTGGGACCCAGGAAGATAAAGCTGCCGCCGGGGCGACGCGGGTCCTTGAGCGGCGAACGGCTGCGGCGCACGGCCTTGGCAACTGCCTCGACAGCCTCATCCTGACCGATGATGCGCGTCTTGAGCACGCTTTCGGCTTGCAGCAGGCGACGGCTCTCGCTCTCGGTAAGCGAGGACACCGGCACGCCCGAAGTCACGGACACGATGTCGGCGATCTGAGAGACATCGATGGTGAGCGGGCTGGCGTCGAGCTCGGCGGTCCAGGCGGCCTTGGCCTCGGCGAGCTCAATCTCGGCGGCCTTCTGCTGCTCGGTGATCTCGGCGGCCTTGTTCATGTCGTCGCTCTCGGTGGCCTCCTGCGCGGCGGCCTTAAGCTCCTCCACGCGATGCTCGGCCTCACGCACCGGCTCGGGCGCGCGATTCGCGGCGATGCGAGCGCGGGCACCGGCCTCGTCAATGAGGTCGATGGCCTTATCGGGCAGGAAGCGATCCTGGATGTAGCGGTTGGAAAGGTTCGCGGCAGCCTCGATAGCACCCTGCGTATAGCGCACATGGTGATGCTCCTCGTAGCGCGGCTTGAGCGCGGTCAGGATCTTGACCGTGTCCTCGACGCTCGGCTCCTCGACATCGATGGTCTGGAAGCGACGCTCGAAAGCCGGGTCCTTGGTGAGGTACTTGCGGAATTCCTCGGCCGTGGTGGCGCCGATAATCTGGAAGGCGCCGCGCGCGAGCACGGGCTTGAGCATGGAGCTCGCGTCGATGGAGCCCTCGGCAGAACCGGCACCGATAATGGTGTGCATCTCGTCGATAAACAGGATGACGTCGTCGGCTTCGGTGGCCTCTTGGATCACGTTCTTGAGGCGCTCCTCAAACTCGCCGCGATACTTGGCACCCGCCACGAGGCCCGGCAGGTCGAGCGTCCAGATATTCTGGTTCATGAGGTTCTCGGGCACGTTGCCGGCTGCAATCTGCTGAGCCAGGCCCTCGACGATGGCCGTCTTGCCCACGCCGGGGTCACCCAGGATAAGCGGGTTGTTCTTGGTGCGGCGCGAAAGGATCTCCATCATGCGCTGAACTTCCTTTTCGCGGCCAATCACGGGATCGAGCTCGCCGTCGCGCGCCTTTTGCGTGAGGTTGGTAGCGAACTGCTTGAGCGTGTCGGTGCCGCCCCCCTTTTGCTGAGAGGCATCCGAGCCGCTAAAGAACGGCAGTCCTGCACCAGGACGACCGGCGCCGGCTCCGGCGAGCGGACGCTTTTTGTCCTGGTCCTTGGCGGTGAGCTTTTCGATGGCCTTTTTAATGGAAGCAGACGACACACCCAGACGCATGAGGATGTCCATGGCCATGCCGTTGCCCTCTTCGACGATGCCGATGAGCAGGTGCTCGGTCGACACATACGTCTGGTTGTTCTCGCGCGCCACGCGGAAGGAGCGCTCCATCACGCTAATGACGAGCGGCGTAAAGGCAAGCTTGGCAGCCTCGGTCTCCTCGCTGGGCTCGGGAACCGTGGTCTGGACCTCCTTGAGGGTGTCCATGATGTCGTCGTAGGAGATATCAAGCGAGCGCAGCGCCTCGGCAGCGATGCCCTCGTCCTCCTTGGCGAGTGCGAGCAGCAGGTGCTCGGTGCCCACCTTATTTGAGTGCAGATCGAGCGCCTCTTGTTTGGCCATGGACATGACCTTGCGCGCGCGATCGGTAAATCTATCTAACATGCTCGTTTCCTTACATGAGTTCATCGAAATCAAAACGCCCGCCCGTCGGCGGCGCTTTTGTCTCTTTACCCACAGGTCGTCTATGTTAACAGCTGGAGGAATATCTATAAACCCGGCTCACATGAATGCAGGTTATGACCGCATCGCGGGACTCACCGCGCGATGCGCGACAGGCGCCCCGCAAGAGAAACCCTAGGCGTCTTTCACCACGTCGGGACTCGTCGCACGCGATGCGCGATAGGCATCGGCCTCCTTGGAGACGCGTTCGAGCAGCTCGGATGTATCGACGCCCTCGACTTGCGCGACCGTTTCCACCGTCTGCATGGCGACCGCCCTCAGATACGCGCACGCGCTGTCCCCCAGCTGCTCGAGGTCTATCTCCTCGCCGCCCTCCCGGGCAAAGCCGACCGCCATCACAAAGCCCATGATGCCCGAGACCAGAAAGCCCACCGCAAAGCTCGAATCTGCCTTGAGCTCTTCTCCGTCGGGGCGGACGATCTCTCTCACGCGGTCGATGATGATCGTATGGATGCCCTGCACGACCTGCTCGGCGGCACCCGCCCTCATGGTGATGACGATGCGCCGCAGCAGGCAGCGGACGTCGCGCCGGTCGAACGCCGAAAGGTCGCCCTCGCTCGAAAAATGCCAGAGGGCATCGGTGATAAGCTCGTTATCCTGCAGCAGCTGGGTCATGGCGATGGCGACGAGTTCATCGAAATCGTGAAAATAGTAGTAAAACGTTCCGCGATTGCACTGGGCGGCGCGGGTCACCTCGCCAACCGACAGCTCGAAGATGCTGTTGTTCTCGATGAGCTCCCAAAACGCCTCGATGATACGGGTGCGCGCATCGGGCGCATCGGCGTCCTTACGCGGTCTCGCCATGCGCCTCACCGCACCCCTGCGCCTTGGCGTTCATGATGAGCATCTGAAGACGGTTCTCCACGTTGGCGAAGCTCACGTCGGGATCGTAGTCGAGCGGCAGGAACTGCGCCGTGGGATACCGCTCCTTGAGCGCATGGATGAGCCCGCGCCCCACGACATGGTTGGGCAGACACCCGAACGGCTGCAGGATCACGAAGTTGCGGCAGCCGCGCTTGGCGTGCTCGAGGATCTCCGCCGGAATCAGCACGCCCTCGCCCGCATCGAACGTATGGTGCAGGATCTTATCGCTCGCGCGCACGAGCTCGGGCATGCGCGTCGGCGGCTCGTAGAGCGGGCTCGCCGCGCCCAGGCGGTCGCAACGGTCGTGCGCGAGCTCGAACAGGTTGTCCGCCGTAGCGTACCAGGCCTTTTCGGGCAGCGACAGGTCGACGTGGAACTCGCGCGACTGCGCATGCTTGTAGAAATAGGTCTTGCGGATCACGTCGGTCATGCGCGCCTCGATGACCTCGAGCCCGTTGTCCTCGAGGTAGCGCTCGATCTCGTGGTTGGCGCCGAGATGGAAATTGAGCAGGTACTCGCCCACGATGAGAACGGTCGGATGCGGGTTCGAGCGGTCGTACGGAACGGCGTCCATGATCGCAAGCGCGCGTTTGAAGCCCGTCGCCTGGCCTCTCAGCCCGGAGCGCTCCATGCCCTCGATAACCTCATCGAGCGCGCGGTCGAACGCAGCGTCCGCCGCGCCCTTCTCGAGCTCGTAGGGACGGATACGCCTAAGCATGGCCTCGAGGGCATCGATCATGGGAAGACCGTAGGCGATCTGGATGCTCGGGCCAAGGCCGAGCTTGAAGCCCGGATGCGCATTGTGGGCATCGACGTCGTCGTTGGTGAGCACCGGGACATAGTCGTATCCCGCGTCGTCGAGCGCGCGGCGCAGCAGGGGCATGTAGTGCGTCAGGCGGCAGTCGCCGATATACTTGCCAGTCACCACGGCGACGTCGTGCGGGTCGTACTTACCGCTCTCGAGTGCCGCGAGCGCCTCGCCGATCACGATTTGCGCGGGGAAGCAGATGTCGTTGTGCACATAGCGTTTGCCCAGGCGGATGGCATCCTCGCGCCCGATATCAAGGGCCTCGGCGCGCACGCCCTGATTGCGCATCGCCGCGGTCATGAGCCTGCAGAACGCATGGGAGGTGTTGGGGACCAGCGCGATCTTGTCGTGCCGGTCGCGCTTGGTGTACTTGACCTTATACGGGTCGTCGAGCGGATGGACCGCGTGCACCCGGGCGCCCTCGGCACGCTCCTCCGCGCGACGACGGTTGACCGACTCGATAAACGAACGCACGCGAATGCCCATGGGACCGGCGACGTCGCTCTCATCGAGCTTGATCATCATCGGAACCTTGGAGCCCATCTCGCCCATCATGCGCGCGATCTCGTCGGTGAGATACGCATCGTGGCCGCAGCCGAAGCTGCCCATCTGCACGAGCTCGAGCTCGGGCGTCGATGCAACGATGACCGCGCACGACAGCATGCGCGCATGGTAGTTGTTCACGATGTCGATGCGGCTGTTGGAAAGATCGACGTTGCAGACCCCCGGCACCGCATCGGGCGTCAGCACGGGGATGCCGCGCTCAGAGAAGAGCTTGGGCAGCCCGTGGTTGACCAGCGGGTCGTTGTGGTACGGGCGCGAAGCGATCACCACCGCGTAGCCGCCGTCCTCGCGCACGTTCTCGAGCACCTGCCTGCCGCGCAGCTGCAGCTGGTTCTCAAACGTCTGCTGCGCGCGGTCCGCCTGCTCGGTCGCCTTGGCAACCAGGTCGGCATCGATATCGAAGGTCTCCTTGCACCACGCCTTGAGCTGGCGGTTTCGGTCGCCCTCGTCGTACCAGTGGAACAGCGGCGTATCGAACGGAACGCCGAAACGCTCCTCCGGGTTATCGGAATTGCGCATCACGTAGGGGTATCCCTTTACGACGGCGCACATCCACTCGCTGGTAGAGGCGGTGTTTTCGGTGGGCACCGTCGTGATGATGGGCATGAAGATGCGGTCGACGCCGGCGTCGACGAGATTGCGGATGTGCCCGTGGACGAGCTTGGCCGGGAAGCACACGGTGTCGGATGTGACGTGCGCCAGACCGCGCTCGTACATCGCCTTGGTGCTGCGTCCCGAGACGCGCACCTTAAAGCCGAGCGTGCTGAAGAACGTCGACCAGAACGGCATGGTGTCCCAGAACTCGAGCACACGGGGAATGCCGATCGTGACATCGCGCCCCCCGCAGACGGGAACCGTGGGGCACGACTCGAACAGCAGCTTCTCGCGGTCGACAAAGAGATTGGGGGCAGCCGCGGTCCGGTCGCGCCCCGTGCCGGGTGCCTGTGCCTCGCAAGCACCCTGCGGACGCAGCTCCTCCGCCGCGGGAACCTCGCGCACGAGCTCATCCCATGAGATGGCGCCGCCGCGCGGGCAGCGATTGCCCGTGACGTAAAGCGAGCCGTCGCCAAATGCCACGACCGCGCGCCGGCAGCGGTTGTTGCACCGACGGCAGGTAACGCCGCCGAACTCGCGATGCTCGAAGCGCTCCACGGCATCGAGCCCGATAAACGACGTGCCGGCGTCGCCCTTGCGGCATTCCTCGCGCGCAAGCAGGGCGATACCGATAGCGCCCATCAGCCCCGGGTGGGGCGCACGCGTGACGGGTTTGCCCAGATACTGCTCGAATGCGCGCAGCACCGCGTCGTTTCGGAACGTGCCGCCCTGGACGACGACTTTGTCGCCCAGACGGTTGAGATTTGAAACGCGAATGACCTTGGTGAACACGTTCTCGATAATCGAACGGCAGAGACCGGCCATGATGTCGCCCGGACCCTTACCGCGCCGCTGCTCGGAAACGACGCTGCTGTTCATGAACACCGTGCAGCGGCTGCCGAGAACGGCGGGGGCTTTGGACGAAAATGCCTCGGTCGCGATATCCTCAACGGCTATTCCGAGGTTTTTGGCAAAACCCTCGAGGAACGAGCCGCAGCCCGCAGAGCACGCCTCGTTGACGACGATATCGGTCAGCACGCCGTGGTTGAGCCAGATGGCCTTCATATCCTGTCCGCCGATGTCGAGCACGAAGGTCGCATCGGGAACGCATGCGCACGCGGCGCGGGCGTGCGCGACCGTCTCGACCGTATGGTAGTCGGCGTGGAACGCGCGCGCGAAAAGCTCCTCGCCGTATCCCGTGGTGCCCACGGCATCGATCGCAAGCGTGACTCCCGCTGTCTCCCAGCGGTTCTTCAAGCTGACAAGACCCTGTTGGGCGACGTCGAGCGGTCTGCCGTTATTAGACGCGTAGAACGAATCGACAAGCTCACCCGCCTCATCGACCAGGGCGAACTTGGTCGTCGTGCTCCCCGAATCGATACCGAGCGCCACACGCACCGTCTCTCCGGGCGCATACGCATCCGGACCCTTTGCCGGCGTCTCTTTGCCATGGCGTGCCGTAAAATCCGCCTGCTCGGCAGGTGTGGCAAAAAAGGGCTGGGCAAGACGTCCCTCCCCGCTTGCGGGCGCGACCGTCTCGAGCTTATCCAGCCGGACAAAAGCGTCGGGAAGGTCGATCGGTTGGGACGATGCGAACATGTCGGTCAGCGACAGGGCGGCACCGCGCGCGACCATGATCTGCGGATCGCGCGGGACGATAACCTGATCGTCCGATAGATTCAGTTGCTCCCGGAACACGCGGACCAGTGTGGGGTTGTAGGCGAGCGTACCGCCCTCGAAGATTACCGGCGGCTCGATGTCGATACCCTGGGCCAGACCGCCGATCGTTTGGCGGGCGACCGCGTGAAGCGCCGAAAGCGCCAGGTCGGTGGTAGGAATGCCCTCGTTGAGCAGCGGCTGGATATCGGTCTTTGCGTACACGCCGCAGCGGCCCGAGACCTCGTGGACGGTCGTTCCCCGGCTTGCGAGCTGCTCGAACTCGCCCGATTCGGTGCCGACCCCCATGAGCTTTGCCATCTCGTCGATAAATGCACCGGTACCGCCTGCGCACGAGCCGTTCATGCGCATGTCGGCAACCTCGATGTCTCCCTTATCGTTGGTGCGGAAGAAGATCATCTTGGCGTCTTGGCCGCCCAGCTCGATGGCGCAGCGCGTCTGCGGATAGAACCTGCTGATCGCGAGCGCGTTGGCGACCACCTCCTGAACGTACGAGGCGCCCAGCGCGGTCGCGATATCGCGCGCACCCGAGCCGGTCACCGCAACGCGCAGTGACTCATGGGGAAAGCGCTCGGCGAGCTCGCCGAGCATGGCGCGCACGCTCGCTGTCTGACACGCCCCGTGGCGGCGATATCCCCACCACGCCTCGGTCATATCCTCGTGCATCGCGTAAACTTTGGTCGTCGTCGACCCTACGTCCAGTCCTACTAGCAACGCCATAATGCTCCGTCTCTCGCATTTTTCCCGCTAGAGATATACCACTCTACGTAATACAACAGACTGTTGTATTTAAACTCCGTATAAAAAGCGGCTGCCGAAACGCTTCAGCAGCCGCCGAATGCACCAACAGATTGTTCTGCGCGCTAGCACGTCGGGCAACGGAGCAGCACGGGCCCTCCGGTCATGCGCACCGCTCACGCCCGCGATGTCGCCGAGAGAGCTATCCACGCTTAGGGCTCCAACCAAGCAAGTCGCCCGCGCTCAGCAGATCCCTAAGCGAGCTACTCGCACTCAGGAGCCATAGCCTGCTCCAAGAGCTCGGCATGCTCCTCCTCGAAAACCGTCCCCACAGGGAAGGCGCGACGGAAGACGAAGTGGGAAATCGGACCGGCTACCAAAAGGTTCCACGGCAGCGCCATCACAAAATTATGCGGGATGTTGATCATCCAGATCGCGGGCACGGAATACAGGTTCGCAAGGATGCCGCCGGGCATGTGCGTCAGACCCTCGCAGGCACCGTACAGCGACATGATGATGACCATGGGAACGACCATGCAGGAGCTGACGGCGAGCGTCATAGCGAGCGGCGAGCTCTTGCCCGGAGTAACCAGGAACTTGAAGGCAAAGCCTTTGGCCAGCGGGCTGGCAACAAACCAGTCGCAGCACATGGCAAAGACGTAGGCAACGGGGAAGCCGAGCCATGCAGCGGCAACAACCTCGCCGTTGATGGCCCCATGCTGCAGGGCAACGTTGTAGATGCTCATCCAGAGCACCATGCAAAAGCACATGATAAAGGTGAACAGCAGGCTCTCTCGTTTGTTGATAGGCATAAAGGGCGAAATCCTTTCTGTTTTGCGCCGCAACGCCACGCAACAAAAATGGGCGGGCGAGATGGAGTTACTTGGACTTCATCTCGCCCGCCCGTGGTACGTGCGTCTGCGACTACTTATGTGGTGGAACTACCCTAACACGAACGGCGCGCGCTTCGTAAGCGTTGAGTTTGTGGAGATGCAGGGCACCAAAATCCCCCGACCCCATAAGTTGCGGTGGAATACGGACTGTTTTGACCCTTTAAGCAGCAATTCAGTCCCTATTTCACCACAACTCATTTGGTGCAAAGTGACCTGTCCCCCTTGCACCAATTAGCTGGTGTGGCGCCAGCGAGGGTCGGTGAGGGTTCTCGCCACGCCCAAGCCAACGGGCAAAAACGCCACGATGAGCACCGCGCGCACAAACCAGCCGAGCATATTGACCGTGTCGAAGGTGCACATGTAATACATCGAGCGATAGAGATACAGACCAGGCACCATAATGACAATCGATGGCACCGTGAGGGCGATACGCGGGTAGGTGAGCTTGATTTCTGCCAGGCTTGCCAGCAGACCCGATACGAGCGCCCCGATAAATGCAGCCGCCTCGGGAGGCATGCCTACGCTCAGGCCCAGGAAGGGTAGCATCGTCGGCGCATCGACGAGCGTAAGGCGCAAGGTATTGGACACGGCGCCGATCAGACCGGCCGCCGCGGCCATCTTTACCGGGCTGTTGAACATAACCGAAAAGCCAAATACACCGACAAAGCTCATCAGTATGCGCAAGAGCGTAAGAGCCAACGGTGAGAGGCCGAGCGGGGCGAAGTCATCCGGCGCCAGGCCGACACACTCGGCAACCATCCAACCTACGAGGGTCGCCATCACAATAATTGACACAGCATACGAAAGACGCTCGATGCCGCTTCGCATATCGAGCTTTGCGATGTCGAGGCCTGCCGTAATGAGGGGAAAGCCGGGAATCACGAAGAGCATGGCGCCGATATACCCTTCTTGGTGCGACATTGCCCCTGGAATGACCTGGCCAAGGCCGAGCAATGCCAGCAGATACGAAACGCAAGCGAGCGCAACACCAGTCGTCAGCGCGCTAAACTGGCCAAGACCCTGCTTGAGAATATGGGAGCGAGCAAAGTTACCGACACCAGCGCCTACGAATGCGCAGGCCATCTCGATAGGGCCGCCGCCGAGCAAAAAGACGAAGGCGCCGCAAGCACAGGCTGCCGCAAGGCCCTGTTGCCAGGGAGCGTAATCGGGCTTTGAGCTCTCAACGGTCTTGAGCATCTCATGGTATTCGTGCACGGTAAACCGGCGGCCGTATGTCTCGATTTCCTTTAAGAAGCTCTCCATCATCCAAATGCGATGAGTATTGACCCCCGTCGTGGGCAGGCTGACAACCTCGTTAAAGCAGTGGCCATCTTCGATGCAGGTGCACTCAAACGACAGAAGACTCAGGTCGACGTGAATTGTGACGCCGAGTACAGCGGCAACACGATTCATGGTATCGCGCACGCGCCAGGCACCTGTTCCGCTTGCCAGCATAAGCATGCCGGTGCGGCAGATGATGGATGATTTATCGGTGAGCGGCGCATCGACGGCAAGCTCATCGCCTGCCGTCACGATCTGGTGCCAGTCAGTTTTCATATGGAGCGCACCGGCACGAACGCCGTGGTGTAGGGGGGCTCTCGAAAGCAGCGAGTCAAGGCGCGAAGACCGTGGGGGCTCCGCTGATTCGCCCTCGTCCTCGTCGGGTTCCTCATCGACCAGATCAAATGAGTCAAGCGATGCCGGCTCGCGACGATCGATTAGCTCCTCATCCTCATCGTCAAAGTAATTGAACTGATCGAGCATGTCCTCTTCGATTGCACGCTCGCTCACATCGTCCATACGGGCGCTCCCTTCCTACCGACTAACCCCCATCCTAGGCAGCAACGGCTAAAGGAAACATAAAAGAGACGACTGTCATGCGAGCCATGTGCGCAATAGCCGTTGGGTAGTCATTGGGGACGTTCTTGAATGACTAGTCGTTTAAGAACGTCCCCAATGACTACTCCGGCAACGCCGATGTTTTGGCAACGCCAGCGAGCGACGTCCAGGGCGAACAAGTTGGCATGAAAAAGGCAAGGCATAGACCTTCTGGTCATGCCTTGCCTTTTGAATGACAAATTGTCGCTCTGGGCGGCGCGCAGCGTCGAGCCGTTACGCGGTTCGTAGAACCGCGTAACTAGTTAGCACATCTTTGCGCCGGCGGGGATGGAAGCGTCGAGCTGGATCAGGTTGAGGCGCTCCTCACCCTCCTCCTCGTGGACAGCGCTGATTAGCATGCCGCAGCTGGGAATACCCATCATCTTTCGCGGAGGCAGGTTGGTGATGGCGAGCAAGGTCTTGCCGACCAGGTCCTCGGGCTCGTAATAAGCGTGAATACCGGAGAGGATGGTGCGGTCGGTGCCGGTACCGTCGTCGAGCGTAAAGTTCAGCAGCTTCTTGGACTTCTTGACGGCCTCGCATGCCTTGACCTTCACAGCGCGGAAATCGCTCTTGGAGAAGGTATCGAAGTCGACGAACTCCTCGAACAGCGGCTCAACGGCGATCTTGGAGTAATCGAGCGTGGGCTTAAGCGACTTAACGAACGGGCTCGCGGCGTTGCCGGCCTCTGCAGCCTTGGCGGCAGCGGCACCGGACTGGAAACCCTTCTCGGGCTTCATATGCGGGAACAGCAGGACATCGCGAATGGAAGCCTGGTTAGTAAGCAGCATGACCACGCGGTCGATACCGATGCCAATGCCGCCCGCGGGAGGCATACCGTACTCGAGGGCGCGCACGTAGTCCTCGTCATACTCCATGGCCTCGTCGTCGCCGCCGGCCTTCTCGGCCATCTGGGCAGCAAAGCGCTCAGCCTGGTCGACCGGGTCGTTGAGCTCGGAGAACGCGTTGGCGTACTCGTGACCGGCAATAACCAGCTCAAAGCGGTGCGTCAGGCGCGGGTCGTCCTCAAAGCGCTTGGCAAGCGGGCTGACCTCGATGGGGTAATCGCACACGAACGTGGGGTTGACGATGGTGTCCTCGCCCAGCTCATCGTAGATCTCGGCGATAATCTTGCCAGCGGTCCACTCGGGCTTAATCTCCAGGCCCTTCTCGCGCGCGGCGGCAGCAAGCTCCTCGACCGGCGTGTCGATGGTGACCTGCTTGCCGAGCACGTCGGAAACGATGTCGGTCATGGGACGGCTGGCCCACTCACCAGAAAGGTCGATGGTCTGGCCCTGGTACTCGATGACCTCAGGGTTGCCGATGGCCTTGTTAGCCGCCTTAATGACACCCTGGGCGAGCGCCTTCATGCCCTCGAGGTCGGAGAAGGCACGGTAGGCCTCCATCGTGGTGAACTCGGGGTTGTGGGTAAGGTCCATGCCCTCGTTACGGAAGATGCGGCCGATCTCGAACACGCGCTCAAAACCACCGACAATGCAGCGCTTGAGGTGCAGCTCGGTGGCAATACGCAGGTAGCACTCCTGATCGAGCGCGTTGAAGTGAGTGATGAACGGCTTGGCAGTAGCGCCGCCCTGGATGGTCTGCAGGATGGGGGTCTCTACCTCCATGTAGCCGTCGGACTCCATAAAGCGACGGAAGGTAGAGAGAATCTGCGAACGCTTACGGAAGGTCTCGCGAACGTCGTCGTTGGCGATCAGGTCGACATAGCGCTGGCGATAGCGGGTCTCCTTGTCGGAAAGACCGTGGAACTTCTCGGGCAGCGGACGAACGGCCTTGGCAAGCAGGGTCGCGCTCTTAGGGGCAACGGAAAGCTGGCCGCGCTGGGTGCGCACGACCACGCCGGTCACGCCCAGGATGTCGCCCAGGTCGAGGGCCTTGAGCGTATTCCAGGCAGCCTCGTCCATGTCGTTGATGCGGCAGAACAGCTGAATCTCGGCAGTCGCATCGCGCACGACGATGAACATAATCTTGCCCTGACCGCGCTTGGCGACCACGCGGCCGGCAATCTTCACGACGTCCTCGGTGTCCTCGCCATCGGCAAGCTCGGCATACTTAGCCTCGATATCGGCGACGTAGTCCTCAAGCTCAGAGTGCTCAGGATAGGGGTTCTGGCCCGCCTCGAACAGGGCGGCGCGCTTGGCCAGGCGGGTGGCGCGCTCGTCGTTGAGCGTCGATGCCTGATCGGCGGCGTTCTGGTTCTCTGCCATAAGTTAGCTCCTCAAACTAAAACGCTCCCCAGGATTCGGTCCCAGGGAGCGAAAACATACCTTTACGCGGGACCGTGGTCTAGCGTGCGATCTTGGCGATGGTGTAGACGCGAGTCTTGCCGGAAGGCGTAACGACCTCGACGGAATCGCCCTCGCCGTGGCCGATGATGGCGTGACCGACCGGAGACTCGTTGGAGATCTTGTGCTCGAGCGAGTTGGTCTCGGTGGTACCGACAAGCGTGACCTCCATGACCTCACCGTTGGGGTCAATCAACGAAACGGTGGAACCGATGGAGACGGTCAAATCGCCCGTGGTGGCAGCAACCTGAGCGTTGGCGAGGATAGCCTGGATCTCGGCAATACGAGCGGCGTTCTGGGCCTGCTTGTCCTTAGCGGCGTCATACTCGGAGTTCTCCGAAAGGTCGCCGAACGCGCGGGCTTCCTTGATGTCCTCGACGATCTCCTTGGCGTAATCGCCCTCACGCCAAGCGAGCTCCTCGACGAGCTTCTGGCGGCCCTCAGCGGTCAGTACGATCTGGCTTGCGTCCATACGGATATCTCCCCAACTCTGATCAAACAATCAACTGTCAACAAAACGAAAAAGACCGGCTAGCCTGCGGGCAAGCCGGTCAGGTGCTCACCCCAAAGGGATGGGACTACTCTGCGTCCGCGTCGCTGTCCTCTGCCTGCTTCTTCTTGGCAGCAGCGAGCTTGGCCTCGAGCTCAGCGATCTCCTTGTCCTCCTCGGACTGCTCGACCACGACCTCCTCGGCCTGCTTGGTCTCGGCCTTATCGTCGCCCTCCATACCCTCGCGGATATTCTTGACGGTAGAGCCGAGGGACTTGCCGAGCTTCGGCAGGTTCTTGGGCCCGAAGATAATCAGGACAACGACGAGAATAATGATGAGCTCAGGAGCCCTCAGTCCAAACATGTAGACCTCCACAATACAGCGAGACAAGCTCGAATGAGTATACCGCGGGTATCGCGGTATCACAACAATAGCTAAAAAAAGGGACCGCAAGAAGCGGTCCCTCCTCATGCTCTGGTCGGGTTGACTGGATTTGAACCAGCGACCCCTGCGTCCCGAACGCAGTGCTCTACCAAACTGAGCCACAACCCGTTAGCTCGACTATAGTAACAAAGATTTCCGTCGTGTGCTAGAGAAATTTTTACTTCTTTGGCACTTCGACGCGAACCGTGTTGGGAATGAGCTCCGTCGCGCAGGACCACCAGCCGTTTTGCTGGGCAGCTTCCGCAAGATGGACTGCCGTAGCGGCGGTATCGCAGATGGCAAAAGAACAGGCACCCGAACCGCACACGTTCACGGCAACGGTTCCCTCCTGCGCGCTCAGCCAGTCAAGAACCGTCTGGATCTGCGGCTCCATCTGCGCGGATATGACGCCCAGATTGTTATGAACGAGCGCATATGCCGTCTCGGCATCCCCAGCACGCAGGGCCGAAGCGATCGCGCCAGGCTTGTCTGCCGGTACCGGGTTCTCATCAAAACGTCGATAGGCTTCAATTGTTGAAACGCTTGTCTCGCGCGGCTTAACCAGTACGACGGGCGTCGCGGGCAGCGCGAGGTACTCAGTTGCCAGCACGTCTCCCCCACCTACGTAGAACGCAGGGCTCGCGTGCAAAAAGAACGGGACGTCAGCGCCAATGCCACGCGCAATCTCGTCCAGCGCAGGATCGGTGCGGTCGATACCCCACAGCTCGACCAAGGCGACAATGACCGCAGCGGCATCCGTCGAGGGACCTCCCAGGCCGGCGCACAGCGGGATACGCTTTTCGATCGTCACGCACACGTTGGCATCGTGACCGTAATGCTCGGCCATAGCGATTGCCGCCCGATAAGCCGTATTTTTTTGCATGGGAAAATCGGATGCCGGAACCGTCTGGACGGTCAGCGCCTGCGCCGGCGTGACCGTCACGGTATCGGAAAGACCGACGGCTGCCATTAGGGAATCGACCCTGTGGTAGCCGCGGTCATCGCGCTCGGTATGAACCCCCAGGTAGAGGTTAATCTTTGCCGGCGCGGAAAGAGTCAGGGACCAATCGGTCACCGTTAATGCTCCTCGAGCTGATTGCCGAGCGGGGTAAAGATATGCTCGCCGCTCTCGGGGTCGAACAGCTCGACCTGACCGGTGAGGACATCGATATACTGGTAGGACTGACGTGACTTGCGACCGCGACGCTCGTCAACCTCGACGATAAAGACGGCGGGGTGGACGCTCTTGATGGTGCCCATGCGCTCGACAACGCGGGTGCGGCCCATGTTGGCCTTAACCTTGACGCGATCGCCCACCATATCGGTCAGCTTCTCGTGGATGTCGTCGACGTGATTGACTTCCATCTCTTCCATGAATAGGGCCTCCAGAGGGTGCAATTCAAAAAAGGGATAATACCCCTAAGATAGACAAAACTCTAATATTATAGCACTCTGTTGCGACCATACGCAAGCAGCTAAAAACCCCGTCCCAAATTGACTGCTTACAGATTGTCTGTGTCCAGAACGATGGTGAACGGACCGTCGTTGACCAGGTCGACCTTCATATCGGCGCCAAAGATACCGTGTGCCACGTGATCGACGTCCCGGGCGACGAGCGTCAGAAAGTACTCGTAAAGTTCGTTAGCGACATCGGGCGTGCCGGCATCCGTAAACGACGGACGGCGGCCATGGCGGCAGTCGGCAAACAGCGTGAACTGCGACACCACGAGTACCTCGCCGTCGACATCGGCCAGTGCCAAGTTGGTCTTGCCGTTCTCGTCCTCGTTGATACGCAGCCCGCGGAGCTTGCCCCACAGCTTGTCGGCCTCGGCGCGTGTGTCGCCGTGGCCCACGCCCAGCAGCACCAGGTAGCCGCGTCCAATGCGGCCCACGCACTCGCCGTCGACCGTCACGCCGGCGTTGAGCACGCGCTGCACCACCGCACGCACGGTCTACTCCTCGCCCGTCAGCTTGGCGGACAGATGCTCGAGCGCATGGAAACGATGGCTAATGGCGTTCTTCTCGTCCGCCGTGAGCTCGGCCATGGTCTTGCCCGGCGTATCGACCGGTAGGAACAGCGGGTCGTAGCCAAAGCCGTGATCGCCGCGCCCCTCGTGCGCGATAACGCCCTCGCAGGCACCCTCGCCATAGGTGACCAGGCCGTCCGTATCGATAAGCGCGACGACGCTCATAAAGCGCGCGGTGCGATCCTCGTCTGCCACGCCTTCCAGGTTAACGAGAAGCTTGGCGTTGTTGGCGGCATCGTCACCGTGCACGCCCGCGTAGCGCGCGCTATACACGCCCGGCTCGCCGTCCAGCGCGTCGACGACCAAGCCAGAGTCGTCGGCAATGGCCATAAGGCCCGTCTCCTCAACGGCAGCCTGCGCCTTGATGATGGCGTTCTCCAAAAACGTCGTGCCGTTTTCCTCGGGGTCCTCAAAATCACCCAGCTGGCCGAGCGCCACAAAGCGCACCTCGGGCATGACCTTGCCCAAAATGGCCTCGATCTCGGTGAGCTTATGGGCGTTGCCGGTTGCCACGACGATGGTCGCCGCCGGATCGAGGGTGTCGATGTCAATCTTCTCAAGTGCCATGGCTGGCCTCCTTGTCTCTATAGCAATGCCGTGTTGAGGACGACGAGGGCCTCGGCCTCTCCCCCTCTCAATCTACGACAGTCTTATACTTCGGCGTTTTCGCAGATAAAACCTGCCAAAATAAACCTGTCCCTTTTTGGCAGATTAGGCGAGGGCCTGGCGCTGAAGCTCGATGAGCTCGGCGATGCCCTTGTCGCCCAAGTCAAGCAGGGCGTTGAGACGCTTGCGGTCGAAGGGCGCCTGCTCGCCGGTACCCTGGAGCTCAATCATCTCGCCGGTGTCGGTAGCGACGAGATTCATGTCGACCTCGGCGTGGCTGTCCTCGGAATAATCGAGGTCGAGCAGGGTGCTGCCGTCGACGACACCCATAGAAATCGCGGCGACCTGGCCCGTGAGCGGAATGCGCTCGAGCTTGCCCGCCTCGACCCACATGTCAAGGGCATCGTGCAGCGCCACCCAGGCGCCGGTAATGCTCGCTGTGCGTGTGCCGCCATCGGCCTGAATCACATCGCAGTCGACGGTAACGGTGTACTCGCCGAGCGCCTTCATGTTGACGACAGTGCGCAGGCTGCGACCGATGAGCCGCTCGATCTCCATGGAGCGGCCCTTGCGGTTGGCATGCTCGCGTTTGCAACGTTTGCCGGTCGAGGCCGGCAGCATCGCATATTCCGCCGTTACCCAGCCGGCCTTGGCGCCCTTGCGCCAGCCCGGCACGCCCTCTTCGATGGTGGCGGCGCACAGTACGCGCGTGTCGCCGAACTCGGCCAGGCACGAGCCGTGGGCGTGCTTCATGACGCCGCGAGTAAGCTTGACGGGGCGAAGTTCATCGGCGGCGCGGCCGTTGGCGCGGTTGACCTGCATGTACTCCATAGAAATATCCTTTCGGCAAAAGGTGGACGTGAGCCTTTGGTCGGTGACCTTATATCTATTTCAGTTCGTCGATATCGATATGCTCAATGCTCTTGAGCGGCTGGCCAAAGATAAAGCTGCCCGCCACCGCAAACTCGGCAATGTTATCGGACGTCGTTGCAAAACGATGCTGCGGCTCGGCTGCGTCGCCTGCCAGCTGCTCGCGGCGCGTGAGAATATCGGTCAGCTCGCGCGTGGTCTCCTCGGCAGAGCTCACCACGCGCACTCCGGGACCCAGCGCATGGCGAATAGGCCCCACGAGCAGCGGGAAATGCGTGCAGCCGAGCACCACGGTATCGATGCCGTGGTCGCGCAGCGGTTCAACCGTGGCGCCAACCAGCGCGCGTACGGCAGGCGTATCAAAGATGTCCTCGTTCTCGAGCCACTGCTCTTGCAGATGCGCGCCCGAGGCGAGCTCGTGCTCAACGACCTCGACAAAACTCGAGGCAGGGCAGCCGTATACGTCGACGCCGGCATCCAGGTCCTGGATGGCACGCGTGTAAGCGCCTGAGCGAATGGTGAGGTTGGTGGCGAGCACGCCCACCCGGCGCGTGCGGGTGCTGTTGATTGCCGCGCGTGCGCCCGGTGCGATCACACCGATGACGGGGACGTCGAGCACCTGCTGGGCCAAACGCAAGGCCGCAGCGGTCGCCGTATTGCAGGCGATGACCATGATCTTGACGTCGTGCTTCGACAGCCAACGGCCCGCCTGCAGTGCAAACGAGCGCACCTCGTCCTCGGTGCGGGTGCCGTAGGGGCAGCGCTTGGTGTCGCCAAAGTAGTAGACGGACTCGTGCGGCAACGCCGTTGCGATGGCGCGTGCAACCGTCAGACCGCCCAGACCAGAATCGAACACGCCAATCGGGCGCGTGTCGCCTGCCGGATTCTCGATATCGGACATTACCTCACCAGATTCTCTCTCGAAAAGATATGGCTCAGCGCGATAGGACCGCACTACGAACGGGCCGCGACGAGCAGCTCTGCCGTTGCCGCCCAGCCATCGACAATCTTGCCGCGCGTGACGTAGGCGTTATCGCAAACATCCAGGAACTCGGGCGCGCCGGCGCTGGTCAAACCGTTCTCGACCAGGCAGAACGTACCCACGTGGTCAGCCATGTAGAAGTCGGACTCGGAATCGCCGAGCGCCAGCGTCTCCTCGCGCTCGATACCAAGGTGCTCGCAGAAACGTGCGATGGCAACGCCCTTGTTGAGACCGGCGGGATTGATGTTAAACGCGCGGCCATCCTCGACGCGTTCGAGCTCGAGCGTCGTCGGTTTGGACAGATGAGTCAGATGGCCGTTGCAGGCCCAGACCAGGCCGCAGCCAGCCTCATCAAGAATGGCCTGGACCTCGTCGTCGGGCACATCGCCGCGCATGCCGACGGTGACCTCGCGGTACTTGTAGCCAGTCGACATGTCGTTGTGGTACTCGATCTTATGCGGCCAGCGGGCGAGAATCTTCTCGCACACGCCGGTCTGCTCGATCACCTGATGCGGCGTGAGGCCGCAGGCGGGGTCGTAGGGCATATCGCCGGTCAGATACTCCCAATCGTTGGCCTTGAGGTCGTACATGACCAGACCACCCATCTCGCCGATGTAGGAGTTGAGGCCGAGCACGCGCGCATCCTCGTGAATCATGGTGCGGTTGCGGCCCGAGGTGGGGACCACCTGGATGCCGGCGCGGGCAAGTGCCACGACAGCCCCGACGAGCTTGGTCGAGGGGTTGCCGTCGTTGTCGCGCAGCACGCACGAGCCGGGCGCGAGCATGGTGGCGTCCAGATCGGTAAAGACGTACTTAACCTTGGCAAGACGCTCGCGCATCTCGCCCGAAAGCTCAGCGACGGTCGGCAGGGTATTGTGGGACATGGTCACTCCATTTACGTAGAAGGGGCTTCTGGTCTTAGGCATCGTACGCCGCAAGGGTGCGCTTGAGAATCGAACCGTCGCGCTCGCAAGGCTCGGGTCCGTTCTTGCGCAGCATACGCTCTTCCTCGCCCTTACCGGTCACGATGACCACGGCAGGACGGACGGTTTCGCGCACGGCAGTCTCGATAGCGGCAACGCGATCAGTCACGATTTGCCAGTTATCATTTCCCTGCGCTTGAACGTTGCGCGCGATCTCGGCGCAAATATCCTCGACATCCTCGGGGCCGGGGTCATCCTCGGTAATCACGATTCGGTCGGCATACTTGCCAGCGGCGATACCCATTGTGGTGCGCCGATCGACACCCTTACCGCCCGTAGCACCAAATACAACCGCCAGCTCGCGCTCGGGATAGTTCTCGCGCAAGTCACGCAGGAGCGTCTCGAGGCTCATGCCGTTATGTGCAAAATCGACGATTCCCAGGATTTTGCCCGATACGGACGGATAGAGCTCCATGCGGCCGGGAACGAAGACGCCCTCAAAGCCATGGACGATACCCTCTTCGGAAATGCCCAAGGCCTCGGCGCAGGCAATAGCGGCAAGCGCGTTGGACACATTGAACTTAACCGGCGTGGGAATCACAATGTCGCGCGTAAAGCGGGGCGTGCGCACCGTTGCCACCACGCCGCAGTCGCCATTACGAATCGCCAGCGCGAGCACGTCGGCACGCTCGTCGGTCAGGGAGAACGTCACCGTACGTTCGCAACGAGATGCCGCCTCGAGCACGCGATCGACCTTATCCATATCGAGATTGACCACGGCAAAACGGCTCTGCGAGAAGATTTTGAGCTTGCTGGCAAAGTAATCCTCGAGCGTCGGATGCTCAATCGGCGAAATGTGATCCTCGCCGATATTGGTAAAGGCTCCGACTTCAAAGGCGATCTTGCCCGTGCGCTCGTATTTGAGGCCCTGGCTCGATGCCTCCATAACCAGCCACGGGGCACCCGCCTCCGCGGCATGCGCGATGCGAGACTGCAGCAGGAAGGATTCGGGGGTCGTCAGTTTGGAAGGGCCTGCCTCGATGCCGTCGTCGAACTCAATGCCCGTATTAAGAGCGGGTCGATGACAGCCCGTAAGCTTGGCCTCGTTGGCGAGAATGCCGCGCAGATAAAAGCTGCAGGTCGACTTGCCCTTGGTGCCTGTAAAGGCGCAGACCTTCACCTTACCCGACGGGTGCCCATAAAAGACATCTGCCACCACGGCGAGCGTGCGACGAATATCACTCACAATCACCGCGGGAAGATCAACATCGTAATCGACCTCGGAAACGTAGGCCACGGCGCCATCAGCGATTGCCGAAAGCAGGTACTCGCACTTAAACGCACGGCCCTTGCAGACGAACAACGTGCCCGGACGCACCTGGCGCGAGTCATCAGTTGCAAACTCAATGCGCTGGTCGTACGAAGCGCTCGGTCTGGAAACAACAAGGTCATCTTCCTCGAGCAACTCTATATAGCGCATCAGAGTTAGCTTCTCTTGTGTCGGACTCGACATACAAAGACCTCTCTCGCTAAATTCAGCCTTAAAGGGCAAAAGACGTCCCGCGGCAGAAACGATGAAACATTCTGTATTATCAACCATCCTAATATGCCACCTGGCCTTGCGCGCACTGCAGCCTTCTAAAAAATTGCATGGACTGTGCTGTGGGTCAATAAATGGCAACAGTGTCCACCCCGCGTAAAAACAGGGAAATCTGGATGCTGTTCTTTAACATAGCGTTCACAACCACGACCCGCCGCTTCGTCTGAAGATCGGGCCGTGGTTTTTTCGGTTCGCTCGGCGCTTATGCCTTATCACGAAACAAAAGATTGGCATGATAGTAAAGATTATTTGACATCAGCTGCCGCGATCCTTGCGGCAGTACACCTGAGCCGTCAGCAGAAAGGATCTTGCATGTGCGGTTTTGTCGGTTTTACCGGTACAGATGAACAGAGTGAGCTGGTTCTCACGGCCATGATGAATCGCATCATCCACCGTGGTCCCGATATGGGCGGCCAGCATATCGTCGACAACGTTGCCCTTGGCTTCCGTCGTCTTTCGATTCTTGATCTTTCCGAAGCTGGAGCTCAGCCCATGTCGAGCGACGACGGCAAGGTCACGATTGTCTTCAACGGAGAGATCTACAACTTCCAGGAGCTTCGCGCCGAGCTGGAGGCAGCCGGCTACGCCTTCCACTGCAACGCCGATACCGAGGTCCTGGTACACGGCTACGAGGAGTGGGGCGAGGACCTGGTCAACCGCCTGCGCGGCATGTACGCGTTCGTGATTCACGACCAGAACAAGAACAAGCTCTTTGGCGCTCGTGACATCTTTGGTATCAAGCCGTTCTATTACTACCAGGCATCCGATGGCTCGCTGCTGTTTGGCTCCGAGATCAAGAGCTTCCTGGACCATCCCAAGTTCGAGAAGGCCGTCAACCACGACGCGCTGCGCCCCTACCTGACGCTGCAATTCCCCGCCACGGAGGAGACCTTCTTTAAGGGCGTGTTCAAGCTTGCCCCGGCGCATTGCTTTACGTATGACCTGACGACCAACACCATGAACATCAAGCGTTACTGGAGCTGTGACTTCACCGACGACAACTCCAAGACCTTCGAGGAGTACGTTGACGAGTGCGACAAGGTCGTGCACGAAAGCGTCGCTGCGCACCGAATCGCCGATGTTAAGGTGGGCTCGTTCCTTTCTGGCGGCGTGGACTCCAGCTACATTGCCGCCTGTCTCATGCCCGACACCACGTATTCTGTCGGCTTCGATTACAAGAACTTCAACGAGACCAACTATGCTGCCGAGCTTTCCGACAAGCTGGGCATCAAGAACGTTCGCAAAATGATTACCGCCGACGAGTTCTTCGATGCACTGCCCGATATCCAGTACCACATGGACGAGCCGCAATCGAACCTGTCCAGCGTGCCGCTGTACTATCTGGCGCAGATGGCTTCCGAGGAGGTCACCGTCGTCCTTTCGGGCGAGGGTGCCGACGAGCTGTTTGCCGGCTATGAGTGGTACGAGGACACCCCCGAGATGCGCTCCTTTAAGAAGCACGTGCCGCTCGGCGTACGTCGCGCCCTGGGCTCACTCGTTCAGCATCTCCCCTACTTTAAGGGCCACAACTTCCTGACGAAATGCGCCGAGGTTCCCGAGCGCTGGTATGTGGGTCAGGCAAAGGTGTTCGACCCGTCCGAGGTCGACGAGGTGCTCAAGCCTGCTTATGACACCGGCAAGAACGCCGCCGAAATGTGCGCCGAGTACTACAAGCAGGTTCCCAACTGCTGCGAGCTTTCCAAGAAACAGTATCTGGATATGAACATGTGGCTGCCGGGCGACATCCTGCTCAAGGCCGATAAGATGTGCATGGCGCATTCTCTGGAGCTTCGCGTCCCGTTCCTGGACAAGAAGGTCATGGAGTTTGCCGAGCACATTCCCGCCAACTACCGTGTTAACGAAGAAGGCTGCAAGCTCGTCCTGCGTCACGCCGCCAACCGCACGCTGCCCGACGAGTGGGCAACGCGCAAGAAGGTGGGCTTCCCCGTACCGGTCAAGTTCTGGCTGCGCGAGCAAAAGTACTACGACTACGTAAAGGAATACTTCACCGCACCGTGGGCTGCTGATTTCTTTGACACCAATGTGCTCATGAAACTGCTCGACGATCACTTTGAGGGCCGCGCGCTCAACCAACGCAAGATCTATACCGCGCTGACGTTCCTCATCTGGTACAAGCGCTTCTTTATCGACGAGGACAAGGGCGCCGAAGTCGCCGCGTAAGTTTCGTTATGAATTAGCGGTGAACAGCACGGGGTTTCCGCTATACTCAATCCTTGCGGGCGATTGGCGCAACGGTTAGCGCAGGTGCTTTACACGCACAAGGCTGGGGGTTCGAATCCCTCATCGCCCACCACTGAATTGATAGGCTCCCAGAAATGGGGGCCTTTCGTTTTCGTGCCCAGTGCAGAGGGATTCGAACCCGCAAGGGTGCGGAGCTGAGGAAACGCGAAGCGTTTTCCAGCGCAGCACGCGAGGAGCGAAGCGACGAAGCGAAAGCGGGCGGCGCCAGCCGCACGCGACATCCCTCATCGCCCGCCACAGAATTGTTAGGCCTCCAGCGATGGAGGCCTTTCCTTTTTCGGGCCCTTTTCATGGGATGCGAACCCATCAGCGAGTCTGCCACAAAGGCCGTGGTCAAAAAATGGCAAAAATGAGTACTGCTACTTTGCTTACAACATATAAAAAGATAGCATTTACTTACGTTACGCAACATGTGTCCATTATAAGGACTAACAGTTGGATTAAAATCGTGTATTCATCGCCATTTCGTCTTGCTATCTAGCCTTATTAGTCCAAAATTGCTGCTACCAAATCGGTAACAGTACTCATATTTGATGTTTTTTGACCAGCAGGTCTCCCCCGCCTTAGCAAATCTAAGACAAAACGGGGTCCAGACCGCTGAATCGTGCCGCATAGGGCACGTCCGCAGTCCGGAACCCAGTCCAAATTGAGCTATTGCGTTGTGTTAGGCCAAAACGTCCGACAAAATCTCGATCAGGCTGTCCACGTCGGCTTCCTCGCAGACAAGCGGCGGCAGGAAACGCAGCGTGTGGGCACCAGTAGCGTTAATCACGGCGCCGGCGGCCAGCGCGCGGGCAACAATATCATGCGCATCGCCCGCAGCGTCATCCAGATCGCAGCCGAGCATCAGGCCACGGCCACGCACCTCTACCACATGCGGAAGCTTAGCCAGCGCCTGCTCCATATAAGCACCCACCTTGGCAGCATGCTCGGCATAATCGCCGCGCACGAGCGCGGAGAGCGTCGCGGCGCACGCCGCGACGGCCAAGCAGCTACCGCCAAAGGTCGAACCGTGATCGCCGGGCTTAAACACGTCGGCGATCTCCTTCTTTGCCACCACGGCGCCCATGGGAACGCCGTCGGCGATGCCCTTGGCAAGGCTCATAATGTCGGGCTCCACGCCATAGGTCTGGAATGCAAACGGCTTGCCGGAGCGGAAGATGCCACACTGGACCTCGTCGGCGATAAACACGGCGCCCACCTCGTGCGCCAAGTCGCGCGCCGCCGCCATAAACTCCTCGGTCATGGGGTGTACACCGCTCTCGCCCTGGATCGGCTCGAGCATGACGGCGCAGACTTCGCTTCCCAGCTGCTTAAAGATCGAACGCAGTTCGTCGACATCGTTGGGCGTGCAGGCCACAAAGCCACCCGGCAGCGGGCGGAAGCTATCCTGCAGCCAATCCTGCATGGTGGCGGCAATGGTCTCGAGCGTACGACCGTGAAAACCGCCGCGCATGCATACGATGGTGTTGCCGCCGTTACCAGCACGCTTGGCGTACAGACGCGCGAGCTTCATCGAGCCCTCGTTGGCTTCGGCACCAGAATTGGCAAAGAACGTCTCCCACACCTGCTCGTCCGCAGCCGGGGCACCGAGCGCAGCGGCCGTGGTCTCATCGCCGGCGGCAATGGCATCGGCCAGCACGCACGCACCATCTACGTCGTCGTTGGCAAGCTTGGACAGCAGCGCCGCGACCTGTCCGCGCTGCTCGATGTAGAAGTAATTGGAGACATGCATGAGCTTTTTGGTCTGCGCCTCGAGCGCCGAGAGCACTGCAGGGCTGCCGTGGCCAAGGCTGCACACACCGATACCGGCAAGAAAATCAAGATACTCACGGCCGTCATCGCCGGTGAGCTTCATGCCGTGGCCTTCGACAAACTCTACCGGAGAGCGACCAAAGGTATGCATAACGTAATGGGATTCGAGCGATTGTTGAGTTGCAAGTGACATGAGATGCCTTTCGTTGGGCGCCGTACGGCGCAGGGCTATGGGTGCAGGGACGCGACGACCGCGGGTCAGCTAGACCGTCTGGAGCTTCTCGACCTCGTCGAGGTTCTCGGCCAGGCGCGCCGCAAACGTCGAAAGCGGGTGCGGATGCGTATCGAACTCGTAGGCCGTCTCGGTGGAGTGGATCACGGTACCGACGCCAGCATCGGTCAGCAGCTCCAGCAGCAGCGAGTGCGGCGTCGTGCCGTTGATGATGTGGGCCCGGAAAACGCCAGCGGTAAGCGCATCGACGGCGGCGCGCAGCTTGGGGATCATGCCCTTGTCGACCTCGCCGCCATAGAGCATCTCATTGACCTCATCGAGCGTCAGGTTGGAGATAAGCGAATCCTTGTCGCTAAAGTCCTTGTACAGGCCGTCGACGTCGGTCAAGAAGATCGCTTTGTGCGCATGAAGCGCCGCCGCAACGGCGCCGGCGGCGGTATCGGCGTTGATGTTGAAGAAGCCACCGTCCTCCCCCGCCGCGACCGTGGCGACAACGGGAATGTACTCGCTGTCGAGCAAACGCTCGATATAGTCGGTGTTGACGTGCGTGACCTTGCCTACGCGGCCGAGCTCTGGGTCGAGTGGCTCGGCGATAAGGGTACCGGCGTCGCTGCCGGACACGCCCACGGCCAGGTTGCCGTGGTGGTTGAGCGCCGCGACCAGCTCCTGATTGACCTTGCCACCCAGTACCTCGCGTACGATGTCCATGGTGGCAGGCGTAGTCACGCGCTGGCCGTTCTTAAACTCGACGGGGATGTCGTAGTGGCTGAGCGCCTCGTTGATGGCCTTGCCGCCACCGTGCACGATAACAGGGCGCATGCCGATAATCTTGAGCAGGACGATGTCGCTCATCACGTCACGACGCAGTTGCTCGTCGACCATGGCGGCACCGCCGTACTTGATAACGACCGTCTTACCGGTCAGGTTCTTAATCCACGGCAGTGCCTCGAACAGCAGCTGCGCGGTAACTTCGTTGGATTCGCTCGAGCGGCAATCGCGTGCGAACTTCATAGTCTGCCTCGTCTTTCGTGTAGCTATCGCGCCGCACCTCGTTGCCCGCGATTGCAACGGGACGCGCGACACATCGGGAGTCTAGGAACGGTAATCACCGTTAATGGAGATGTACTCGTGCGTGAGGTCACAGGTCCACACGGTGGTTGCCGCGTCGCCCGCGCCCAGGTCTGCCGAGATCACAATCTCGGGCGCCTCAAAGCGACGCAGCGCCTCGTCCTCGTCAAAGGGAACGGTCAGGCCGTCGCGGCAGACGGGCATACCCATCATGTCGATGGACACATCTTCCTGGTTAAACTGCACGCCGCACTTGCCGAGCGCCATGGCAACGCGGCCCCAGTTGCAGTCGTGGCCGGCGATGCAGGTCTTGACGAGCGGCGAGTTGGCGACGGCACGGGCGGCGATATCGGCCTCCTCGTCGTTCGCGGCACCGGTGACGTTAACCGTCACGAGCTTGGATGCGCCCTCGCCATCTGCGGCAATATTGCGCGCCAGGCTCTCGCACACCTCGTGCACGGCAAAGGCCAGCTCGTCGAAGGCGTCAGAGCCCTCGACAATGGGTTCGGCATCCGCAGCAGCGGCGCCGGAGGCAAGCATGATGCAGGTGTCGTTGGTCGAAGTATCGGAGTCGACCGTTACCTTATTAAAGGTCTGCTTGACGGTGGAGAGCAACAGGGCGTGGAGCGCCGCCGGCTCGACGGGGGCATCGGTAGTGATGACCGCGATCATGGTTGCCATGTTGGGCATGATCATGCCCGAGCCCTTGCACATACCGCCCACCGTATAAGCGTTGCCTGCATGGCCAGCAGCCTCACTGCGGTAGCGAACGGCATACTCCTTGGAATGGGTATCGGTCGTCATGATGGCGCGGGCGGCATCGGCGCCACCATGAGCGGAGAGCGCCTCATAAGCTGCCGGAATCGCCGTCTCAAACGTGTCAATCGGCAGAATCTGACCAATTACGCCCGTGGAGGCGACCAGAATCTGCTGGGGCTCGCAGCCGATGACCTGCGATGCGATGTTGCAGGTCTCGCGCGCGCAGGCAAGACCGGTCTCACCCGTGGCGGCGTTGGCATTGCCAGAGTTGACCGAAACGCCGGCAATGATGCCGTGGCCCTTGTCGGCGCCGCCCAGGTTGGCACGGCTCACCTGCACGGGCGCCGCACAAAAGCGGTTAGTCGTAAACACGCCGGCCCCGGGACAGGGTTTATCGGGCACGACGAGCGCGTAATCCAGGCGCTCGGGATTCTTGCGGAATCCGGCATGGATGCCCGCCGCCTTAAAGCCGGCCGCCGCCGTTACGCCGCCCTCTACGGCACGAATCTTGATATCGAACTGCTCTGTATTCATCGTCCCTACGACTCCTTATTCAAATAAAAAAGCGGGCATCGGTTGGTGCGCCATACCAGCCACAATCATGAGGCCAGCCTAAGAGTGGCGCCCCACTCGATGCCCGACTACCAAATCGTTAACAATCGAATGTGCTACACCGGGCACGCCACTGTGGGCAAGCCTCGTCGCTCGTCAAAACCAAAGACGATGTTGGCGCACTGGACCGCCTGGCCTGCTGCACCCTTGCACAGATTGTCGATGGCGCCCGTAGCCACCAGAACGCCCGCGCGCTTGTTGAGCGCGAGGCCGATCTGGGCGGCGTTGGTGCCGACGACCGAAGCCGTCTTGGGCTGCTGGCCGGCATCGAGTACTCGCACGAAGGTTCGACCGGCGTAGAACTGCTTGTAATGGTCGACAACGTCCTCAAGGGTCAAGGTATCGATAGCCTGCGGCGTAAGCGGCATCGTCACCGTAGAGAGCAGACCGCGCTTGAGCGGTGCCAGGTGCGGGGTAAAGACGACGCGATCGGTTAGGCCCAAGATCTGCTCGATTTCGGGCGTGTGACGATGCTTGCCCACGCCATAGGCCTCCAGGTTTTCGTCCGCGCTGCAAAAATGCGTACGGGCGTTGCAGGACTTACCGGCACCCGTCACGCCGCTGATAGCGTCAACGATCACGGGGCCACTCTGGGCAACCCAGCCGGCGCGCACGGCAGGCGCGGCGGCAAGGCTCGTTGCGGTGGGATAGCAACCGGCGCAGGCAACCAGCACGGACTTGCCGCCAGCATAATCGGATGCGGCGGTCTCCAAGTCCCGACAGAACAGCTCGGGCAGACCAAAAGCACGCGTCTTGAGCAGCTCAGGGCTCGTGTGCTCGGCGGCATACCATGTCTCGAACACGGCCGGATCGCTCAGGCGATAATCGGCCGAAAGGTCAAAGCAGGAAACGCCCGCGGCAAGCAGGGCGGGCACCTGCGCCATGGCAGCTGTGTGCGGCACGGCCAAAAAGACCGCATCGCAGTTCTTGAGCTCGGGGGCGTCATGCGTCGTGAAGACAAGATCGCTTACGCCGGTGAAGCTCGGGTACACCGCAGACAACGGCTGGCCGGCATCGGCGTTGGACGTGATGGCGACAAGTTCAAACTCGGGATGGCCGAGTACGAGGCGAATGAGCTCGGCGCCGGCATATCCAGCCGCACCGACGATTCCAACCTTTAAAGACATATCAGACTCCTTGTCTGCAGTTATGCACCAATGCGCATCCCGCAGCCGTCGTTATGAAGTGGGTTGAAACTTTAGCACCAAAAGATGCATATCTACGCAAATCTTTTGCATATTCATGCATTGAAACAGTCCCGACACATTCACTCGAAGGAATTGACAAATAAATGCGGGCCCCATATTGCCCAGTGCGCCTTACGGTGACGTTGCAATGTGGGGCCCGCTACATGCGAGAATTTGAATTGTCGAAGCTTGCTGAGAGAATCGTTTAGAGCTCGATCGGCACCCATTCGTCATGGTTACAGATAAAGGCCTCGGGTTCCTCCACGCTAAAGAAGACGAGCGTGGGATCGCCTGCGCCCTCGTAGTGCTCGCCTAGGCGCTCCAGGTGCTTCCAGCCTGCCTCGCGCATATCGGGAGCGGCCTGGTCATCCAGACCCGCACGCCCACGCAAGATGAGCCAGCCATGGCCCGGCCACCAACTCGTGGCCTCAAAACGTTGATTTTGCAGCAACTCTTGCCACACGTCTTTGGTGCGCGCCGTTACAAACCACAGCTTGCCGTCCTGAATCTGCGCAAACGAAAACGGACGCACATGCGGCTGCCCATCCACGCTCGTCGCCAGATACCACGCCGGCACCGACGTCAGATACTCCAACACCGTATTCAATCCGTCCATGTGTCCTCCTGTCGACTGACCAGTCTATTTGGAATGGGTAGTCAATTTGGGACGGGGCTATTTTAGCTACCCTTTAACTGTCAATAAATTATTTGGGGCAGGATAATTGTCAGCCGGCATATGAGGGTAGCTAAAATAGCCCCGTCCCAAATTGACTACCCCGGAATACTGGCTGGTGAGCGCTAGAGCTCCAGGCGCTCCTCGCTGCCGTCGATATCACAAAAGCGCGCGGCAATGTTGCGGACCGAAAAGAAGGCAAGGCGGCCGTCGTTGGCGCTATCGTGTTGCTCGCCAATGCCCACCATGTGCTTAAAACCCGCTTGACGCACCTTGTCGCTCGCAACTGCGTCGTCCTCAAGTGCGGCTTCGCCGGTCAATACGATCCAACATTCCCCCGGCTTCCAGCCCGAGAGCTCAAACTTGGGATTCGCGCTCAACTCCGCCCACACGTCCTTGTCGCGCGACGTGCAAAACCACAGCTTACCGTCATCGACCATGGCAAACGAAAACGGCCTCACGCGGGGCTGATGCCCGTCGCTCGCATCGGTCGTGGCAAGATACCACGCCGGAATGCGCCTGAGATACGAACAGGCGCGCTCGAGCTGAGCCATGCGGTCGTTGTCGGTCATAGGGACCCCTTTCTTGCGCTCGAATCGCGCCTAAACAAGTTGAAGATTGATGACGATGACACACGCAAACAGCAGCATCGTCACAACCGCAGCCAGCGCATCCCCGCGGCGAAATGCAAGTGCATGCAGACGCGTGCGGCCCTGCTCGCCGTGATAGCAGCGTGCATCCATGGCGGCAGACAACGTCTCGGCATGACGGAACACGCCCGTGAACAGTGGAATCGCCACACTGCCGAGCATACGCACGCCGCCGAGCGGGCCACCCGTTACGCGTGCACCGCGGCTTGCCTGCGCGTCCGCCGTCTGCTTCATCTCGGTGGCAAACTGCGGCATAAAGCGCAACGCGATGCCCATGATCATGCCGAGCTCATGCGCAGGGAGCCCCACGCGCGCAAACGGTGCGAGCAGACGCTCAAAGCCCGCGGTGAGGTCGAGCGTAGGCGTGGTGAGCGTAATGGCGCTCATGCCGGCCATCATCAGGGTCAGGCGACACGCCATAAAGGCGGCAGAACGCAGTGAGCCCTCGCTTATCTGCAGAAAGCCGAGCTGCCACAGGATGCGCCCACTCTGATCGGTAAACAAGTTGAGCACCGCGACCACGACGACGATTGCCAGCAGCGGCGCCATCGACGACAGAACGCGACGAGCCGGCACCCGGGACACGGCATAGATCAGCACGACGAAAATTGCGACCGGGACCAGTCCGCGGAAGCTGCCAACCGTGAGCGTCGTGATCAGAAACACAAAGCCCAAGAGCAACTTAGTTCGCGGGTCCAGGCGGTGGATTGCACTATCGCCGGGATAGTAGCTGCCAAACGAAAACGCCTCCATTAGCAGCCCTCCTCTCGCGCGACCGTCTTGGATTTAGCAATGTCCGCGACGTTAGAAGGACCGTCCGAGCGACCGATTAGCAGGTCCACCAACTCGTCTGCCAGCGACTCAACCGTATAGAGCCCGCCGCAACGCAGCGGCACGCCCGCCTCCGCGAGCGCCAACGCCATGCGCTGGGCAGCAGGTACGCCCAAGCCGATCGACTTGAGCTCATCGGCATGTGCAAACACCTGCGCGGGGGTTCCCTCTGCAAACACCGCACCTTCGTTCATCACGACGATGCGGTCGCAGCAATTGGCCAGGTCATCCATACTATGCGAAACCATGACAACGGTCAGGCCATCGCGGTGAAGTCGATCGATAAGCTCAAGGAAATCCCTGCGCGCAGCCGGATCGAGCCCCGCCATGGGTTCATCGAGCACCAGGACTTCGGGCTCCATGGCGAGCACGCCGGCGAATGCCACGCGCCGTTGCTGACCGCCCGAAAGCTCGAAGGGACTCTTGTCGCCGACCGTGGAAAGGTCGAGGCCCACGCGCGAGAGCGACGACTCGACGCGACGGTCGACTTCATCTTGCGGCAAGCCAAGGTTGTGCGGGCCAAACGCCACGTCCTGCGTCACGGTTTCGGCAAACAGCTGACGCTCGGGATATTGAAACACCACGCCGACCTTGGCCTTAACCGCGGCGGCGTCTTTCTTGTTTGACAGATCGAGCCCCAGCGCGCGAACGAATCCCTCCTGGGGACGAATCAGGCCGTTGAGATGCTGAACCAGCGTCGACTTACCCGAACCGGTATGGCCCGCAAGGCCCAGGAACTCACCACGACGCACCGTTAGCGACACATTGCGCAACGCCCAGGGGCTGCTAGGGTCGTTGCCCCAGAGGGCCTGTTTGTTCGATGCACCCTCGGCGGCTGAGCGCTTATGCCAACGACGACGCTCGCGGGCGCTCAGCGAATAGCTATACGAAAGGTGCGAAATCTCGATGACGGGCTCCGGCGCGTCTGCGCCATCGAGCGCAGAGGAAACGTTGTCGGGAATACGAAGATCGGACGCAAAAGGCCGCCCGACGATGCCTGTCCTACTCCGCTCGGCATAAGCCTGCGCTATATCGGCGACCATATCCGCCTCGCGCACCTGTGCGCAAATGGGCACGCCCTTCGCGCGAAGCGCCTTGCCAAGACAGCACGATGCCGGCATATCCAGGTTCAGCCGCGCGAGTTCGTCCGCCCGCGTCAAGATCTCCTCGGGCGTACCGAGCATGGCAACGCGGCCCGCCTGGAAGACAGCAACGCGATCGGCCTCAGCGGCCTCTTCCATAAAGTGCGTAATCATCACGATGGTCATGCCGCGTTCGTACAGCGCGTGACAGGCCTTCATGAGGCCCTTGCGCCCGCGCGGATCGAGCATCGAGGACGCCTCGTCCAAAATGAGCACGCGCGGCTCCATGGCGAGCACGCCGGCAAGCGCCACGCACTGCTTTTGTCCGCCCGAGAGAGCGTGGGTCTCGTGGCGCTCAAAGCCCACCAGACCCACGGCCTTCAGCGCCTCGCGCACGCGCTGCGCGATCTGGGCCGATTCGACCCCTAAGTTCTCGGGACCAAACGCAACATCGTCCTCGACAAGCGTCGCCACAAGCTGGTCGTCGGGATTCTGGAACACCATGCCCGCAGTCGAGCGGATATCGTAGACCAGCTCGGGATCGGACGCGTCCATGCCGTTGACGCACACCGTTCCCGCATCGGGCTGCAGCAGCGCGTTCAAATGCTTGGCAAACGTCGACTTGCCCGACCCGTTTCCGCCGAGGATGCAGAAAAACTCGCCATCCTCGATGTTCAGATCGATGCCATCGAGCGCCGGTACAGCACCGTCATAGCTAAAGGAAACGCCCCGACACTCAATCATGCGCGGCCTTTGACCTGGTCCTTCTTGGGCGTGATGAGATTAGAGACCGCCTTGTACACCGCCAGCGACAACACCGAGTTGAGCACGGTCTTGATGAGGTTGAACGGCAGCACGGCGGGAATCATGAGCGGGGCGATCACATCGACCGAGCCATACCAGAACCAAACGCCGATGGTCAGGTTCGCGACCATGGACAGCGCCGTAGCGGCAATGACGCCGAGCGCCAGGCCAATCACGGCACCCTTGTAGGTGTGCATCTTCTGATAAACGATAGCCGCAGGCAGAATATAGCCCATCGTGGCAACCAAGTTCATAAGCGCGCCGACCCAGTCGCCCGTGGTAAGCGCATGGATAACGATCGCCATAGCGGCAACAGCGGTACCGGCACCGGGGCCATATGCAAACCCACACACCATCGCCGGCACCAGCGACGGGTCATACGTCAAAAACGGCGCCGAAGGAAGGATGGGCAGCTGCACGTACATAAACAGGGCACCCGAGGCGCACATCAACGCCATGGTAACGAGCTGTTTGGTGCTCCACCTATTCGTGTTCTCAAAATGGATATGCTGCGACTGTTCAGACATAAGATCACCTGCCTCTTTCATCCGGACTCTAACCGTTGGTACTGGGATCTCACCAGTTCAGCCGGCATGCGAACCAACGCACACACGGGTCGCGGACTCATCGGCTCGGCGCAGGCACCTCGCCCGCGCCACGGCGTCCCTTTGACACCGCCCGATTTACCGCCAGTGGGGAATTTCACCCCGCCCTGAAACAGCAATTGCAAGTGTAGCACGGGCAGGTTTTCGCGCAAGTATGCCAAGGGTAATTTATGGCGGGGACCAGTTGTCGCAACAACCACGTTCTCCGTTCGCTCCAAAGTAGCGCGCCTTTCGCGCAAAGCGCGAAACAGCGAAAGGGACACGTATCCCCATCAACCACATTCTCCGCCCACGCCGACCTCAAGGCCGTAAACGCAGGGAATCCGGGGGCGGGACGGGGTTTCTCTCCGGAACATTCCGCAGGACGCAAAGAGGCTCCGCAGCGCGAAGCGCGATGCGGAGCCTCTTTGCATGTCCGAGGACGTTCCGGAGAGAAGCCCCCGTCCCGCCCCCGGATTCCCGGTGGGAGTTCTAGACCTTGTCGGCCTTAGTACATACCGCCGCCCTGCTGACCAGCGGTGGCAGCAGCGATAGCGTCCTCAAGCTGAGTGTTCTTGGGCACATCGGAGACGGTGGCCTCGGTGATGAGGATCAGGCTGGCAACAGAAGCAGCGTTCTGCAGGGTGACGCGGCTGACCTTGACGGGGTCGAGGACGCCCATCTCGATCATGTCGCCCCACTCGCCGTTGGCAGAGTTGAGACCCTGGCCGGCGGGCAGCTCGGCAACCTTGTCGACCACGACAGCGCCCTCAAAGCCAGCGTTCTTGGCGATGGTAGCGACCGGAGCGGTCAGAGCCTTCTTGACGATATCGACGCCAATCTTCTCCTCGGGGTCGTCGATCTCAACAGCGTCGAGCGCAGGAGCAGCGTCCATGAAGGCGACGCCGCCGCCAGCGACAATGCCCTCCTCGACAGCAGCGCGGGTAGCCTGCAGGGCGTCCTCGACGCGATGCTTGATCTCCTTGAGCTCAGACTCGGTAGCAGCGCCGACCTTGATGACGGCAACGCCACCGGAGAGCTTGGCCAGGCGCTCCTGGAGCTTCTCGCGGTCGAAGTCAGAGGTGGTGTTCTCCATCTCGCCCTTGATCTGAGCGATACGGGCGTCGATGGCCTCCTTGGAGCCAGCGCCGCCGACGACGACGGTGTTGTCCTTGGAGATGGTGACGGACTTAGCGGTACCGAGCATATCGGCGGTAATGTCAGCGACCTTCACGCCCAGCTCGTCCAGAGCGGCCTGGCCACCGGTGAGGACGGCGATGTCCTCGAGGATGCGCTTGCGGCGATCGCCGTAGCCCGGAGCCTTGACGGCGCAGACGTTGAGGGCGCCACGGATCTTGTTGAGGACCAGGGTCGGCAGAGCCTCGCCGTCGATGTCCTCAGCGATGATGAGCAGACCACGGCCGGCGCGCTGGACAGCCTCGAGAACGGGCATGATGTCCTGAACGCTGGAGATCTTCTGGTCGGTGATGAGGATGTACGGATCCTTCATCACGGCCTCCATGCGGTCGTTGTCCGTGACGAAGTAAGCGGAGACATAGCCCTTGTCGAACTGCATGCCCTCGACAGTGTCGATGGTAATGTCGAACGTCTGGGAATCCTCGACGGTGATGACGCCGTCCTTGCCCACGACCTCCATGGCCTCGGCGATCTTCTCGCCAACCTCGGGGTCACCAGCGGAGATGGTGCCGACGGAAGCGATCTGCTCCTTGGTCTCGACCGGCTTGGCCTGCTTCTTCATCTCGGCGACGGCGGCGTTGACGGCCTTGTCGATGCCGCGACGGATGGCCAGCGGGTTGGCGCCAGCGGCGACGTTGCGCAGACCGTCGTTGACGATAGCCTGAGCGAGCAGGGTTGCGGTGGTGGTGCCGTCACCCACGGTGTCGTTGGTCTTGGTGGCGACCTCCTTCACCAGCTGAGCGCCCATGTTCTCGATGTTGTCCTCGAGCTCGATCTCCTTAGCGACGGAAACGCCGTCGTTGGTGATGGTCGGGGCACCGAACGTGCGCTGCAGCGCAACGTAGCGACCCTTGGGGCCCATGGTGACGGTAACGGCGTCGGCCAGAGTGTTGACGCCCTTTGCGAGCTTGGCGCGGGCATCGGTGTTGAACGTAATGTTCTTTGCCATGGTAGGTAATCCTCCAAAAGAAATGTGACTCGCGTCGCCGCTTCCGAGTCCCATGCGGCGGACGCGTTCAAAGACGAATCAGAGATTCTGACGAGACTAGGCCTCGACGACGGCGTAGATGTCGTCGGCGCGCATCAGCAGATACTTCTCGCCGTCGACCTTGACCTCGTTGCCACCAAACTTACCGTAGATGACAACGTCACCGACCTTGACGTCCATGGGGATGCGCTCACCCTTGTCGTTGACCTTGCCGGCGCCCACGGCAACGATGGTGCCGCGCTGCGGCTTCTCCTGGGCGTTGCTGGCGATATACAGACCAGAAGCGGTCTTCTGCTCGGCCTCGTCGGGCTTGACCAGAACACGATCTGCAAGCGGCTTCAAAGACGACATGCTTGTCTCCTCCTTTTTGGGCTGCGTGGTTATGCCACGCGAATTAACCCTTTTTGTTTGCGTACGCGTTGAATGGTACCCACGAATGGCGGGTTATACAACACGGAGTCAAAAAATCTTATTTTTTGGCACTTAGATTTTCTGAATGCCGGGGGATAACTTAGCGGTGGCTCCCGTGTGGCTGCGGAGGGGCGGGGCATAAGGTTTCCTGCTCGGGCAGTCCTGCTCGCACGAAGGCCACATTAAGTGGCCTTCGGCTCGTGCGGAACTCGCGATAAACCTTATGCCCCGCCCCTCCGCAGCCACACGGGAGCTTGGTTAACTAATTCGGGTCCGGCATTCAGAAAAAGTCAGTGCAGCAAAATGGCGATGCAGATGGTGCGAACAAGAAAGGGGTACGTTGCTGAAACGTGCCCCTTATGGGTGGGGTATGGGGCTAGCGCTCGTAGATCAAGTTACCTGCCAGGTAGGTAGCCTGAACCTTGGTGGCCTGGAGCTCTTGGGGGTCGATGGTGAGCGGGTTTTGGTCCAGGACTACCAGGTCGGCGTATTTGCCTGGCTCCAAGCTGCCGAGGTTTTGCTCGTCGCCTGCCGCATAGGCGCTACCCAGGGTGTAGTTGCGCAGAGCTGTTGCCGCATCGATACGCTCGCTCGGTAACCAGCCGCCCTCGGGCCAGTGGCTCTTGGGGTCCTGGCGCGTGATAGCCGTGTAGAGCACGTTCATGCTGGTAACGGGCGTGATAGGGCTGTCGGTACCGAAGGCTTGGCGAATGCCGCGCTGCCTATAGGTCGCAAACGGCCACATGATGCGGCTGCGTTCCAGGCCCAGATCGCGCTCGGGGCCGCCCGGGTCGAGTGTAATGTGACAGGGCTGGCTCGAGGCAACGACGTTAAGCTTGCGTAGACGATCGATGTCCTCGGGCAAGAGGTTCTCCAGGTGCTCGAGCGTGTTATGGCCGTGCTGGGGCAGGCCGTACAGGTCGGCGGCCTCCTCGAAGATATCCAGCGCGGCATGAATCGCACCGTCACCAATGACGTGGATGCGCACGGTGTGACCGCGCTCCGCGGCCGCCAGAACCAGTTTGCGCATGCGCTCAGCCGGAACCGTCAGACGGCCCTGATCGCCCGGGAAGCGCGGGTTGGTATAGGGCTCGGTGAGATAGGCCGTGTGTTCGCTCGACACACCGTCGAAGAACTGCTTAAAGCCTGGCGCCGAGAGCAGCGCGTTGTTCGCGTAACGTGCCTGCAGCTCTTCCAGGCGCGATTGGTCATCCAGCAGCGTGGGAAACAAATGGGCTCGGATGCCCAACTTGCCGGCTGCCTGCAGTTTGTCGTAGACGTCGTCGCGGATAAAATCGCAGCCCGGCATGGGCATGAGCGACATATCGCATATCGAGGTGATGCCCTGCTCGGCCATCCGCCTCATTTGATCGGCGTAAGCGCTTGCGATGCGATCCTCCCCCAGCCACTCAAGGCAGCGCGGCAGCAGCTGCATGGCAGCCGCCTCGTGAGCGATACCCGTGAGCTCGCCGTTTGCGTCCTTGTCGTAGCTACCGCCCGCTGGTGGCTCGCTGTCGCGCGTGACGCCGAGTGCATCGAGTGCGCGGCTGTTGAGCCACAGCGTGTGCCCGTCGCCCGAATACATAACACAGGGACGATCGGGGAATGCCACATCGAGCGACGCCTTGGTAGGATGCTCGGGCGGGTCCCAACGGTAGTCGCGCCAGCCCTGCGTCACAACCCAAGCGTCACTAGGCAGATCCTGGGAAAACTCGAGCGCATGTTGCACCAGCGCCGCCTCGGACGTGCCCATATCCATGAGCATGTACGGTGAGGAACCGACCGAGGTATGGAAGAAGTGCAGATGAGCGTCATGGAAACCGGGGCAGACAAACTGCTCGCCGTAGTCGATAACCGGCGTGGCGGCAGGCGCGGCGGCTATCACGTCATCGGGCGCACCGACTGCGACGATACGGTCGCCTGCGATGGCAATCGCCAGCTCGCGGGCGGTATCGATGCCGTCTTGCGCGGTAAAGACGTTCTTGGAGCGGATAATCCGATCGATATGTTGCATGGGCATCCCCATCTCTGGCAGGAAATTCAACACCCCCGAGTGTACTCCCCCGCCCTTGTAACAAAACCCCAAGCGGCAAACGGCAACTTTACCGGCCCTAGCGGCAGGTGGCATACTGGAGAGAGCCTGTACGATTTTGCAAAAACCAGCAAGGAGCAAATCGACCATGACGAAGACCAAGGCACAGCAGATTATGGCGGCGACCGAGGCTCGCGCGGCTGATGACGTCACCGCAGCCATCCAAGATATCGCTACCGAGTTTGAACCCTACATCATCAAGCAGCGCCGCCACTTCCATAAGCACCCGGAGCTGAGCCTCGCCGAGGAGCGCACAACCTCCGACATCGCCAACCAGCTCGACGCCATGAATATCCCCTACGAGCGTCCCCTTAAGACGGGCCTTGTGGCGACCCTTCGCGGCACCGCGCCGGATGCCTACCGCGAGGACGGCACGCCACGCCGCCGCATCCTGCTGCGCGCCGACATCGATGCCCTGCCCGTCACCGAGCAGACCGGCGAGGAGTTCGCCAGCGTCAACGAGGGCTGCATGCACGCCTGCGGCCACGACTGCCATATCGCCATGATGCTCGGAACGCTGCAAATCCTGCGCCATATGACCGACGACATCCACGGCGAAGTCCGCATCGTATTCCAGCCCAGCGAGGAAAACGGCCAGGGCGCTAAGCTCATGATCGGCACGGGTGTGCTCGACGGCGTCGATGGCGCCTACGCCGCGCACATCTGGAGTGAGGTCGACGCCGGCACCGTGAGCTGCGAGCCCGGTCCGCGCATGGCCAATACCGACTGGTTCCGCATCGACGTCCGCGGCACCTCGTGCCATGGCGCCATGCCCCAGCGAGGTCACGACGCCGTCATGGTTGCCGCCGAGATCGTCAACGCCCTGCAAACCATCGTTTCGCGCGAAATCAGCCCCTACGAGCCGGCCGTCATCACCGTCGGCGAGCTGCACGGCGGCACCGCGCGCAACGTTATCGCCGGCACGGCCTACCTCGCCGGCACAGTGCGCACCTACGGCGATTCGACCCACGAGGAAATGCCGGAGCTTATGCGCCGCATCGTGGAGCATACTGCGGCCGCCTTGGGCGCCGAGGCAGAGCTCACCGACTACACCATCGCCAACTACAAGGTCGAAAACGACGCCGCCTCGAGCGAGCGCTGCCGTCAGGCTGTAATCAAGTGCCTGGGCCCCACCGGCCAAGGCCATTATCGCGGCACGCTTTCGGGCGAGGATTTTTCGGAGTACCTGCGTCGCGTACCGGGCGTGCTCGCCTTTGTAGGTACGCGCAACCCCAAGATTGGCGCCACGTACGCCCAACATTCCTGCTTCTACAAGATCGACGAGACCGTGCTGGCAAAGGGCTCCATGGTGGCCGCCCAGTATGCTATCGACTTTTTGGCCGAGCCCACGCAAGAGGAGCTCGACGGCCCCGCGATTACCGCGGTCGCCGAAACCAACCCCGATCTGGCCGCCAAGTTGCGCTCTGCCAAGGCGACGACCGCCGAGGCTCGCGACGCCATCCATGATGCCCGAACGGCTCGCCATGCCGCGATCAAGGGCATCCACGACGCACGCGCTGCTGCACGCCGCGAGGAGAAGCACGACGAGTAGTCGATTCGCTGGCATCTCGCAGTCATAGCCACATCGCGATGTCAAAGCGGGGGCGGACGTTTCGACACGTCCGCCCCCGCTCATTCTTCAAGCGCTATTTCTACTATTTCTACCCCGTCCCCAAATGGCAGACGGCATGGCTACTCGTCCTGAGGTTCCTCGTCGGAGCTTGGCTCGGACGCCGACTCAGGTGCAGGTGCCGGCTCAGGCTCAGGCTCAGGCGCAGGCTCGGGCTCAGATGCCGTCTCAGACTCGGGCGCCGGCTCAGGCTCGGTCGCGGGAGCGGGTGCAGGTGCCGGCTCAGGCTTGGGCTCGGACTCAGGTGCGGGCTCGGCATCCGGAGCGCTGTAACCCGAGGGAGCGGACTTCTTCTCGAAGGGCAACACAAAAGTCAGGACGTCGTCCTTATCCTCATCGGCCCACTCGCTTGCATAGCGTGCGGCCCAATAGCCAACGGCACGGTGCTTGAGTATCTTGCCAAAGACCGTAAGAAATACGGTGACAAAAGCGACCAGCACCAAGAACAGCGCGAGCGTGACGCCACCGCCGGTAACAATTGCCTCAATACCCGTAGGACGATAGTAGTAGCTATACATACCGACAGAGGCAATGGCGCCAAAGACGACCGTCAAGATCCATGTGACAACGTTGGCGACCAGGCCCGTCAAAAACTCGGGAAGGAACGAAGCACAGAACAGCTTGGTCTTGTTGTGCTTAAACGCCGCCCAGACCTTATCGAGCGAAAACGCGCTCTCGACGCGACCGGTCACCGCAAAGTGCATCACGGCAATGTCGGCGAACATCTTAAAGAAGACCCCCAGGACCGCCGTGGCAATCATAGCCAGAACGAGCAAGCCAAGCGAGCCAAACAGCGCAGCCTCGAGCGCATAAGAGCCGTAATAAGAATACGAGCCCGCAGCGCCAATTACCACGCCCTCCACCAGCGAAAGCACTACACCGATCACGGGAATGACAGCGATAACCTCGAGCACGACCGAAATAACGCTCGAAAAGACTCCGAGGCCAAACGACGTGGAACGCATCAACGGACGCTCCATGCCGTCATCGATCTTAAGCGACAGATCGCGACCCCACTCGATGCCAAAGCCCGAACTGCACACGCTCGCCACGTAGGCAGCCAAAAAGCCGATGGCAGCTGCAATACCGCCGATAACGGGGATGAACAGAACGAGTACCGACACGACACAGATAAGCGCCGGCAAAAACGCGATTTGGCATACACGCTGAAGCACACCCGGAGTCTTGGTCATATCTTGGAACGCCTGAGCCACACAGCCCTTTGGCGCATTCGCCACGGGCGGTTGCGGAACAAACTGCTGGGGCTGAGGCTGTCCCTGGGGAGCGGGGCCAGCGGCATTAGGAGCACCACACACGCCGCAGAACTTGTCGTTATCGCCCATGGGGGCGCCACACTGCGAGCAGAACATAGAATCATCCCTTCGCATCTAGAGCGAATCACCTGGATCGCAAACGATGTCTTTGGCATCATTATCACCCAATGTGAGGACAAATACTCTTAGATGACGTATTTGCAACGCGCAAGGCGCTTTTCGATTGTTTGATGAGCGTGTCCGCGCTAGTTCGTGCCGCGGAAACCCTTGCCGACGATCTCGGAGCTGTCGACGATCGTGATAAAGGCACCCGGATCGACTTCGCGCGCATAGCGGCGCAGCTGCACGGCCTCGCGACGGCTCAGCACGCTCATGATCACCGTCACGCACTTGCCCGAGAAGGCACCGTAGCCGCGACTGATGGTCGCCGTACGGTTGAGATGCTTGACGATAAACTCCTCGACCTTAAGGGGTTCGGAGCAAATGACCGTGCAGACCTTACGAAGATGGATGCTCTCAATGGCTTTGTCGACCACAAGCGTCTTGGCAAACAGGCCGAGCACGCAATACAGACCGACACGCGGGCCATACAAAAAGGCCGCGATGGTCACGATGCCGATATCGACCAGTAGCAGGGCGCGGCCAATCTCGAGCGTGGTGCGGCGTTTGAGGATCATAGCGAGAATGTCCGTGCCACCCGTCGAGGCGCCGATGTCAAAGACGATGGCACTGCCGAGCGCCGGCAAGATGACGGCAAAGCACAGGTCGAGCCACATATCACCCGTCAGAGAGACATCGGTCGGAATGAAGAGCTCAAACAGCGAGACGTAGGCGGACAGCGCAAACGAGGCGAAGACGCTCCAAAGAATCGCCTTGCGCTCCAAAAAGATAAAGCCCAAAACGACGAGAACCGCGTTGATAATCCACATAAAGACGCCGACGGGCAGAGTCGGGAACAGCGTGGACAGAATGACCGACATGCCCGAGGTGCCGCCAAAAGCAAAGTGATTAGGGGTTTTAAACGCAACGATGGCAAAGGCCGTAAGAATCAGACCCAGATTGAGCTCGGCAAAAAAGCGCGGGAAGCCTGGCTCCTGGCTGCGCTTTTGGCCGGCACGCTCGCCGCGCTCGATATCGGTGCGATCGACCACGCGCTCCATCGGCACTACGGGAGGACGATGCATCTCCTCGGCAGCACACGATGCCGCCTCTGCCGCGGCGGCCTCAATCGCCCATGCCTTGCTTTCTGTTTCGTGCTCGTCGGCCATTACGGCAACCCCTCGTTAACAATTTGGAAACAATGCGCCCATTAGGGTAACGCGGAACGCGACGATTGCAACCCCTAGTTAGACGAGCGGTATGCCTACATCGGGGGGCATACAAATAACGGCCGGCCACGCTTTTGCTTGCGCGGTCGGCCGTTTAACGTTTTCGCAGATAAAACCTGCCAAAACAAACCTGTCCCTTTTTGGAAGGTTACTCGTGCTGGCTGGTGCGGTGCTCGTACTCCTCGGGGGTGATGACGTCCTCGATGCGCAGGTTGACGCCCGCCACCTCAAGGCCGGTCATCGCGGCAAGGCGCTCGGTGACACGCGCCTTGACATCGTCGAAGATCGCGGGCGCATAGGCGCCGTACTCGATAATGACGGAGATGTTGACGACCACGCGATTGTCATCGGTGACCTCGACCGTCACGCCCTTGGTCAGATTCTCGGCACCAAACTGCTCCTGCACAAAGTGCATGAGGTTACCCTTCATGCCCAGAACGTGCGGAACCTCGCGGGTGGCCATGGCAACGATCTTCTCGATCACACCGTTGGAATAGGTCAGCGAGTCCTCGGACTCGTCTGTTTCCTCATCATCCTCGTCCGCATCATCGGCGGGCTCGGCCTCGACGAGCGCCTCGTCCTCGAGCGTTACGTCCTCGGCCTCGGCGGTGACGGTCTCGTCTGCCTCGAGCTCGGTATCGGCCACATCGACCTTCGTATTAAAAGCCATGGTTCCTCCTTATGCCTGCCGCGGATGCGACAGTCGAATACGTATTAGCGGCCGCTAAACAGACGGCCGAAGAAGTTGACGATCCCGTTTTCGCCGTCGCGAATTTGGCCGATCACGGCGCCGATCAGCACGAAGAATGCAATGACGAGCGTGTCCCACAGGCCGAGCGTGAGCACCAACACGGCAAGGATAAAGCCAGCGACGGCACCGAGCGTGGTGTTGGGATGACGCACAGCATAGCTCCAGATGGCAGCGCCCGTACCCTTGATGAGACCCATAGCCTCGTCAAAATCCGCGGCCGCCGCGTCTTGTAACTCAGTTGCCTCTGCTTTGGAATCAACAGGTTCGCTCGCCGGCGTGGCGCTCTGGTCAATCGTCAGGCGCGGCGTACGAGCGGTCTTATCTTGATTGGTATCACTCACCGGAAACCTCCACGGTCTGGACGGTAGACTTGGACGGCAAAAAACGGACGCGCGTGGTCGTACCCGGCGTGCCGAGCATGGTGTCGCAAGCTTCCTCGATGCGCTGCTGCATCGCGGTAGCCAGAGATGCCACGTCCTTATCGTCAAGCGCGATAGCCTCGACCTTAAAACGGACGTGCGAATCGTCGGAACCTTGGACGCGGGCCTCGACATGCTCGATCATCACGCGATCGTCGCGCTCTGCAGCAGCCCTGGCGCACGAAGAAAGCGCCGCGAGCGTGACCTCGATATTGCGCTCCCCCGCCGGATGCACGCAGGACGGCTCGCGACGAGCAAACATCAGGCGGAAGAAGCTTACCAGCACGCCAATCGCCACAACTCCGCCGCATGCCGTCACGACAATGCGCGGCATGGGGTCGCGCATCAGCAGCATAAAGCGATACGTATACGGCCCCCAAAACTGGCAGACAAGCGTACCCAGCGCCACGATGGCGGCGGCAAGATACACGATCGCTAGGGCTCGTTTGAGTACGCGCACGTGGCGCTCCTTTCAAATCTCGGCTCTCGAAATGCAAAACAGTTCGCATCATTATAAAAGAGCCGGGTCCGGTGCTCTACGCACGCGGATCCGGCTTATCTATTCCACGAGGCTTGCATGCTCGCTTCATTATGCCCAGATATGCACGGCTTAACCCGTACGGGCGCTACTCCTCCTCGAGGGCAGCGATGACCTCGTCGGTCATGTCCATGGTGCTGTAAACATCCTGGACGTCGTCGAGCTCCTCAAGACGGTCGATGAGACGCTGAACCTTCTTGGCGTCGGCGCCAGAAACCTCGGTCGGGGTGGTCGGGACCATGGTGGTCTCGGAGCCCTTGACCTGGACGCCCTGCTCCTCGAGCGCCTTGGAGACAGCCATAACGTCGTTGGCAGCAGTCCAGACGATCCACTCCTCGCCGGCGTCCTCGTAGTCCTCGCCACCGGCCTCGGCGATCGCCATCATAAACTCATCCTCGTCGCCGGCAGCACCGTTGGCGATCATGGTCTCCTTCTTGGCGTTCTCGTCCAGGATCTCCTTGGCGACGACAATCTGGCCCTTGCGCTCAAACTGGAAGGCGACGGAGCCGGAGGTGCCCAGGTTGCCACCAGCGTGGGAGAAGGCGGAACGGACATCAGCGGCGGTACGGTTGCGGTTGTCGGTCAGGCAGTCGACGTAGACGGCGACACCGGCGGGACCGTAGCCCTCGTACACGATGTTCTCGTAGACGGCAGCGTCAGCACCCGAACCAAATGCCTTGTCGATAGCGGACTTGATCTTGTCCTTAGGCATGGACTGAGCCTTGGCCTTGGCAACGGCAGCGGCGAGGCTGGCGTTGTTCTCGGGCAGCGGGTCGCCGCCGAGACGGGCAGCAACGGTGATGTTGCGGCTCAGCTTGGAGAAGAGGGCGGAACGCTTGGCGTCCTGCGCGCCCTTACGATGCTTGGTTGTGGCCCACTTAGAGTGTCCGGACATACGTGTCTCCTATCGGTTTCGACCTAAAGCCCAGCGCAGATGCTCGGGCAATATAAACAAACGTCGTTATGATATACCTACTGGCCTGCGAGATAAACCCCAAAATGAAGGCGTCGTGATGATGTCCCCTTTGGTGCAAAGAAACCTGGCCCTCAATGCACCAAATTAGAACCAGAAGAAGTCGCTGCGGGTGACGGTGGCGCCGATGGCGAAGGGCATGCAGGCGATGACCGGATACAGGTAGCGCATGTAAGTCGAGCCGTTGCACGGGCCAATCAGGCACACAGCGAGCACGCCCAACAGCGGCACCCAGATCGCCAGCGCACGCCATGAATGACGACGCAGCAAGTAGACCACCACGGCGACCATGATCCACACGTAGGTGGCCGAGCTCATGGTGAGCGAAATAAACGGGATGCGCTGCACCGCTACACGGTACAGATTGATCAGGTGGTCGCACCAGCGCACCACGTTGCTGTCAACCGGATGGAAGTCGAAGTACTTGAGGTTGTCGGGACGCGCCATGATCTCGGCACTACGCGCCGTGCTGTAGACCCAGGCATCGCGCGCGCTCGGATAAAAATAACCATAGTAGTTATTGATAAGCGCCGAAATATAGCACTCGGGATCCTTCTTAAACATCTGGGCCCATACCGCAAAATAGGCATCGATGTCCTCCTGCGAGGCGTACTCGTTAAAGCAGTTCTTGACGGCATCGGACTTGTCGGGGTTGTAGCGGCGGCCCAGGTTCTCGTACTTGAGCACCCGATCGATCGCAGCGCGCTCCTCATCGGTTACCAAACCGTCGCAGGGCGCCTCCACGATGGTGCCGTCCTCCTTAACCGTAGGGTTGACGCCCGAGTTGAGGCCGTCGTGCTTTTGGACGAAACGAGCCGTCTGCTGGAACGGAATCGAGAGGATTTCGCGCTTGGAACCGGGCGTAATGTCGTGCGCCGGCATAAAGACCTTGGTGAAGTACATATTAGAGGCAAGGCAGAGCGCGAGCACCGCGAGAACGCCAACCCAGCGGAAACGCGGGATGGCGCCCGAAGGCGCAGCACCAGTCTGCTTGGCTGCACGACGAGCCACATGCACGTCCCATACGCAAAACGCCGCCGCGATTACGCATGCCGCCAGGGGAAACACCAGGCCGCCGTTGCGCAGAAATGTGGAACCCATGGCGCCCAGAGCGAGCAGCAGCCAGTCGTGGCACGCAAAGAGCACGGGGGCTTTCTCGCCCGCTCGCTCGGCATTGGCATCACGACGGGGCAAGCCACATGCCACGAGCTTGACGGTCTGTACCAGCAGCACCAAGAACGCGTCGGCAAACAGCACGTCTTTGGTGAGCAGCGCCGCGTAGTTAGAGAACATCGGCATAAACGCAAAGAACAGCAGGATCGCACCGCGAACCGGCAGGCTCACGCCCAGTTTGCGCAGCGACGAAATGGAATAGGCCATGCAGGCGGCCGTAATGACGAACTGAGCACAGGTGTAGATGGCAAGACCTGCGTTGGCGCTGTTGAACAGACACTATGACCCAATCCGAGGGCACTAAAAAGATAGGAGCCCCCGCTCGTG
>CABSYW010000009.1 GCA_902482035.1 uncultured Collinsella sp. | reverse complement strand
GGAATCGGCTAAAGTGCGATGGCGAAATTGGTTGTTTTTACAGTAGTGCTAACACGCGCCGCGAGCATGCAGCGCACCCCGTCGACCCACCCGTCCTGGCTCTTGGGGGTCCCGAGCCTTGAGCCGGACATCGCCGCGCGGGCGGCCCTCTCCGCGTCCGCCTCGTCGCACTTCCCCTGCCCCGGGCGCCTCCTCTGCATCCTCGCCGGGGAGAGCGCCTCGCGCACGGGCATCCCCAGCGACGCGAGGTGCCTGGTGAGGCCCGCCCCGTAGGACGACGTCCCCTCCATCGCGACGCAGGCCGGCTCCCCGGCCGCGGCGATCGCCCCGGCGAGCGCCTCGTAGCCCGCCGCGTCGGCGGGGAACCGGCGGGACAGGACCTTGCGGCCCCTCCAGTCCAGGACGTACAGCCAGTGCGAGTCGGCGTGGGTGTCGACCCCGCAGAAGACCGGCCCGCGGGCGTCGGGTGTCGATTCGTTTTGCATGTCTCGCTCCGTTCTTTCCGTGCTCGCCTGGACCGGGCAGACGGCACACTGACGGGGCGCGATAGAATGCGGTTGTTCGGGTCCGCGGTATCGCTCCATGCTCCTATTAGGTCATGCGGCGGTCTCGGCTCGCCGCGGCCCGCGCGGGACATGTCAGGAAACGAGGGCAGCCCTGTGGGCGCCAGCGGAATGTGGGGTCACCGCGCGGTCCGCATCTGATGGTGTCGACGTCAATGGTATACGGGTGCATCATCGACGTCTTCAATACAGAAAATATCAGTGCGGAATGTTTTGGGAGATAGCCCAAACAGCCCCGGCGGGGGTCCTGTGTAGTCACCCTTTAGGCGGAACTCTCCTCATGGTTTGAGCGTTCTGGATACTTGCTTGCTACCGTTTATCGCGTATAGCGACCGTTTGCGGAATAAGTAACCCTCCTTAATAAACCGTGTAGAATCCTAGATAAGCACGGAGTTTTCCAAGGAGACGCTGTCCTTTGTTGTGTGCAAGGGGCGGCGTCTCTTTGGTGCTTGGACGCTGTTGTGCAACAGTGCGACGGCGCGTGCCATGTATTGAAAAGCCAATGTTGAGATGGGTCGTGATAATAATGGGCAAGTACGTAATCGTGGTTGAGTCTGGGTCGGATGTGACGCCGGAGCTTTGCGAGCGCTACGGCATCGTGCGCGTGCCCATGCATGTCACGATTGGTGACGAGACCGTCGAGGACGGTTCGATCGATCCGCTCGAGATTTACTCACGCTGCAACGAGTTTGGCGTAATGCCCAAGACCAGCGGCTGCGCGCCTGCGGATTTTGCTCACGTGTACGACCGTATCCATGCCGAGCAGCCCGATGCGACCATTCTGCATCTTGCGTACTCCGAGGCCACGACCTGCTCGCATCAGTCCTCCAAGATTGCAGCTAAGGGGCGCGACTACGTGTTCTCCATGGACACGCGCTTTGTCTCGGTGGGTCAGTCGTTGGTTGCTGTCGAGACCGCCAAGTATATTGAGGCTCATCCCGATGCCACCGTCGACGAGATCTTTGCATTTACGAACTCCGTCATGGACCGCGTGCTGCTGGGCTTTGTTCCTACTGATCTTGCCTTCCTTAAGGCGGGCGGTCGTTTGTCCAACGTGGCATTCCTCGGTGCCCATCTGCTCAAGATTAAGCCCTGCATTGAGGTAACGGGCGGCAAGTTCGTGGCGACTAAGAAGTTTCGCGGCTCTATGCTCAAGTGCGCCCGCGCCTTTATTGACCACATGGTTGCGAAGGGTGAGATTGACTACTCGCACATTGGCCTGGCGTATTCGGTAGGTCTTTCCGAGGAGCTGCGCGACGACATGGAAGTCTATGCGCACGACCTGGGCTTTAAGGACATTACCTGGACTCAGGTCGGCGGCGTCATCTCGAGCCATTGCGGCCCGACCGCCTTCGGTGCGGTGCTCACGCTTAAAGCGTAAAGGCCGCAGGCGAGCGTTCTTCAGCCTGACATCTCGACGTAGCCCCCAGCCATGGTGATGGGGGATAGATTAAAACGTGCCGTTCTAGTCCGAGACGTTTAAACGCAAACGCATGGGCTAGAATGGCTCTGGCATTTTAATTGGTTGCATCCAAGGAGAGGCAAGGTAGCGCGAATGGCAGAAATGACGCTTGAGGGTGTGGACGCTCGTCCTGAGGACTCTGCGTTTGCCCTGGGCCGCGTACATTCGATTGAAACGATGGGTACGGTCGATGGGCCCGGCATCCGCTTCGTAGTGTTTGTCCAAGGCTGCCCCATGCGCTGTGCGTATTGCCACAACCCCGATACCTGGTCGGTTAACGGCGGCACGATGGTGACCGTCGAGCACCTTATGGACGAGTTCCAGAGTAACCATGAGTTTTACCGCAGCGGCGGAATTACGGTTTCGGGCGGCGAGCCACTTCTGCAGCCCGAGTTTTTGGCCGACCTGTTCCGTGCAATGCACAACAACCCCGATGGTCGTGTACATACCTGCCTGGATAGCTGTGGCTACGCCTTCGACCCTCAGCATCCCGAGAAGTTCGATGCCGTTCTCAACGAGACCGACATGGTGCTGCTCGACATCAAGCATGCCGATCCGGCTGAGCATAAAAAGCTGACCGGCTGCGATCCTGCACGTATCCTGGCGTTTGGCGATGAGCTTGCCCGTCGCAAGATCAAGGTCGTTATCCGCCACGTGGTTGTGCCGGGCATTACCGACACGGTGGAGGAGTGCGAGAAGCTCGGTCGCCTCATCGCTCCATGGCACAACGTGGTGGGCCTGGAAATGCTGCCGTATCACACGATGGGTGTCGTCAAGTACGAGCAACTGGGCATTCCCTATAAGCTCGAGGGCGTGCCCCAGATGGATACCGCGCGCATGCCCGAGTTGCGTAATGCCGTTATGACCGGCATGAAAAAGCGCCGCGCGGAGCTCAAAAACGCTATCGGATAGCATGCCATAGCCCTCATATCCCCTCGTTCCCAGCTGAGTTGCGGTGGAATAGTTCTTGTTTTTAGGCCCATGTCGCCCAAACAGGAACCATTTCACCGCAACTTCGTTTTGGGTAGAGATGCGCAACAGAATCGTGCCATTTGGATAAATACGCTTGTGGTTTCTTTAAAGACACCTTAAACGCTGCTGAATATCTTTGGAAAGAAATGCCTGCTCGGTATCATGCTGCTCGTATATAAACGGTGGCAGTCAGGAGACCACGTGCGAAACATCGCATCGCGGGACGAGTATGTGCCGCAGCATGGCAGCAGATATAAGACGAAGGGCACGTCTTCGCGTGGCCTTGCCGGCGCTCGCATCCGCGTGAGGAAGATTGCCGCTATTGGGATGCTAACGTCGGCGGTTATTATCCTCGGAATTACCGTTAAAACCTACGCCTCGGAGCGAACGGGGCGCCCAGATGCGTCAACGGTACAGCTGCAAAACGAGAAGGTTTCAAAGTCCAAAGCGTCGGCAGATCAAGCTCTGTCGACGGCAGATCTCAAGACGAGACTTTCGAAGGCGGACTTCAACGATATCCCTTCGGGTGATACCGTTCGGACCTTCTCGTTGGTGGATAACAAGACTCCTGCCTTGGAGGATGAGAGCCTTGCCTTGCTCCAGGATGCCCTGTGTCGGGCGCAGGAGCTGGGCGATGTGGGTGTAGTGTTCTACGACCTATCGAGCGGTAGGGGCGTGACGTATAACGCCGATGTCGGGGTGTATGGAGCGAGCAGCTACAAAGCGCTGTATGCGCTCTATATTTGCGAGACGTTGGTCGAATCGGGGCAGGTGTCGCTCGATGGGCCTTTAGCCACGTATGGTGGTTACAGCATGGGCTGGCAGACGGTGCGCAACCTTATCGAGAATGCCGTCGTCAACTCAGACAACGATTCGTTTATCGCGTTACGCGCGGCGTTTGACCATGATGGCTATGAGGATTGGATTGCCAATCTGGGTGTTGATGACGAAACGGCACTGAATCCGATGAGTGATTTTCCGACCTACTGCCCGCGCACTTCTGCGAGGTTATGGCGTGAGATGAGCGAGTATCTGAGCATGGATACCGAGACTTCACAGTGGTTGTCGGGCCTTCTGGCATCAACATCGCGCTCGTTTATTCGCGATGGCATTGCGGACGAGCAGGTTTTGGTGCGCAACAAGGCAGGCTGGATTAGCGAGGATGGTTACTACTCGACATGCGATGCGGGCCTTATCGACATCGATGGCTGTACCTATGTCATGGGTATCATGACATCGATGCCGTGGAGCGACCGCTCGAGCGAGGTTACGGCCGCGATTGCAAAGGCTCTGTTTGATACGCGAGCTGCACTGGCTTAGCGTGTTCGTTTGACGAGGTCAAACAAAATGCTGGTACCATACCGTGGTTGAGAATTTCGAATAGGTTTGGGGAATGGCATGGCTACCATTGCGATTATCGGTGCGCTCGAAAAAGAGATCATGCAGATTAAGGAAGAGCTGAGCGACGTTTGCGAGGCACGGGAGGCAGGCTTGACCGTTGTGAGCGGTGAGCTCGACGGCCTGACAGTTGTCGCCACAACGGCGGGCATGGGCACGGTGAACGCCGCCGCTGCAACACAGCACCTCATTAGCAAGTATGCTCCGCAGGCTGTTGTGTTTTCGGGCATTGCGGGCGGTTTGAACCCCAAGCTCCATATCGACGACGTGGTCATTGGCAAACGCCTACGCTATCTGGATACCGATACCGCGCTTATCGCCGAGTCCGCACCGGGGCTCGAGGAGTTTGGCTCGACGCCCGCGCTGGTCGATATTGCCGCCGACGTGCTTGCTGAGCGTGGGTTTGTTGACGCTTCGAAAAATGCAGTCGCTTCGAACGAGGGCACCAAGCAGTTCCTGGTCGGCACGATTGCCACGGGTAACCGCTTTGTGACGGGCGCTACTATGCGCAACGACGCTATCGAGGCGACGCATGCCGATTGTGTCGGCATGGAGGGCGCGGCAATTGCCCATGTCGCAACCAAAAATGGTGTCGATTGCCTGGTGTTGCGCGCTATCAGCGATAATTGTGACGAGGCGTACGATGCAATTTGCGAGCGCGAGTTCGATCTGTTCGAGTACGCGCGTGTCGCAAGTGACATCACGCTCGATATCGTCCGCCGCATTGCCGCTGCGCAATAGCGCGTCTATTTGTAAGAACCTACGACCAAGGAGTGTCCATGGCCGATTCCATTAACTATCAGCTTGCCAAGTTCGTCGCCAGCTACGGCAAGGTTTCGCAGATCCCCGAGTCCACCTGCCCCGAGGTGAGCTTTGTCGGCCGCTCCAACGTGGGCAAGTCGTCCATCATGAACAAGCTCTTTGGCCGCAAGAACCTGGTGAAGGTTTCGAGTACGCCGGGCAAGACGAGCAACATCAACTTCTTCGAGGCCGACGACGTGCACTTTGTGGACCTGCCAGGCTACGGTTTCGCCCGCCGTTCCAAGGCCGAGCGCGACCGTTGGGCCGAGCTCATTGGCGACTTCTTCGACTCCGAGCGCAGCTTTAACCTGGTTGTGTCGCTGGTGGACATTCGCCACGACCCCAGTAAACTCGACCATGACATGATCGACTACCTGCAGGGCAACGAGTTCAACTTTATCGTCTGCCTCACCAAGGCCGACAAACTCAGCCGCACCCAGCAGGCCCGCCAAGCAGCAGCCATCAAAAAGCAGCTCAACGTCCCGGCCGAGAATGTAATCATCACGAGCTCCCAGACCGGCGTGGGTATCGACGAACTAAAAAAGCGCATCGCCGAGGCCTGCCTCTAGTCAGGGTTAAACCGTCAAAAGCCCCCGTTCATATCACCCCAGTGATAGTTATTGGTAAACTATCACTGGGGTGATATTTTTTAGGAGGTCGATATGGAGCTTTGGCACGGGTCGGAGGTTGTTGTCGAGCATCCATCGTTGGATAAATGCAGGCAATTCAATGACTATGGGCGCGGGTTTTATTGCACACCGCATGAGGAAATGGCAATGGAGTGGGCATGTCGGACCGAGTCTGATGGCATTGCCAATCGATATGAGCTTGATTTAGATGGCCTTGCGATTTTGGATTTGGAATTAGGTGAGTTCTCGATTCTCAACTGGCTTGCAATTCTGGCGAATAACAGAGAGTTCAATGTTTCAACGCCAGTAGCACGCGAGGGGCTTCGTTATCTGCTGGATAACTGCCTGATTGATATTTCTCCCTATGACGTTATTCGAGGCTATCGTGCAGACGATTCCTATTTCTCGTTTGCAAGACAGTTTGTCAACGGCATGATCTCGCTCAGGCAATTGCAGCGCATTATGTTTTTGGGGGATTTGGGCATTCAATATGCGCTTATGAGTGAGCGTGCGTTCTCAGCAATCAGATTCTGCGAATGGAAGCAGGCGTTGGGATCTGAGTATTATCCCAAGCGCTTTAAGCGAGAGCAGAACGCGCGGCGCAAGTACTTGGAAACTGTGAATGGATTCGACTCTGAGGGTGTCTACATTAGGGATTTAATGGCAGGGAGGGTTGATTTAAATGATCCAAGAGTTAACGGATTGTGGGCCGAGTAGAACATACCCCGTCTACTATCTCGAGGATGCAATGAACAATCTCGGCGACTGCTTTGACTATGCCGTTAACGATTATGGAGCAGAAGGATCGGAAGTTGCTGAACTCTTTTGCCTGAGCGGCGTAGCTCGCGAGTTCGAACGCGGCAACGCATGGGTAGTGTCGGGAAAATCGGGCGTTGAGCTGTTCGCGCTTATCGCCGAAAGGTCGGGCTATCAATCAAGGCCGATGCCAAATCGAACCTACCGATTCGAAAAGACACCGGAATATTGGACAGGCTGGATATTGGCATACCTTCAGTGGCGCCTAGGAGAGTCTTTCGAAGATTTGCTGCATGTCGTTCCATTTGATGTGCTACGCAGTCTGTACTACCCCTGGCACGAAGCCTCGGAGGAACGTGTGGCTCGCCTCGTCTGCGATATGGCGAAGAAAGCGTCCAGGCAAACAAAACTTGCGTTAGCAAGAAAGAAGCTTAAGAAAACCCAACAAGACCTGGCATACGAATCAGGCGTATCGCTCCGCTCAATCCAAATGTACGAACAGCGCCAACGAAACATCAACGAAGCCTCGGTAACAACCGTAAGAGCTATAGCAAAAGGCCTCCACTGTAACATCGAAGACCTCCTAGAACCAGTCTTCGAATACAAAGAAACAAGCGCCGCCTAAAGGGGATTCTGGCCACTGATTGCTCAACTTGTGGTTCACCAAGGGCAATTTGAGCAGCGAAGCCGGCTGTCTCGTTGGAGCGTGCAGGCCTTGTTGATATTTAAATCCGCTTTCATATTGAATTGCCCCGCCAAGCTAAAGTGCTCGGCGGGGCAATTTTCGATTGACGATGCTGTCAGGGGTTGAGTTTTAATATATCGCGAGTAAGAGGCGTCTGAATTTAGTAATCAAAGAAAATTATTCAATTCGAGCGCTTAGCCAGTACTCTCCATTCGAAGCTACGATTGCATACGTAATTCCATTTTTGACAGTTGGCGTATCTACGCAGGCAGCACCAACTTCCTTGGCGTCTGAAAACGAAAGTGTTGGATCGATTGCTTGTATAGTTGCCAATGCTGTCGCCGCGGCATAGTCGGAGTTTTCGAAGTACATGACTATGTTTTTGAAGCAGTTTTCGGATCCAAGATAGCTGAGTAGCACCGGGTTACTCGAGTCCGAAAAGAAGCCTCCAATACCGGCAATCTTTGAACCGTTTTTAATCTGAAGTTCGAGCCCCATGCCGCTATCGTCTAGTTCGTAATCCGCATTCATGCTGCTGCAATTGGGGATATCGGAGAATTCCTCGTTAAGTCGATCAATAAAGCCTTTTGGAGAAATTGAAAACTTTCCGTCGCCAAGAAAAGATGTGATTTCCTTCTCGTTGCGGGTGTCAACGACCTCTCCGCATTTTTCGCATTCTCGTATTTCCTTTGAGGTGGCGTCCACGTAGTCAACTTCGGTAGTCCACGAGCCCGGTTGATGCCCAAGGGGTTCCCCCTCGGTTTTACCGCAGCGTTGACAGGTCTTCGGAACCGTGCACGTTGCTTCTTCCCATTCGTGTCCAAGCGGTTCCCCCTCGGTTTTGCCGCAACTTTTACATGTGCGAGGGCTTGTACAGGTTGCATTGGCCCATAGCTTGTGAGTGCAAAACAACTGAGGAAACATCATGGGCAAACTGAAGATGATGACAACTGCCACGGCAGCTGCGATTGCCGCTCGTTTTTTATTGCCTAATTTATGAATGGCCCGCGTTAGAAGTGAGTCGTTTTCTTCATTTTTGCGTGCGCCGTCATCTTCGTTTGATGGCGGAATTTCAGAGGAGGGGGTGTCGCTAGCACCATCAGAAAACTGCTCGGCTTTGAAATCTGGCTTCCGCTCGTCGGACTCGCTGAGCGCCTTTTCCTCGTCGGGCTCCTTCATCTCGTCATTCATGTTTATCGAGGCTCCTTCCTAGCTGTGAATCTGCGATGGGCATTTTTGATAAGCGGAATGGCTGGTGACATAAATATATCCCAGTTTGGGATATATCAAAATGGAATATAGCGTAAACGGCATGAACGTTGATGCTAACAGGACATGCGGAAAATGCCTTTCCCAGATTCGTCGGGAGCAAGGTATCACTCAGGTTGAACTCGCAAAGAAACTGGGGGTACCTCAGTCGTTCATCTCAAAGGTCGAGACCGGGGAACGCAGCCTTAGGGTCTATGAGCAGTTTGTCTATGCGGATGCACTCGGAATTACTGTTGAGACGCTAGTACGTAAACTTGGGGCTGTTTTGAGTAGTGAAGATAATTAGATGACGCCACGCATCGATCATCAATTAGAAATTAAAACAGAGCTATAGGTCGAATGAGATGCTGGGAAGTGCGCCTTTATCAAATAGAAGCCAAAAAAAATCAGCCCGGCGACTTTCCAGAGTGTAGGTCCCTGTAGCCGCCGTCAGCGAAGTTAACGTAGGGGAGGCCAGGGGCTTTGCCCCCAAATCTTTCCGTATCGTGAAGGGTCCTTTGTCCGCTGCTCCGAAGGAACGCAAGATTAAATCAGCGAATGCGATATCCTGTCGAGGCTGCGCAGGTCCCCTTGGGGCTTCCCCTGAAAACAATCCGCAGATCGAATTGCCCCGTCGCGCGAAGCGCACGACGGGGCAATTCATGATCGAGGACGTTTTCAGGGGAAGCCCCAAGGGGACCGGTGAGAGCAATGAGGCAGGACGCTACAGGTATTCGATCTGGGCGCCCTCGGTGTCGCACGTCAGAATGTGCGTATCACACTTGGGGAACTGCTCGCGTAGCTTGACCTGTAGGAACTTTGCCACGATGGTGTCGTCAGTCACGGCCATGAGGGTCGAGCCGGAGCCACTGATCCAGATGGTCTTGGCGCCTCCGTTAAGGCAGGTGTCGCGCACGGCGTTGTAGTCGGGGATGAGGCGGCGGCGATAGGGCTCCTGGATGCGGTCGTCGTTGGCGGCGGCAATCAGGTCAAGGTCGCCGGTCTCCAGGCCGCGCGTCATGCCGGCGATGCGGCCCATTTGCCATACGGCGGTGGAGAGCGGAATCTCCTGCGGCACGACCTTGCGCGCCTCGCTCGTATGTACCTCGTAGGGCGGAATCACGGTAATAAAACGCAAGCGATCGCTCACCTCGTAGCGCAGGCATTGGGGGAGCGAATCGGTCGGCGTAAAGGAGCAGACGGCGCCGCCAAGGATGGCGGGAGCGACGTTATCGGGATGGCCCTCGACCTCGGTGGCAATGCGGACGAGCTCGGCACGGTCGACGGTGTGGCCTGTCAGCGCGGCGGCAGCCATGATGCCGGCGACGACGCAGGTGGAGCTGGAACCCAGGCCGCGGGCGACGGGCACGTCGGTCTGAATGTCGATAGCGACGGGGAAGGCCGGCTCGCCCCAGGCGGCCAGAGCATCGACAAAGCTCACATAGACCAGGTTATTCTCGTTTTGAAACTCCTCGGGGCAGCCCGTGATGGTGAGCTTGTCGGCACGCTCAAAGGTAAAGTGCGAGTAGAGGCTGACGGCCATGCCGAGGGTGTCGTAGCCGATGCCTAGGTTTGCGCTGGTGGCGGGGACGGTGATCTTGATCATTGTTGTTGGTCCTCCTGGGGGTCGGTTTCACGTTTGCTCCGCTGCTCGGACAGTCCTGCTCGCACGAAGGCCACATTTAGTGGCCTTCGGCTCGTGCGGAACTCGCGACGGAGCAAGCGTGAAACCGACCTACGCCGTCTCCTCACCGCGCTGGGGAGCCATATTAAAAGAAAGTGCGCCGGCTTTCGCCGGCGCCTTATAAGGGGTTTTAGTTGGTAGCCATCTTTTTTGCTGCAGACTCGACGTAGCTTGCCATCTCATCGACGTTGCAGACGTCTTCGAAGCGGACGGGCTTGGACTCGAGCTCGGCGAGTTGGACCGGGGCAACCGTGTTGGTTGCCTGCTCGAGCACGCGCATGGCCTCAAAGTCGTCCTCGGGAACGTCGAGGCCCAGGGCGTCGCAGCAGGCACGCGGGAACTTGTAAGGGCTGGCGGTCGAAAGCAGCACGCGGGCCTTGGCGCCCTCGGCGGGGGCGACCTTTTCGAAGACGTGATAGCCGCAAGCGGTGTGCGGGTCGATCACGTAGCCGTTGGCGTCCCAGCAGCTCTTGATGGCGGCGCGGACCTCGTCCTCGCTGGCCCAACCGCAGCCAAAGACGCTCTGAATCTTTGCCAGCAGGTCGGCGGGAACCTCGTAGCGACCAGTCTGTGCCAGCTGCTTCATAAGGCCGGCAACGAGTTCGCAGTCGCCATCGGACAGGAAGTAGAGCATGCGCTCGAGGTTGGAGCTGATGAGGATGTCCATCGACGGCGAGATGGTCGTGAAGAACGGGCGGTTGCGGTCGTAGACGCCGTTGGTCAGGAAGTCAGCGAGCACGTTGTTCTTGTCGCTCGCGACGATGAGCTTGGCGACGGGCAGACCCATGCGCTTGGCGTAGTAGCCGGCCAAGATATCGCCAAAGTTGCCGGTGGGCACACAGAACTCTACGGCGTCGCCAGCCTCGATAGCGCCGGCGCGCAGCAGCTGCGCATAGGCGGCAAAGTAGTAGACGACCTGCGGTACCAGACGGCCGACATTGATGGAGTTAGCGCTCGAAAGCACCGTGCCAGCGGCCTCCAGGCGCTCGGCAAGCTCCTTATCGGCAAAGATGCGCTTGACGGCGCTCTGGGCGTCGTCAAAGTTGCCGCGGATGCCGCAGACGGCGACGTTGTCGCCCTCCTGCGTGGACATCTGCAGGTTCTGGACGCGGCTAACCTTGCCCTCGGGATAAAAGACGGTGATGCCCGTGCCCGGAGCGTCGGCAAAACCGGCGAGCGCAGCCTTGCCCGTGTCGCCCGACGTGGCGGTGACGATCATGATGCGCTCGGCGCCGCCGTCCTTGGCGGAAGTGCGGGCCATCAGACGGGGGAGCATCTGCAGGGCGACGTCCTTGAAGGCGCTTGTAGGGCCGCCAAAGAGTTCCATCACATAGGTCTGAGGGGCGTCAACACCCGGCGCAGCGTCGAGTTTGACGAGCGGCGTAACCTCTTCACTCGCGAACGTGCCGCGGTATGCCTCGTCGACACACGCCGAAATTTCTTCGGCCGTGTAATCATTCAGTAACATTCCCAACACATCTTGAGCGATTTCAAAGTACGATTTATCTGCAAGCGAGCTGATATCGACCTGCTGGGTGCCAAGCTCGTCCGAGACAAACAAACCCCCGTCGGGAGCGATGCCGGTGCGGATTGCCACCTTACTTGAGCACGATAAAGTGCGTCCTCGTGTACTATGATAAGTTCCCATATAACACTGCTCCTCGGATGCCTTGGTCCCAATCGGTGAAACCATGGTATCAGAGCGCGCAAAATAGGTTCGCAGAGGCTTTTTAGAAAGGTAACCTCCAGCCCATGATTAAGATTGCCAAGTTTGGCGGCTCGTCGGTCGCCGACGCCGAACACTTTAAGAAGATCAAGGCCATCGTCGATGCCGACCCGGCTCGCCGTTTTGTGGTGGTTTCCGCCTGTGGTCGCCGCTTTAAGGGCGACACCAAGGTGACCGACCTGCTCTACCTGGTTAACGCGCACGTTAAGTACCACGTGTCGTGCGAGGAGCTGCTCGAGGACATCGGCCAGCGCTATTTTGATATCGCTGACGAGCTGGAGCTCACCTATCCCATCCGTGAGGAGTTCGCGGCTTTTGCCGAGCGCGCCCGCTCGGGCGGTTACTCCACCGAGGAGCTTGTGAGCCGCGGCGAGTACTTCACCGCTCGCCTGATGGCTGAGTACCTGGGCCTACCGTTCCTGGACGCCGCGACGGTTGTGGCGTTCCATCACGACGGTACGCTCAGCATGAACCGCACCTCCGAGCTGGTGCAAGAGTACGGTCAGCAGGGCGGCTTCGTTATGCCTGGCTTCTACGGCGCGACGCGCGAGGGCCAGATCAAGCTGCTCGACCGTGGCGGCGGCGACATTTCCGGCTCGATCCTGGCCAAGTGCCTAGGCGCCGACCTGTACGAGAACTGGACCGACGTTTCGGGCTTCTATTCTGCCGATCCTCGCATTGTGCCCGAGGCTCAGCCCATTGCGCGCGTTACCTACGAGGAGCTGCGCGAGCTTTCGTACATGGGCGCAAGCGTCCTGCACGAGGAGGCCGTGTTCCCTGTGCGTGAGGCGGGTATTCCGCTGGTCATCAAGAACACCAATGCGCCGCAGGACCCCGGCACCATCATTAGCGAGACGGCTGATGAGGGCGAGGCGGAGCCCATCATTACCGGCGTGACCGGCAAGCGCGGCTTTGTCGCCATCAACGTCGCCCGCGACCGCACCAAGCCCCGTGTCGGTTTTATGCGCCGTGCGCTTTCGGTGTTCGAACGCTATGACGTCTCCGTCGAGCACATGCCCACCGGTGTCGACCGCTTTGGCGCCGTGGTGCAGGAGCAGGATGTGCACGACTCGCTGTACTCGCTCGTGGGCGACATTCAGCAGGAGGTCGAGCCGCTCGAGATCGAGGTTGTCGAGGGCCTGGCGCTTATCGCGACCGTCGGCCGTAACCTGCGCGGGCGCGCAGGTATCTCGGGTCACCTGTTTGGCATGCTTGGCCAAGCCGGCGTGAGCGTGCGTATGATTTCGCAGAGCTGTGACGAGATCAACATCATTATCGGTGTCGAGGAGAAGGACTTCGACCTAGCGATTCAGACCATTTACCGTGCCTTCTCCGACGAAAACGGCATTGTGAAGGTTTCCGATCTGGAGGCTCCTGCGCCGGTCGATCCCGCTCTGGCCGCGCTCAAAAAGTAGCGACTGCTCGGTAGATTTTTGGGTCATGTCTCAAAAATCTACGGCGGGGCGTTTCGTTTCGGTTTCGTTTCGACGGGGCGGGTTTCGTGCCCGCCCCGTTCTTGTATACACTGGCAACAATAATCGGCCTGCTCGGCGTGCGGGCAAAAGCCACAACCTTTAAAGGGGGAAGCATGAAACAGTACACGGTTGCTATTTTGGGTGCGACGGGAGCCGTGGGCACCCAGATGCTCGAGTGCCTCAACGAGCAGGAGTTTCCGGTCGGTAAGCTCAAGCTGCTGGCGAGCGCGCGCTCTGCGGGCAAGACCGTTGAGTTCCGCGGCGAGCAAATCGTGATCGAAGAGGCTTGCCCCGAGGCCTTTGAGGGCTGCGATATTGTGCTCGGAGCCGCCGGCGACGATATCGCGAAGGAGCTGCTGCCCGAGGCCGTCAAGCGCGGCGCTGTCGTGGTCGACAACAGCCATGCCTTCCGCATGGATCCCGAGGTGCCGCTGGTCGTACCCGAGATCAATGCCGACGATATCAAGTGGCATCACGGCCTTATCGCCAACCCCAACTGCGCGACCATTATCGGCCTGGTTCCCACCTGGCCGCTGCATCAGCTCGCCGGCGTGAAGCGCATGATCGTCTCGACGTACCAGGCGGCTTCGGGCGCTGGCGCTCCCGGTATGGCCGAGCTCGAGGCCCAGCTGGCCGCCCTGGGCCGTGGCGAGGAGATTCCCGAGCCGCGCGCTTTTGCCGCCCAGCTGGCGAGCAACCTGATTCCGCAGATTGGCGGCGTCAAGGAGGAGGGCTTTACCTCCGAGGAGATGAAGCTGCAAAACGAGGGCCGCAAGATTATGCACCTGCCCGAGCTGCGCGTGAACTGCACCTGCGTGCGCGTTCCTGTGCTGCGTTCGCACTCCGAGAGCATTACGCTCGAGTTTGAGCGCGATATAACGGTTGAGGAGGCCCGTGCTGCGCTGGCTGCCGCTCCCGGCGTCAAGCTGGTTGACGATATGGCTGCCGAGGATGCGCACGATCGCTTCCCCATGCCGATGGACACCTCCGACCAGGACCTGATTTGGGTCGGCCGCGTGCGTCGCGACATCTCGAACCCCGAGGCTGCGCGTGGCATCACCTTCTGGTGCTGCGGCGACCAAATCCGTAAGGGCGCGGCAACCAACGCCGTCCAGATCGCTAAGCTGCTCTGCGAGTAGTGTGACCTGTCCGGCGGGGGCCGGGCTTAGTTTTCAGAACGTCCTCGACCATGTGTGGCGCCTTGTCCTGCTCCTTCGGAGCCGCGGACAAGGCGCCACACTGGTCTGCGGAGTGTTCTGAAAACTAAGCCCGGCCCCCGCCTGCGGTGACGCTGCTGCGAGCGGCCTGCGATGGGGCTGTTGTTGGTTGAGGCCGCTGGGCTGATGTGGGGGCGCGTGGCTGTTGCGAGCCCTGGTCCCGGCGGCGGCCTCGGCGCTTTGCGCCTGCCGCCTTTGGGAACTGTGGGGCGTGGCCGGCAGCTGCGGCGCTGCGCGCCTGCCGCCTTTGGGAACTGTGGGGTCGATTGGGGTTGTCTGCACAATTCGCGGTATTATGGTGCGGAGTTTTGAAAGGAGCCGCTGGTGGTCACGACGACGTTTGCTTCGCCTTTGGGCGAAATCTTGCTTGCCGCTGATGGCCGCGGTTTGACGGGGCTTTGGTTTGAGGGGCAGGAGCACTTTGGCTCCACGCTTCTCAAAGAAGATCCCGAACATGTTGAAGGCGCCGATGCGGTTTCTGGTACCGGTGGGATGTCTTCGGTGAGTCCGGCAAATGGCGCGGCTTCTTCGGTGCTTGAGCGTTCTTGGGCTTGGCTGAATGCTTATTTTGCGGGGCAGGAGCTTCGGTTTACGCCGCCGTTGCATATGATTGGCACGGCGTTTCAGCGTGAGGTTTGGTTTGAGCTGCTTTCTATCCCGCGTGGCGAGGTCGCTACGTATGGTGAGATCGCCCAGCGTGTTGCGGCTCGACATCGTGTACCGGGAAACGAAGCACCTGTTGTGTCTCCCCGTGCCGTGGGGGCCGCGGTCGCGCGGAATCCTATTTCGATCATTGTGCCGTGCCATCGCGTGGTTGCCGCCGACGGCTCGCTTAACGGATATGCCGGCGGGCTTGACCGCAAGGAGTGGCTGCTTCGGCTTGAGGGCGCGTACGAGGAGTGACGCTCGAGTACTTTGCCTGTAGTAGCCGACTTCGACCAAAGCTCGCTCGAGTTCGCTTTGATCAGAGCACTTAAGACCCTTGTTTTCTGTCAATAGCGCTATCTGTTCGTTGATGGATATCCACGACTTCTGGTATTTCATTTAAGCCTCTTGATATAAAAAGAGCTGGAGTTGCGCATCGTTGAGAGGCTTTCCAGCTTTAGAGACATAAAATTATAAGATACGATGACCTGCGTCAAGGAAGCTGCCAGATGACCTTGGAGCGGCTGATTGCCTGGCCTAAAACCTGATGCGCGGGACGGCGCCCCACGCTATTCAGCGCGCTTGATAGGATGACGAACCACAGTCTTAAGTTTCTCCGGTGCACATTTGCGTGGATCGGAGAGATAGATTTCGTGATGTAAACGGGAGTCTGAGAAGTCGGGGACATAGCCCTGCTCGGTCATGTATTCATGCATAGCGTTTACAGTCGCCGGTTCGTTGTCGTAGGGCCCGGTGTGCATGCATTGAACGCAGAGACCCTCGTCAACTTTAAGCAGCTCAACGGCGGAAAAGTCCAGTTTCTTCTTGGTCGTGGCTTCCGCGACTGCCCAGTCAAAGTCATCTTGGGTGACGAAATCGGGCAGGCGGATGCACGAGATAAAGTTGAAATCGTCTTTGCGTACATAATCGATGTCGCCGCTCGGGGAGTCTTGCCACCAGAAACCCTCGAGCGGCGGTACCACAAAGTCGAAATAGCCCTCGATACTCCTTGAGCCTTTCTTTGACATCTTGACGGTATAGGCGATGCCGTAAAGCAGCGGCAGGGCGTTTTGATACTCGCCACCTTCGGTATTTGGGTCGCCCTTTCCGCGAACGGCAACGTAGCTCATAGGCGGGACAGTTACGATACTCGGCTTGCTTGCAGGTTTGTAGAGCTCCTTGCATTCCTTCTTAAAGTCGAACGCCATGTTGGCCGCCTTTCTGCGAATTGGCCTGCTTAAATAGTGGAATCATATCATAGAAACGAACAGCCGTTCGAATGATTTGGCTGACAGATAGAGATGCGTACGTTGTGTTTGGCGGTCGGCCTGACCCCGTCGATGATTTCTCTGCCTTCCCGGCGCCTCATCTATAGCTGCCGTTTCCCCATATAAAACCTGCCAAAATAAACCTGTCCCTTTTTGGCAGGCGGGAAATGGGTAATACTAAAGAGTTATCCGATCAGATGGGAACCGATCGATGGCTTATATCGAATTCAAAGACGTCATCAAGGCATACGGCGAGGGCGACGCCCGCATTCACGCACTCGACGGCGCGAGTTTTACGGTCGAGCGCGGCGAGCTCGCCATCATTTTGGGTGCTTCGGGTGCCGGCAAGACCACGGCGCTCAACATTCTGGGCGGCATGGATACGGCGACTTCCGGCACCGTGACGGTGGACGGGCGCGATGTGAGCTCCGCTAACGAGGCGCAGCTCGTGGAATACCGCCGCGCCGACGTTGGCTTTGTCTTCCAGTTCTACAATCTGGTCCCCAACCTGACGGCGCTCGAAAATGTTGAGCTTGCGGCGCAAATCTGCCCCGATTCGCTCGATGCCGAGCAAACGCTTCGTCAGGTTGGCCTGGGCGAGCGCCTGGGCAACTTTCCCGCGCAACTTTCGGGCGGCGAGCAGCAGCGCGTGTCCATCGCCCGCGCACTGGCAAAGAACCCCAAGCTGCTTCTGTGCGACGAGCCCACGGGCGCGCTCGACTATAAAACCGGTAAGCAGATCTTGCAGCTGCTGCAGGATACCTGCCGCAAGCAGGGCATTACGGTCATCATCATCACGCACAATTCCGCGCTCGCGCCCATGGCCGATCGCCTGATTCGCTTTAAGAGTGGTCGCGTGGAGAGCGAGACGGTCCAGCAAAATCCCGTGCCTATCGAGACGATCGAGTGGTAGCGCCCATGGACCAGGACCGCCAAAACAGCCTACGCCGCGACGCACAGAACACGGAGCGCGAGCAGGATTTTACGACCTACCGCACTGCCCAAAGCTCAAACGATATGGTGCCGACGGTTTTTCGCCGTGGCATCTACCGCACAATCCGAGGCAGTCTTAAGCGCTTCTTGTCAATCGTGGTCATCACCGCGCTTGGCGTGAGCGTGATGTGCGGCCTTAAGGCGGGTTGCGAGGACCTGTGCGATTCGGTTGACGCCTACTTCGACCAGCAAAATGTCTATGACATTAACGTGCAGTCGACCTATGGCCTGACTGACGATGATCTCGACGCCATACAAGAGGTCGATGGCGTCGAAACGGCCGAGGGCATCTACACCGAGACCGCCTACACCGCCGTGGGTACAACGCGTGAGCGCGTGGTCGTGCAGAGTCTCTCCAAGGAGAACATCGATCAGCCGGTGCTCGTGAACGGCGATTTGCCCGAGAGCGCTGATGAAGTCGCGGTGACTTCGAAGTTCCTGAAGGCATCGGGCAAGAAAATCGGCGATACGGTGAGTTTTGCCGCCAATGACGCGAGCTCGTCCAATCAAAGCGCCAAGGACCAGTTTGCCGCGGGCGATTACACCATTACGGCCGAGGTCCTCGACCCCACTGATGTGAGCTCCGACTCGACAGTCAACGCCTTTCGCGCTGCTTCGGCGGCGGACTATAAGTTCTATGTGAGCGAGGACGCCGCGACATCTTCTTCCTACTCCGCGGTCCACGTGATCGTCGAGGGAGCCAAGAGCCTCAACTCCTATTCGGATGCCTACGCGGCAAAGATCAACAAGGTCAAGGGCAATATAGAGAAGATCCGCGAGGAGCGTGAGAAGGCGCGCGCCCAGGAGCTGACGGTCGACACGCCGGCGAGCTTGGACGCGGCTGAGCGTCAGGCGAATATGCTCTTTGGGATTGAGCAGGACAACATCAATCGCATGGCCGAGGGCAGCGACGAGCGTGCGCAGGCGCAAGCCGACCTGGATCAGCGTCGCGCCGCCGCCGATCAACAGTTTGCCGATGCCCGCGCCGAGCTTTCCGATCTGGGCGAATGCACCTGGTACATCCAGGACCGCGGCAATATCGCAAGCTATTCGAGCGTGGAGAGCGATAGCTCGTCAATTGAAGCCATCGCCACGGTGTTCCCGTTCATCTTCTTTATCGTCGCCGTGCTCATCAGCCTTACCACCGCCACACGCATGGTCGAGGAGGAGCGCACACTCATCGGCCTGTATAAGGCGCTCGGTTATTCGCGCGGGCGCATCCTGTCCAAATACGTGGACTACGCGCTGTGGGCTTGTCTGATCGGCGGCGTGCTCGGTAACATCATCGGATTTGTGGGCCTGCCGCTGTTCCTGTTTACGGTGTTCGACGACATGTACTCGCTGCCCCAGATGCTACTTTCGTACGACATCGTGTCCTCGATCGTTTCGGTGGCGCTGTTTGCCGTGGGCGTGGTGGGCGCCACGATTATCGCCTGCCGCCACGAGATGGCCGAGACCCCGGCCTCGCTTATGCGTCCCAAGGCCCCGCGCGCTGGCTCGCGCATCTTGCTCGAGCGCATCGGCTTTATCTGGCGCCGCATGGGCTTCTTAAACAAGGTGGCGGCGCGTAACCTGTTCCGCTACAAAAAGCGCGCCTTTATGACCATCTTCGGTATCGCCGGTTGCACGGCGCTCGTGATCTGCGGAATGGGCATTCGTGATACGTCGGTGGCGCTTTCGCCCAAGCAGTACGGGCATATCACGCGCTATGACCTGCTGGCGGTTGCCAATCCCGACGATTTTTCGCAGACGTGCGCGGCGCTCGACGAGCGAAGCGCGGCCAATGATTCCAACGTGACGGTGACCTCGACCCTGCCGATTATGACCGACAACGTCACCTTTACGTTTGGCGGCAAGAGCGAGACCGTGCAGCTCATCGTGATTCCCGATGACCGCGCGGGTGACTTGGGCGATTACGTGCGCCTGGAGGATGAGTCCAAAGAACCTCTGTCTTTGCGTGACGGAGACGTGTATCTGAGCAAAAGTTCACAGCTGGTGTTGGGGATTCAGCCGGGCGATACGGCTCACGTCCAGGATTCGTCGCTCAACGTCGCCAAGGTCAAGGTTAGCGACATTTCGCTCAACTATCTGGGCAACACGCTTTACATGACGCAGAGTACCTATGAGCAAGTTTTTGGTCGCAGTGCTCGACTCAACGGCGTCTTTGTGCTGCTTAAGGGTTCGTCGGCCGACCAGATTGCGTTTAGCAAGAAGCTTAAGAGCGACGGTTGGCTTACCATCTCGAGCACGGCCGAACATTGGCAGAACTACGAGGCGAACTTTGCGATTATCAATTCCGTGGTGGTGCTCGTGACCTTTATGGCGGCGTGCCTGTCGTTTGTGGTGGTGTTTACGCTGTCCAACACCAACATTTCGGAGCGCGAGCGCGAACTGGCAACCATTAAGGTGCTGGGCTTCCGTCGCGGCGAGGTGCACCACTACGTCAACAAGGAGACGTTGATCCTCACGGCGATTGGTGCCGCGCTGGGTGTTCCGCTGGGCGGTGCACTGGCCGAGAGTTTTACGTACATTTTGCAGATGCCGTCGCTGTACTTTGACGTTGAAGTCGAGCCGCTGAGCTATGTGCTTGCCGTGGTGCTGTCCTTCGGCTTTACGTTTATCGTCAACCTCGCCACCAACCGAACTCTCAATAAGATCGACATGGTCGGCGCCCTCAAGAGCGCCGAGTAGCCTGCCAAAAAGGGACAGGTTTATTTTGGCAGGTTTTATCTGGGCAAACGCCGGACAACCATTAGGTGGCCCGGCGTTTGCCCCGTTTTGCTGGGGATGTTTGTCGTTCGGTGCTCTTACTGGCCAATCCAGTGTTGCGCATAGCTCTTAATGTCCTCGGTAAAACCGTCAAGGTCGTCAAGGGTGATCACGCTGTCGATAAGCAAATTGGCTATCTCGCGGTGCATTGTGCTGCGGCGAATGTTGTTTGCAATTACGCCTGAGGACAGCTTGTCTCTATTGAGGCTCTCTTCTAGTGCCCAAAATCTACTGGACGCTTCGCTGCCGCCATTCAGTATCTCAACGTACTGGCCGATGAGCTTTTCCATATAACGTTCTTGCCATTGAGGAAGCATTTTCTTAAACAGCTTCCAGTCGCTTTCGGCTACGTCGAGCATATGTCCTCCGCTCGTCAAATGGGCTTTTCATTTGCCTTTCATTCTATTTGCTTTTCGCTCGCAGGCGTGGATGAGAGGCGCTCTTTAGCCTTCGAGATTGGGCTTGAATGGGTTGTATGCCACAAAACGGGCCTATCTACTACGTTTAATTGGATACCCTCAACCATGCCGGGAAAACGAAAAATAAAACCGCAGGTAGAAGGCCTGTCGATTTTCGAAAAGGCGGTCATGGTTGGCCCCTTCGGGCTAAACGTAGTAAATAGGCCCTTTTCTTGGCGTGCGGTCAGCTCAATGCTTATCTCCGTGCCGGAACTGACCCAATTGCTTGTTAGTTGCGATGATATACGGACTGTTTGGTGCTTTGGAGCCTCAAAACAGTCCCTATTCCACCACAGCTTGGAAGGGGCGGCCGGTACCGGATGAGTGGTGCTGGTGGGTTAGGGCGGTTTAGGCCTGTTTGCGGTGCTTCCATTGCTTGCGGCACCAGCGCATGAGCGCCTTGATGACGGGAATCGTGATGAGGATGGCCCATGCGGGATGGGGCTGCCCCAGGCAAAGCCACATATAGAGAAACCATGCAATGGCGGCTGCTGGATAGACGCATTCAATGAGCTTTGACAAATGGCGTTGGTCGATAAAGTCGCCAAGCGCGTAGTAGATGGGAATCAAAAAGACGAGGAAGAGCCCCATGGACCACGCGCCGTAGATAATGCCGAGCACTAGATAGGCGAGGGCGACAAGCGCGGGGAAGGGGAATTTGTTCCATGTACGTCCGACCTTGGTGTGGAAATGCTTGCCATGATGGTCGAGCTTGTCGTGTGCTTCCTTCCAGCTGGAAAACGTCTCGCCGTCGATGGTGACGGTGCCGTCGTCATTGGTATGCACACTATGTCCATCGTCCTCAAGCGTATCGATATGCAATCCGCCCGGCCCCACATGGACCTCTTCACCCTTGCGCTCGTTGATCACATGGATGCCGCTCCAGCCAACATGGACTTCTTCGCCCTTATTGGGATCAATGACGTGGATACCGCGCGCGAGGGAAACATCGACAAGTGGCTTATCGCTGCGATCGGCGTTCTCGGCAGAATCCTCGGCCTCGCCAGCCACATCCGCCGTCTCGGTGCTGGCGCTACCGTCCTCCAGATCGTCGGCATTGTTGGCCGCCTCTCCATACAACAGCTCATCCAGCGACACGCCATACAGCGCGGCGAGCGCAATAAGGTTATCGGTATCGGGCGAGGATTCGCTGCGCTCCCATTTACTGACAGCCTGGCGGCTTACACCCAGCTGGGCGGCAAGCGCCTCCTGAGAAAGCCCGGCAGCCTTGCGGCGATCAACGAGCCGCTGCGCCATCGCAAGATCCATGGTGGTTCCTTTCGTTTGATGGTCGAATTGAATGAGCCGAGTATGTCGAGAACAACCGGTAGCGACCACCATTTCTAGTTAGAATCTGCCCCAACCCTACCGCAACTACCGGTAGCAACCCCTAACGACCAGCCATTTCAGGACAAATGTCAGTGCAAGTAGCAGCCAAGAGCCCCCACTCAGTAAGTTGCGGTGGAATAGTTCCTAGTTTCAGCCATTTGCGGGCTATGCAGGAACTATTTCACCGCAACTTAATTTCAGACCAGGCACCCGCAGCAAGAAGACGAATAACCTCGGCGAGTATGTAAACGCAGGGCCTTCCGACCCCGCCCGACGATTTCGATTGGCGACCTTTGACGGAGTCAAGGGAGGAGCCAAATCGAAATACGTCGGGCGGGGTCGGAGGGCCCGATGAGATAGATTTCGGCCGAGGCTATTCGTCGCCGAAGCTGATGCCCAACGCCTTGGCCTCGCGTACCAGATCGCTCTGGGGGTCGACATACTTGAGCTTGCCGGCGACCTCCTCGAGCGGCATGTGGCACATCTTGCCATCGCGCAGGGCAATCATGTAGCCAAACTCGCCGCGCAGACAGCCAAGCGCGGCCTCGACGCCACACTGGGTCGCAAAGATGCGGTCCTGAGCGTCGGGCTGGCCACCGCGCTGCGTGTGACCGGGGATGGCGACGCGGGTCTCGCGACCGGTCTTGGCCTCGATCTCCTTGGCAATGTCGTACACGATTGACGGGCTCGTGCGCTCGGCGAGCTTCTTCTTGTACTCCTTCTTGGACAGCGCCGCGTCCTCCTTGGAGATGGCGCCCTCGGCGACGGCCACGATGGTAAAGCGGCTGCCGGTTTCCATGCGATGCTCGATGGTCTTGATGACGTTATCCATGTCGTAGGGGATCTCGGGAATCAAGATGACATCCGCGCCGCCCGCGACGCCGGCGTACAGCGGGATCCAGCCAACCTTGTGGCCCATGATCTCGATGACAAACACGCGGCCGTGGCTCGAGGCGGTAGTGTGGATGTCGTCGATGCACTTGGTGGCGACGTCGATGGCGCTCGTAAAGCCAAACGTCAGCTCGGTGCCCCAGGTGTCGTTATCGATGGTCTTGGGCAGGGCGATAACGTTGAGGCCCTCTTCGCGCAGGCGGTTGGCGGTCTTCGTGGAGCCGTTACCGCCCAGCATAAACAGGCAGTCGAGCTGCAGCTTATGATAGGTGTGGACCATCGCCGGCACCTTCTCGACACCATCGGCCTCGGGGGTATCCAGACGCTTGAACGGTGTGCGGCTCGTGCCCAGGATGGTGCCGCCGCGGGTGAGGATACCGCTAAAATCGGCGGGCGTCATGACGCGGAACCTGCTGTAGATAAGGCCCTGGTAGCCGTCCTCAAAACCGTAGATCTCGATAGGTTCTTCGCTATTGGTCATAAGCGTTTTGACGATGCCGCGCATGGTGGCGTTGAGCGCCTGGCAGTCGCCGCCACTGGTAAGAAGACCGATCCTGAGCATGATGAATCCTTCCGGGCAAGTTATAACATGCGCATAAGTTTACCCCCGCACACTGTTGATACGGGGGTAAAACGTGTTAGCTCAAGCGTATGGAAATGTAAGCAACGTCAGGGAACGTAAGGTCGACGGGCCTGGCTCCTTACAGTGCGAAGGCATCGACGTTGCCCCAGTGGCGGCGCAGCGTGATGGCGGCAGCGGGCTCGGTATTGTCAAAGACGACCGACCACTGCGTGTTGCTGGTGATGTCTTCCGGATTGGGCTCTTGCGCCGCAGCGCGCAGGGCCTTCCAAGCGACTGTCTCGTCTTGGGCGCCGGCATGGGCGTCGAGGACATCGGCGATTGCGACGGCGCGCTCTTTACCATGGCCCAGCTCGCCATTCTTTTGGTTGGGCAGCACTTCGTCGCCATAGCAGGCGTAGAAGTTTGTAACCTGGCGTACAGGAGTCGCTTTGAAAGCGCGGTCCGGATCGCGCGGATCCCACTCTACTACGCGCGCGTCACCGGCGGCGTCGTTGATAAAGAAGTGGTAATCGCGTCCGGCCATGGCGTGCATGTCGTAGGCGGAAAGCAGGTCGACGGCCTCTTGCGTGGTGGCCGCGCGGTCGAGCACCAGACGGATGGCGAGCGAAGTGTTGATGACGGGGCGTTGCGTGTCCTGGTCACAGGGCTTGGAATCCAGGGTGAGTACGGCAATGGACACGCCGCATTCGTTAACACCGTCGAGCTGGGCAAACGGGCCCATGAGTGCGGCGGCGCGTCCGGCGACGGAGTCAAGTGGAGTGTTGGCTCCCAGGTTATTGAGGGCCGCAAAGCCGATGGAGGCGTAGCTGCCGCGTGGGTGATTGCGCACCAGCAGCGCCGAGGTGTCGTCTTTAAAATCGTAATTGCGACCGGTGCGCACGCGGCCTTCGGCATCTACGGCGACAAAAGCGCTGCAGGCAAACTGGGGCGCCTGGACATGTACCGGCACACCGGGCAGCACCTGCGCCACCACGGCATCGATGTAGGCCTGGTCGTCGCGCACGCCAGCGGCGATGATGCGATCAAGATCGTAGTCGTAGGCGATGTCGATTGCGTACAGGTCATAGCCATCCGCGTAGCCGGTCAAGCGTTTGAGCGACGCGGCGGACTTGATTTGCTTGTGATAAACGATACCGGTGGCAGCGGCAAGGCCGACGGCGACTCCCGCGACACCGCAGGCGATGGCAATGTTACGTGGCTTCATGACGGCTCCTCTCGTCCTGTTAGCGTAATTGTCGCAAAAGGTGCGCGGGCATTATGGCTCAACTTGGCGAGCGGTGCGGGATTAAACGCGGAATGAAGAGTGCGGCGCTGGCGTGGCGGGGTATGCTGGAGGGGACCATCAACCCAGCGAAAGGGGAGAGCATGACGGATCAGGAAGCGCCCGAGCGCGCGCACGTGACGGCCGACGATATCGAGGCTGCCAACGACCTTATCGACTTTATCGAGGCATGCCCCAGCATGTTCCATACGGCGGCGACCATTATGGCCGAGCTCGACGAGGCGGGCTTTACCTACCTGCCCGAGAATGCGGCGTGGGATATCGAGCCGGGCGGGCGTTATTACACGCAGCGCAACACCTCGAGCGTTGTTGCCTTTAAGGTGGGCGAGGACCTGGCCGCGACGTGGGGAGAGGACGGCGTTGCCGGCGACTACCATTTTCAGCTGACGGCGTCGCACAGCGACTCGCCTACGTTTAAGGTTAAGGCCGTCCCCGAGCTCGACGGCGCAGGCGAGACGCTGCGTCTGAACACCGAGGCCTACGGCGGCATGATCGACTACACCTGGTTCGATCGTCCGCTGGCGCTCGCGGGCCGCGTACTGGTGCGCGAGGGCGACCGTATTGAGAGCCGCCTGCTTGCCACCGAGCGCGAGGTTGCCATTATTCCGAGCCTTGCCATCCATATGAACCGTGGCGTTAACGAGAGCTTTGCTCCCAACCGAGCCGTTGACCTGTGCCCGCTCATCAGCGCCGGTGAACTCAAGCAGGGAGATTTTGACGCTCTGATTGCCGATGAGCTGGACGTTGAGCCCGAGCAAATTTTGGGCCGCGATCTGTTCCTGGTCAATCGTCAGGATGCGCGCATTTGGGGTTGGGCCGACGAGTTTATCTCGACGCCCAAACTTGACGACCTGGCCTGCGCCTATACCTCGCTGCAGGCATTTTTGGGTGCCGAGAATGCGCACGACGTCTCGGTTTTCTGCTGCTTTGATAACGAGGAGGTTGGCTCCGAGACCAAGCAGGGTGCTATGTCGACTTTCTTGGCCGATGCGCTACGCCGCATTAACGGCTCGCTGGGCTTTGACGACGAATCGTATCACCGCGCACTTGCCGCCTCGATGCTCGTGAGCTGCGACAACGCACATGCCGTGCATCCCAATCATGCCGAGAAGTGCGATGCCCGCAACCAGGTGGTGCTTAACGGCGGCATCGTCGTCAAGGAAGCTGCTAACCAGCACTACTGCACCGATGCCTTTAGCCGCGCGGTGTTCCAGGCCATCTGCGATGACGCCGACGTGCCAACGCAGGCTTTCGCCAACAAGAGCGACATGGCCGGCGGTTCCACCCTGGGCAACCTGTCGAATATGCAGGCGAGCATGCATGCCGTGGACGTGGGCCTGCCGCAGCTGGCCATGCACTCGAGCTACGAGACCGGCGGCGTACGCGACGTGATGTACGCCATCCGCGCCCTCACCGCCTTCTACGAGCGAAACCTAACCATCAACGGCGCCGAAAGCGTGGAGCTCTAAAATCTGCCAAAAAGGGACAGGTTTACTTTGGCAGGTTTTATTTGGGCAAATGCCGCAATGCCAACAGCTGGACAGAATTGTTATGACACCGCAGGTTGAGCAAACGTCAGCGAGCGATGTCCAGAGCGAACAAGTTGGCATGAAAAAGGCAAGGCATAGACCTTCTGGTCATGCCTTGCCTTTTGAATGGCAAATTGTTCGCTCTGGGCGGCGCGCAGCGTCGACCGGTCCGCCGTTCGTTAGAACGGCGGAACAAGATTAGTGCTCAATCCAACAGCGCAGGGTTTCGCCGGCTTGCAGGTGACGCAGATTCTCCGCTGCGATGTCGACGACGTTGTTGAGCGTGGCGGCCAGATGGAACCAACCGGAGACGTGCGGCGTGATGAGCATGTTGGGCGCATCCCACAGTGGGCTTGTCTCAGGCAACGGTTCGGGGTCGGTGACGTCGACCGCGGCGCCGGCGAGATGTCCCGACTCCAGGGCGGCAACCAAGTCGTCGGCGACCACAAGATCGCCGCGGCCGCCGTTGGCAAAGAAGGCACCCGGTTTCATCGCGGCAAAGAACTCGGCATTTGCAATGCCGCGGGTCTCGGGCGTACTGGGCATAAAGGATGCGACGACGTCTGCCTCCGCCAGACGCTCAGACAGGGCGTCCATGCCGTCCATGTCCTCAAACACAATGGGGTAGACGAGCGGGTGGCGCTTGATGCCGCGGACGTGCGCACCCATGTTGCGGCAGAGCGTGGCAAAGTGGCCGCCAATGTCGCCCGCGCCCAGCACAAGCACATTGGCGTTTTTGAGCGAGGTGACCGGCCCTAAATCCTCCCAGCGATGCTCGCGCTGCAAGTCGTGATAGTCGGGCAGGCGCTTCATCATGGAAAGGACCATGGCAAACATGTGCTCGCTCACGGCCTGGCCATAGGCGCCCACCGAGCAAGACAGCTTGGCGTCGGCTGGCACGGTGCCGGCGGCAAGGTAGTCGTCATAGCCGGCGGTCTGCAATTGCAACAGCCGGAGATGCTCGCATGCCGTGAGCATGTCAGGGTCGATGTTGCCCAGGATCACGTCGGCATCGGCGACCTGTTCACGTGTGGCGGCATCGGCGCTCGTGTAGATAAAGTCCTCGCCCGGAGCACTCGACTCAAGAATTGCGCGATGGCGGTCGTTGACGGGCAACATAACCAGAATGTTCACAAGCAGTCCTCTCCGCTCGACCTGCCAAAAAGGGACAGGTTTATTTTGGCAGGTTTTATCAGGCAAAACGTTCAAATAAAACGCCGGGCTTCGCGATGGTTAACATATCCATCGCGAAGCCCGGCGCATCCACGGCTACCAGCTCAACAGCTCGTAGCCGTCCTCGGTCACCACGAGCTGTACCTCGCACTGGGCCGAGTCGCTGCCGTCCTTGGTGCGCACGCACCAGCCGTCGCCCTTGCTAATCTTAATGTCGGGCGCCCCGGCGTTGACCATGGGCTCGATGGTGAAGACCATGCCCGGAGCCATGATGGTGTCCACATCGGGCGCCTCGGTGGTAAAGCCCACAAACGGGTCCTCGTGGAACTCCTTGCCAATACCGTGTCCGCCGTACTCGCGCACCACGCTAAAGCCGGCGTCCTCGACCGTCTTTTGCACGGCCTCGGCCATAACGGACAGCGGCAGCCACGGCTTGACGGCGGCCAGACCCGCCTCCACGCTGGCACGGGTGACTTCGACCAGGCGCTGGCGCTCGGCCGAGACCTCGCCGATGCAGAACATGCGGCTCGAGTCGCTAAAGTAGCCGTCTAAGATCGTGGAGCAGTCCACGTTGATGATATCGCCCTCGTGCAGTACGTCCGTATCGCAGGGGATACCGTGGCAGACCACGTCGTTGATCGAGGTGCACACGCTCTTGGGGTAGCCCTCGTAGTTGAGGTCGGCCGGCGTGCCACCGTGCTCGACGGTGTAGTCGTAGATCATCTGGTCGATCTGGTTGGTGGTCATGCCCGCGGCGATGTGCTCGCCTACGTAGTCGAGCACGCCCACGTTGATGGCGGCGGAGCGCTTGATGCCCTCGATATCGGCGGGCGTCTTGTAGAGCGTACGGGGCAGAACCTCCCAGCCCTCTTCCCACAAGCGCTCGAGGCGCTCGTCGAAGGCGCTATGGCATTTCTTGTATTTCTTACCGCTGCCGCACCAGCAGGCGTCGTTGCGGCCGGGTACGGGTCCGTTGTCAAACATGGCTAACTTCCTTTCATCCGCAGCTAGTATAGCCCACCCACGCGTCCATAAAAGTTGCGGTGATATAGTTCCGATTTAAGCGGTTTAACAGCATAAATAGGAACTATATCACCGCAACTGATGGGGCGGGATGGCGGCACTAGCTGCTGCGTGGTTTTGCTAGTAGCTCACCTGGCAGGGAATGCCGAGGGCGCGCACGCGTGCGGCGATCGTATCGAGCACCTCGGGCGCCGCTTTGGCAAGGCCGGCGACCGGTGTCTCGCGCGCCACCGTGTAGATGGTCGCCTCCTGCGGACGAATGCGCTCGAGCGCCGCGAGCCAGGGGGCAACGTATTCCTCGCCGGTGTTGTCGATGAGCTTGCCCTGATACTCGCCGGTCAAAAAGATCGTCTGGATAATAACGTGACCGTCAAAGCTTGCGAACGTCTCAATCTGGTGCTCGACGTCGTAGGGGCCAACAGGCTGGTCGAGCAGCTGGATAAACGCCGGGTCGACGGTATCGAGCTTGAGGATATTGTCGTCGACCATCATGAGCGCGTCGTGTACCTCGGGGCGGTCGGCGCGCGTGCCGTTGGAGAGCACGGCGATCTTGGAGTTTGGGGCAAGCTCGTCGCGCAGCGCGACAGCGCCGGCGATGGCCTGCGGAAACTCCGGTGCAGCGGTGGGCTCGCCGTTGCCTGCGAAGGTGATCACATCGGGGAACTCGCCCTCGGCTGTCATCTCGCGCAGCTTTGCCTCGAGCGCGTCGAGTACCACGGCAGCTGTGTTATACGGCTCGTGGCAGGGGCGCTCGGCGTTGAGGCCGTTTTCGCAGTAAATGCAGTCGAACGTGCAGATTTTGCCGCTGGCCGGCATCATATTGACGCCGAGCGAGAGACCAAGGCGACGGCTGCGAACGGGCCCAAAGATGGGGCTGGCATTCAAAAACGTAGACATAGGCATATGCTCCTCAAGACAATTAACCTTAAGCATAGCATCGGCTCCAACGTATGGTCCGGGCTTGTGCTTTGCAGGTTTCGTTTTTTAACTCTGCCTTCGATGCCGCGTCATGAAAGGTATCGGGTCGGGTACAGTTAATTTGTTAACAAGGCGTAAGGAAATGCGGGTCCATCCAACCGTACCGATGTACAACTGGATGGGCGTTGATGATGGGGGCACAACATGGATTTTACGGTCGAGAATGCGGGCACCACGATCGCCTGCCGCGAGTATGCCGGCCCAGATGTATCGCCTGATGCTCCCGCTTTGGTGTGCGTGCACGGTGCGTGCGTCGACGGTGTCTTTTTTGACGGTATCGCCCGCGAGCTCGCCTGTGACTACCGCGTCATCGCCTACGATCGCCGCGGCTGCGGCGAGAGCGGCGACGCTGCAGACGGACGCTACGACCTCGCCGCCCAGGCCGCCGACCTGCAGGCCGTTATCGAGCATATTGGCGCTCCGGCAAACGTGCTTGCGCACAGTGCCGGTACGTTGGTGGCCCTGGAGCTTCTCCGTGCAAACCCCGCCATAATCTCGCGTGCGATTCTGCATGAACCCGCCGTGACGGATGAGGGTGCCGGCCTGGGCGCGGCCCCGGTTTTGCTCGAGATGATCGCCGCGGGAAAGGTCTCCAGGGCATTACGGGCCTTCCTGGGCGCCATCGGCGATTCTGATCCTGAGGCCCCCAAGTTAACCGAGGCAGAAGCCAAGCATGCTCTGCGCAACGGCCGTAGTTTCATGGCGAACGAATACGGGATTACTATGACCTGCGTTCCCGATTGGGATAGCGTTCGCGCGTCGAAAACGGTGGCCGCCGTGCTCCTGGGCGAGCTCTCGATTGGTACGCCCCGCGAGGCGGGAACGAGGATAGCGGCTGAGCTTTTGGACTGTCCACTCGTAATGGTTCCCGGCGCGCACAACGGCCTGCGCGATCGCCCGGCAGCGGCTGCTCAGACTGTCCGTGGCATCCTGGGGCTCTAACACCCGCAATAGCCAAAACAGCCTTCACCCGCAAACGTTTCGGCCGTGTTAACAAATGTGCTCAAAACCTCACGTCTGCGGCTTCAATTGCACCGTCTGCCAACTCATAAAAATGTAACAGCATTCACGTGCTTACCTGCATCGGCAAGGTGTTACCCTTGTAACATTTGGAACCCACCGCTACCATGCGAAACTATCGAAAGGGCCCCATATGCTCAATAATCACGAGGCCAATCTAACCGACGAGGAGGCTGCCGCCGAGGTCGCCCGCGTCGCGCAGACCTACCCCGTGGTGCGTTTGCTGTCGGCCGACCAGATTAAGAGCGAGCCTAACTGCTTGCTCGCCGGCGATCGCTGCCCTTGTCTGCGTCAGTCGAGTCTTGAGGCCTTGGCAGATTCGGGTGAGGTGTCGGAGCAACTGCTCAACGATGGTGTTGAGTACCGCGCCCGTCTGCGCCCTCTAAAGGTCGAGGGCGAGCCTCACGTCTTGCTGATGGTGCGTCCGATTGATGAGCAAGAGGCCACAGAAGAGGACCTTGTCTACACCGACGTGCTGACGGGCGTGCGCAATCGCCGATATTACGAGGAAAAGCTCCGTAGCGCCCGCATGAATGCCGGCATTGCGATGATCGACCTTGATGATTTTAGGGTCTTCAACGATACGTGTGGCCGTCATGCCGGCGACCTTGCGCTCGGTGCTGTGGCGACAGCCATGCGCAGCGGAATCCGTTCGACTGACGAGCTTGTGCACTATGGCTGCGACAAGTTTGTGGTTGTCATGCCCAATATTCCCTCCGATGACTTCACCCGTCGCCTGCATCAGGTATCCGATGCCGTTCATGCCACGATTATTCCGGGCCATGAGTACGCGAGCTTGACGGCATGTGTTGGTGGCGTTCTCATTCATGGCGAGACGGTCGATGAGGGCGTTGGCCGCGCCGTCCAGTTATTGAGCCGCGCTAAGGCAAAAGCCGGTACGGTCGTGACCGATGCCGATTCCATCGAGGCCTTCCAAGGCGAAAAGCCTTTGGTGCTTATTGTCGATGACTCCGAGATGAATCGAGTCATTCTCAACGAGATGCTCAAGGACGAGTATTGCATCCTCGAGGCCGATAACGGTCGTGCGGCGCTCGACATGGTCGACCGCTATGGCGATGAGTTGTCGCTCGTGCTGCTGGACATTGTCATGTCGGGCATAAGCGGCTTTGAGGTGCTGGCCGATCTGTCGCGCCGAACGGGTATCGACAATCTGCCTGTCATCATGATTTCGAGCGAAGATTCCGATGATATGGTTCTGCGCGCGTACGAGCTGGGCGCCTCGGACTATATCAACCGCCCGTTTGACTCCCGTGTCGTGCGCCGCCGTGTAAGCAACACTATCCGTCTGTACGCCAAGCAGCGCCGCCTGACGAGCTTGCTGTCCCAGCAGTACAACGAGCGCGTCAAGAACAGCCGCATGCTCATCGACATCATGGCCGGCGTCATGGAGCTTCGCAACGGCGAGAGCGGCAGGCACGTTACGAATATCGAGAAGCTGACCGAGCTGCTGCTTGGCTGTCTGGTCCGGCGTAGCGACACGATCTCCCTCGACAATGAGGAACGCTCCACGATCGCCCTGGCTTCGGCGCTGCACGATATCGGCAAGATGTCGATTGACGATGCGATTCTCAACAAGCCCGGACGCCTTACGCCCGAGGAGTTCGAGATTATGAAGACGCATACCACGATCGGCGCCGACATGCTGCTTGAGCTGGGCCGCCATCACGTCGGTAATGCGCTTATGGAATATGCGTACCAGATTGCGCGTTGGCACCACGAGCGCTGGGACGGCAAGGGCTATCCCGATGGCCTTAAGGGTGACGAAATTCCCATTGCCGCACAGGTGGTTTCGGTGGCCGACGTGTACGATGCGCTGACGAGCGTGCGCGTGTACAAGGACGCTATCCCGCACGAGGAGGCGATCAAGATGATCCTGGACGGTAAGTGCGGCACCTTTAACCCGCTGTTGCTCGACTGCCTGCTCGAGGTGCAAGACCGTATTGCCGAGACGTTGGCACGCTCCGCCGACGTTGTCGCGTTTCCCACGATTTAGTTTGACCAAAGGAGTTTTAATCCATGATTTCCATGCGTGAGGCGTATGAGAAGATTGGCGCCAATTATGATGACGCGTGCGCTCGGCTGATGGGCGAGGAAATGCTTACCCGCTTTGCCCTCAAGTTTTTGGATGACGAGAGCATGGACAAGCTGGAGGCCGCCATGGCGGCAGGAGACGCCGAAGGTGCGTTTATGGCAGCGCACACGCTCAAGGGCGTGAGTCAGAACCTGGGATTCGATAATCTGTACGAGCCGGCGGTCGTGGTGACCGAGGCGCTGCGCGGCGCCGATGCCGTTGACGGTGCTCGCGAGGGAATGCATGCGTTGCAGCAGCAATATGCGGCAACGATGTCGGCCCTGCGCGAGGCGGCCGAATAAGAGCTTGCGGGCCTTGGGCTGCGTGCCGGCCACATATAGGTAAAAGGGCGCCCCGCCGGACCATGTGGCCGGCGGGGCGCCCTTATCTGTTGCGTGGTTCGCGAGCTAACGGGCCTGCTTAACCTTTGCCGCTGCCTCGACAAACGACTTCCACAGGTTAAAGTCGGTCTCGAGCGTCTGCCAGGTGTACTCGGGATGCCATTGCACACCCAAGCAGAACGGCTGGCCTTCGACCTCGATGCACTCAGGAACGCCGTCGGTTGCCTTGGCGACCAAGCGCGTGCTTTTACCCAGACGATCGACGCAGCAGTGGTGTGCGGAGTTGGTCTGGATCAGCCTGTGCCCGCCAACCGCGCGCTCAAGCAGCGAGCCCGGCACGACTTCGACGGGATGTACGGGGTCGTTGAGCACGTGGGTATGGTGCCACTGCGTGCGGCCCTCGCGCGCACCCAGGCTCGGCACGTCCATGCACAGGGTGCCGCCGGTGGCGACGTTGAGCAGCTGCGTGCCGCGGCAGGTGGTAAAGAGTGGCTTTTTGGCGCGGAGCACCTCGTTAACCAGCTTAAACTCAAAACGGTCGCGAATCTCGCAGCACAGTGTGGGGTCGTAGGGGCGCTCGTCGCCCCAGCGCTTGGGGTTGACGTCCGGGCCGCCGGGAATAGCGATGCCGTCGGCGATATCGACGTAATGACGGATAACCTCAATGTCCTCGGTGATGGACATCTGCAGCGGCAGGCCGCCGGCGGCAAGAATGGCATCGACAAAGACACTTGCGATTTCCTCGTTGGGGGAGAGCGTCTCGCTCAAAAACGGCTTTGCCTCTTCCCAACGCGGTGCGACGAGGATGAGTGGGCGGTCGGCGGGGTCGACGTCGACATGCGGGTTGTAGGACGATGAGGTGCGGGTTCCGATCATGGTTGCGGCTTTCGAATCCGGGTGGACATGGCACAGGGGTGGCGCGGGACAAACGTTACTGATGAATTTGCCCGCGTGGCAATTGGGTTAGTGGCCCTTGATGGAGTTGAGGAAGTCCTGGGCGCGCTTGGTCTGGGGGTGGTCGAAGAACTCGTCGGGCGTGCCGGTTTCTACGATCTGGCCGTCGGCCATAAACACGACGCGGTCGGCCACGCGACGGGCAAAGTTCATCTCGTGCGTGATGACGATCATCGTCATGCCCTGCTGGGCCAGACGGACCATGACCTCGAGCACCTCGTTGATCATCTCGGGATCGAGGGCGCTTGTGGGCTCGTCAAAGAGCATGGCCTTGGGCTGCATGGCGAGTGAACGGGCGATGGCTACGCGCTGTTGCTGGCCGCCCGAGAGCTGTGCGGGCACCTTATCGGCCTGCTCGGCCACGCCCACGCGGCTCAGCAGGTCCATGGCGCGCTCACGAGCCTCGTCCTTGGAGACGCCCAGCACGTCGACCGGTCCCAGCATGACGTTCTGCAGCACCGTCATATGTGCAAACAGGTTGAACTGCTGAAACACCATGCCCAGTTCGGCACGCATGCGGGCAAGATCCTTGCCTTCTTGCGGCAGGGGCTCGCCCTCGATGAGGATCTCGCCCGAGTCGATGGTTTCCAGGCGGTTGATGGTGCGGCACATGGTCGACTTGCCCGAGCCCGAGGGGCCAATTACAACGACGACCTCGCCGCGGTCGACCGACAGATTGATGTCGTTGAGGACGTGCAGGTCGCCATAGTGCTTATCGACGTGCTTGAGCTCGATCAGCGGCTGATTGCCGGTGGAAGAGGTGCTCTGTGCCATGGTGCTCGGCTCCTTATGACTCGAAATGGTAAAGCGTTAGCGGATGATGGTCGCGCCGGTCTTGTGCGAAACATAGACAGCGGCCTTGTTGATCGCGACGTTGATGAGGATGTAGATGACCGCGATTACCAGGTAGACCGACACGAGGGCGTCGTAGTTGGTAATGAGCACGCGGGCATTTTGCATCAGGTCGGGGTAGCTCACCACGTAGGCGACGGTGGTGTCTTTGACAACGACCACAAGCTGTGAAATCAACGACGGAATGATAAACCGAATAGCCTGCGGCAACACGATTTTAAAGGTGATTTTAGCCTTGGAGAGACCGAGTGCCTGGGCCGCCTCGACTTGTCCGCGCGGTACGGCGTTGACGCCGGCTCGGAAAATCTCGGCCAGCACACCGGCTGCAGCGAGCGCGACAGGGAGCGTGAGCATCCAAAACGACGGCAGCGCGATCTTGTACTGGGGCAGCACCAAAAAGAAGAAATAGATGAACAGAAGGCTCGGTACGCCGCGGAAGAAATCGGTGAGCACGCGGCAGACCAACTGCAGCGGCTTAATGTCGCTGGTGCGGCCGAGCATAAGGGCCAGGCCCAGCACCAGCGCGATGGCGCCGGCGGTGAGTGCGACTTTAACGGTGCCCTCAAAGCCGGCAAGCAGGAACTTCCAGGTGGTGAGGTGCGTAAAGAAATACCAATAGTGGACCGAAAGCTGACCGGTCACATAAAAGCGCTGCAGTACCAGGGCGACGAGCGCGGCGACGGCGACGAGTGAGATGGCGGTGCCGATGCGAATCTTGGCGCGCATCTTGGGGCCGGGAGCCTCGTAGAGCGCATCGCGCATGGTGAGCGCAGAGGTGGAGTGCTTGCTCATCGGAGGATCCTCACCTTCTTATCGATATAGTTGCCAATGTGGCTCACCACAAAGGCCGTGCCCAGGTAGCCGAGCGCCGAGATAAAGAACGCGGCGACGCCGCCGAGCGAGCGCGTGTTGATGTAGCTCACCACGCCGGTGAGCTCCTGCGGCTTAAGCGGCACCTGGCTGCCGAGTGCGGTAGTGAGCATGACGGCGATAAAGAGGTTGGTCATGGGCAATACGCTTGAGCGCAGCGCTTGCGGAATCACGATCTTGGCGAGGATGCGATTAAAGCTCATGCCGAGCGAGCGGGCGGCTTCGACCTGACCGACGCCAACGGTGTTGATGCCGCTCATAAAGTTCTCGGAATCAAAGGCCGAGCCCAAAAGGACCGTGGCGACGATAACACAGGTGCGGTAGGGCAGGACGACCTTGAGCGGTGGCAGTGCGTAGACGACGATGATGAGCAGCGCGATGCCGGGGATGTTACGGAAGACCTGGACATACAGGTCGCCAAAGACGCGCAGCGGCTTGAGCGGCGACACGCGCATCACGGTGACGGCGACGGCCAGTACCATGGCGATGGCAAACGACTCAAGCGTCATGCCCCAGGTTGCTAGCAGCGCGTCGATATAGTTCTGGCCATAGAGCGACCAGAGTTCGGAGAGACTCATGCGGACCTCCTGCCGATAAGGAAAGGGGCTCCCGTGTGTACGGAAGCCCCGACAACTCAGTGAGGAAACAGTTTACCGCAATAAAGCGCATCATGCGTTTCCGTATGGTTTCGTTGCGGCCGTTACCAGGCTCGCTGCCTAGGCGCCGATCTCGGGCAGCTCGGGAACATTGGTGTCGCCCGTACGGTCGCCGATGCAGATCTGCCACAGCTCGGTCCAGGTGCCATCGTCCTCAATCTTCTTAAGGAAGTCGTTGACAAAGGCGACACCGTCGGAATCGAGCGGCAGGCCAATGCCATAGGGCTCCTTGCTGCCGAAGGGCTTGCCGGCGATCTTGTACTTGCCGGGCTCGCGGACCAGGGCGCTCTGCTGCATGTTGTTATCGATGACGTAGGCGTCAACGCGACCCTGCTGGAGTGCCTGGCGGGCCTCCTCGTCGGTCTTGAACTCCTGTTGGCTGGCCTTGGGAGCGAACTCCTCCAGGATGGCGGGGCCGTTGGAGCCAGACTGGACGGCGACGTTCTTGTCGGCCAGGTCGTCGACGCTCTTGATGTCGTCGTTATCGGCGAGCACCAGGATGGCCTGCTGGGTGTAGTAGTAGGGGCCGGCGAAGGAGACGAGCTTCTTGCGCTCGTCAGTGATGGTGTAGGTGGCAAAGACGGCATCGACCTGGCCGTTCTGCAGGACGGACTCGCGCGTGTCCGAGGTCACCTGGGTGATCTCGACCTTGTTCTCGCCCAAGATGTAGTTGGACAGAAGCTGCGCGATGCCGGCATCGAAGCCGCGGGTCTGGCCGTCTTTCTCGTTGAGGAGGGAGAAGAGTGTGGAAGTCTGAACGCCACCGATCTTAAAGACGCCGGCGTCCTTGACGGCCGTGGCCCAGGTGCTGGCGGCGATGGCATCGTCATCGGCCTTGGGGCCGTTGTCGACGAGCTTGTCGAATGCCTTGGCGTCGAGCGTGGTGGAAGCTTCGGTATCATTGGAGCTCTTGGAAGAGCCGGCGGCGGAACCCTTGTCGGCCTCGGCGCTGGTGTCGGAGCAGCCGGCAAGACCAAGGCCGGCGACGGTTGCGAAGGTGGCGGCAACGAAGCCGCGGCGGTCGAGAACGACCTGCTGGGAGAGGTTCTTGCTCATGGTAGAACACCTTTCTCAATAAAATCCCTAGCGGTTGAGTAGAGTTATACCCTATCGCGCTCAAATGGGTCAACACGAAATAACTCAGAAACATACTTACCTTATGGGTAATTGTATCTACCAAAAAGGGACAGGCACCTTTGTGGTGGTTTTGGCCGATGCGGCGGCATGCCTTGTTGCTTTGTCTCGATCTGTAACATCTGCAGCCGTTTTTGCCGAGTAACTGTTACAGATTGAGATTTTCTCTTCAGGGGAATTCGAATGTCTCGATCTGTAACATCTGGACGGCTAAAAGGTCTCTATCTGTTACAGATTGAGACAAAGGTCAGGGACTAAGACGTCTTATCTCAATCTGTAACAGTTAGACGGGAATTCGGGCCCTAGATGTTACAGATTGAGATAATCGCGTCGCGAAAATAAAAACCTCCGCAGGGATGCTTTCCTTGCGGAGGTTTTTTACTCGTTGAGTAGCCTTACGGCTTCGGCGGCCATGTTCTCGACCGTCATGCCGTTCTGCGCGAGCAGTTCGTTGGGGTCGTAGCGGTCGGGGAAGCCCTTGGCGATGCCGAAGGTGCGCGTACGTAACGGCGTGCATGCCAGATAGCACGCCACGCGCTCGCCCCAGCCGCCGTCCAAGATGCCGTCCTCAAGGGTGACGACAACGCGATGCTCGGCGGCAAGGCTATCGAGGAACTCGCGGTCAAGCTCGGTTGCGAAGCGCGGGTTGACGAGCGTGGCCTCGATGCCGTACTCGGCAGTCAGACGGTTTGCCACGCGCTCACCCAGCTCAAAGAAATCGCCAAGCGCGAGCACGGCAACGTCGCGGCCCTGACGCACCACGTTGTAGCGAACGGCGCTGTAGTCGGTGTCTTCGGCGGGCGCAAGGTCGGGGCGGCTTACCAGGCCGATGCCCGGTACGCGGATCGCCACGGGATGCTCGCGGTGGTCGAGCGACCAGCTCAGCATGGACAGATATTCCTCCATGCAGGCCGGCGCCAAGTAGTGCATGTTGGGAAGACCGCCCAGCATGGAAATATCAAAGAACGAGAGGTGCGTCTCGGACGTGGTGCCAAAGATTGACGCACCAAACACCAAAATGGTTGCCGGGGCGTCGTTGAGGCACAGGTCGTGCCAGAGTTCGTCGTAGGCGCGCTGCAAAAACGTGCCGTACACACCAAAGACTGGCTTGGCGCCCGAGCGCGCAAGCGCGGTGGCAAAGGTCACGGCGTGCTCCTCGGCAATGCCCACATCGACGAACTGTTTGCCGGCGGCAGCGCGAAGCTCGGGTGTAAAGCCCATGATGTAGGGTGTGGCGGCCGTGATGCCCACGACCTGCGGATCGCGCTCGATGGCGGCGCTGAGCGCCTCGCCCGTAATGTCGGCGTAGGTGCGCGGCGCAGGCTCGCTCGGATGGCCCGGGCAGAGCTTGCGCCCGGTCGCCATGTCAAACGGACCCACGTGGTGCCAGCGCTCGGGGTCGTTTTGGGCTGGCTCAAAGCCCTTGCCCTTGGCGGTGGAGACGTGCAGCACGATGGGATGATCGATATCGCGCAGCTCCTGCAGCGTATCGACCAGCGCTTGGACATCGTTACCGGCGTCCAGATAGCGATAATCGAGGCCCAGCGCGCGGAAAACGTTGTGCTCGGTAGCGCCATTGCTGGCGCGCAGCTCGGCCAAATTGCGATACAGGCCACCGTGGTTTTCGGCGATGGACTGGTCGTTATCGTTGACGATGATGATCAGGTTGCTGTCGAGTTCGGCGGCATTGTTGAAGCCCTCAAACGCCAAGCCGCCCGAAAGCGAGCCGTCGCCAATGATGGTGATGACGTTGTAGCTGTCGCCCGCCAGATCGCGGGCGTGTGCCAAGCCGCAGCCCAGGCTCACCGATGTGGAGGTGTGGCCCATGGCGAACAGGTCGTGCTCGGACTCGTCGGGATTGGCAAAGCCAGAAGCCTCGCCAAAACGTTCCGGATCGATATAGGTATACGCGCGCCCGGTCAGCGCCTTGTGGGCGTAGGTCTGGTGCGAAACGTCAAAGACAATCTTGTCGATAGGGGAGTTAAACACGCGATGAAGCGCAACCGTAAGCTCAACGACGCCCAGGTTGGGGGCAACGTGTCCGCCGACAGCGGCGGAGCTTTCGAGGATGGCGTGGCGAATCTCGCCGCAGAGCAGCGGAAGCTCGGCGCGGTCGAGAGCCTTGACGTTCTCGGGCGTTGTCGTTTGCGTAAGCAGCATCGTTGTGGGTTACTCCATGCGAATCGAGCGCCGGCGCTCCCTCGGCCGACACAATTGCACAAGACAGTCTCGCACATTTTGGCGTTTGATATGTGACGGCGGCGCGGTAATTCGACAACTGGTGGGGCAAAACGTTTTGTCCGATGCCATACTGATAGATTCGATGATGATTTTTTCAATACGTGCAGGCCGTGGCTTGCCGCCGTGAGCCGCTGGAAGGAGGCAGCATGTCCGATGCCGTTCGTGCCGAGAAAATCGCGCACGAGGTCGACGATGCCGCCCGCCAGCTCGCCCAGGCAGGCCGCTTGGACCTGACGCGCGAGTTTATCCAGCATGGCGACGTGACGGTCTATGCACATGTGACCTCGGTGGCACGGGCAAGTCTGTCCTTTGCCGAGCACTTGGGCCGTGCTGGCATTTCGATCGACCGTGCCTCGCTGCTGCGCGGAGCCTTGTTACACGATTACTTTCTCTATGACTGGCACGATCCAGATCCGAGCCATCGCCTGCACGGATTTCGGCATCCGTTTTTTGCCCTGGCGCGTGCCGAGGAAGATTTTGAGCTGACGTTGCGCGAGCGGAATATCATCGTGCGGCATATGTTTCCGCTGGTGCCCGTGCCGCCGACGTGTCGCGAGGCTTGGATTGTATGCCTGGCAGACAAATGGTGCGCGCTGCGTGAGACGGTCGCCGGCCGCCTGCCGCGCATGGACGAGACGGACGATAGCGTGAGTAAAGAATCGAGCGAGAAGAGGAGAGGGTAGACGGTGGGGACCGCGATCGACATGGCATTTGACGGCGCGACGCTTGCCGCCTGCCCACTCTCGGCACTGGTGCTCTCGTTTGCCTTTTACGGGTTTTGCGGTTGGGCATGGGAGTCGACAGTATGCGCCATGCTCAATCACGGACGATTTGCCAACAGTGGCTTTTTGCTGGGGCCGTGTTGTCCCATCTATGGTGTGGGCGGCATTGCCTGCTGGCTGCTGTTGCGCGGGATTCCGGATGCCTCGAGCCAGTTTGTCGCTGCAGCGCTCGTATGCAGCGTGATTGAGTACAGCGTGGGCGTGCTGTTGGAAAAAACAACGGGCGCTCGCTTTTGGGATTACTCGCACCTGCCGTTTAACCTGCACGGACGCATCTGCCTGTACTGGGCCTGCGCGTTTGGCTTGGGTGCGTTGTGTATTTGCCGTTTAGTGGAGCCGGCATTGCTGGGGCTGCTTGGCCATCTGCCGGTGCTGATTGTGCGACTGTCCGCCTTTATCGTCGCGGTCGCGATGATGGTCGACGCGGTGTGCTCGTTGGCGAGCTGGCGGCGTCTGTCTGATCAGCTGGAGCGCGTCCGGGCCGACCTTGCCGACCGCATCAACGAGTCGCTTGCCGACGCGTCCGACTCAATGCTCGAGCGCATTCCCGAATCGACGATTGACTCGGTGGCACAGACGCATATCCGTAGCCGTGCCGTTAACGCGTGGCTGGCCGAGCTGGGTGACGCCGCGCTCGATGCTCTGCGCGAGAAGGCTTCGGTGCCGACGTTTATCGCGGATGGTGCTCGCGGCCTGGCGCTTGCCGCCCGCCGCGTGGCCGATGCCGCGCCGAACATGCCGCGTCCGTCGCTCAGTCGTCGCCTTGCCGGCAAGCGCATGAGCCGTCCGGTGCCAAGCGTGTCGCTCAGCCGACGCGACCTGCGCTTCTTCAATGCCTTCCCGCGCTTGCGCATCAACCGCTACGAGGGCGTCATCCGAGCTACCGACCTCCGCGACCGAGCCCGCGAGCTGTTCCGCCGCTAGCCGGGACGGGCGCGCTCACGGCTTCCTTGCTCGCGTATTTCCCGTTCGTTTCGCGTCCGTTGCCGCGCCGTTTCCAAGATTGCGGCACCGTTTCCATTCGACAACGCCGTGTTTAACAACGCCGTATCTGGTCTACACCAGTTGCCCCTCGGCCGCATTATGGGCGCCGACAACGTTCATGCGACCAAGGGAGAGCGAATGTACGATACGGGATCGACAACGTTTATGCTCGTCTGCACCATGCTCGTGTTTTTAATGACACCGGGTCTGGCGTTTTTCTATGGCGGCCTGTCCAGGCGCAAAAATGTCATCAACACCATGCTTATGTGCTTTGGCGCCATTGGCCTGGTTGGTGTGCTGTGGATTGTTGCCGGCTGGTCTCTGGCCTATGGCGGCGACGGTTCCAGCCCGTTTATTGGAGGCCTTGACCAGCTGCTGTGCCTGCCGGTACTCAACCAGGTGCTGCAGGCGGCCGAGGGCAATGCTGCGGACGGTGTCGTCTACCCTCAGATCATCAACATCGCCTTTCAGATGGCGTTTGCCATGATCACTGCTGCTATCGTCACGGGCAGCCTGGCCGGCCGCGTTAAGTTTGGTGCCATGACGGCCTTCCTGGGCATTTGGCTGCTTGTGGTCTATGCGCCGCTTGCCCACATGGTTTGGGGCGGCGATGGCTCCTTTATCGGTGACATTATCGGCGCACTCGACTTTGCCGGCGGCGACGTGGTGCACATTTCGTCCGGTCTCACGGGCCTGATTCTCTGCTTAATGCTCGGCCGTCGTCGAGGCTTTGGCATGGTGAGCTATCGTCCGCATAACGTGCCGTTTGTGGCGCTAGGCGCCGGCCTGCTTTGGTTTGGCTGGTTTGGCTTTAACGGCGGCAGCGAGTTTAAGGCCGATGCCGTGGCGGCACTCGCCATCCTCAACACCGTGACGGCCAGCGCGGCAGGCATGGTCTCGTGGCTTGCCGTCGAACGCGTGCATACCGGCCGCCCCATGCTGGTGGGTGCCAGCACCGGTTTGGTTGCGGGCCTTGTGGTGGTCACGCCCGGCGCGGGCTTTGTCGAGCCGTGGGCAGCGCTGGTTATGGGCCTGATCGTGTCGCCCGTCTGCTACTTGGCCATCAGTCATCTTAAGACCAAGTTCGGCTACGATGATGCGCTCGACGCGTTCGGTTGCCACGGCATTGGCGGCATCTTGGGCGGCGTGCTCACGGGCCTGTTCTGCGTGCCGGAGCTCTCGTGGACCGGTAAGGGCGGCCTGCTCTACACGGGCGACGTGTCGTTGCTCATCTCGCAGATTTTGGGCATTGTGGTGACGGTCGCTATTGTGCTGGTGCTCGATTTGGTGATCGCCGCGGTGGTCAAGGCGCTGTTCCACGGCAGCCTGCGTGTGGACGAGGCCGACGAGGCGCTGGGCCTGGACGCGAGTCAACACGGCGAGAGCGCATACCCCTCGTTCTCCGGACTCGACTAGCAGCTTCCCCAAGCACCGCACCTTGCCGTTCAATCGTCGCTCACGTACTTAAGTACGCTTCGCTCCTCTTTCACGGCAATCTGCGGCACTTGGGAAACCTGCTAAGACCAGTCAGTTGAACTTTTTGATCTCTGAGGTTGGTTTGCGGCATTTGGAAAACCCGTGCCACATGAATGAGCAATTCATTTCTTTATTAAAGAGAGGAATTCACTATGAAGAAAATTACGGCGATTGTTCGTGCCGAAAAGCTTGAGGTTCTTAAAGATGCGCTGTTTGCTGCTGATGTTCGTGGTATGACCATCAACCAAGTGCAGGGCTGCGGCGCGCAGCATGGCTGGAAGGAATACGTGCGCGGCAACGAGTTGCTTGTCAACACGATCCCTAAGGTGCAGTTCACGCTCATTTGCGCCGATGAGCATGTCGACGGAATTGTCGAGATTATCTGCAATGCTGCTCGCACCGGTGCCGTTGGAGACGGCAAGATCTGGGTCGAGCCGGTCGAGGAAGTTATCCGCATCCGCACCGGCGAACACGGCCCCGCCGCGGTGTAGCATCGACCGCCTGCCATCCGCAACGTTAAAATACTGCAATGAGGCACAAGACTTGCGTTGCGGATGGACAGATTATGGGGCGTAATAAATATCCCGAGGAGACGGTCGCGAAGATTCTCGACGCGGCGCTGGAGCTATTCTGCGCACAGGGTTATGAGGGGACGAGCATTCAAGATATCGTCGACCGCCTCGATGGCATGACCAAGGGCGCTGTCTATCATCACTTTAAGAGTAAAGAAGAGATTTTCAACGCCGCATTTGATCGGGCAATGGCTCCGATTGTTGAGCGCCGCCGCTCAACGCTTGCTATCGGCAATATGACCGGAGCCCAAAAGCTCAAGCGACTGTACGCGCCCGAGTCTGTCGTTCCGCAAATTGAGCTATGGGCACGCATGCATCCTGCGGCAGATCCGGTAAAAAGCTCGCGTCTACTGGCGATGCAGTACCAGGGCTCGTTTGACGAGTCGGCGGATGGCTATCTCTTGCCAGTGATCGAGGAAGGCATCGCCGACGGCTCCATTGCGTGCGAATGCCCGCGCGAAGCAGCGGAGGCCGTATCGTTGTTAGCGAATCTTTGGCTGCTGCCATTGTTCCGTCCGCTCGAGCCCAAGGAGCGAATGCTCGCTCGCGCACAATGTTTGGCACAGATGGCGGCAGCGGTGGGGCTCGATTTGGGTAATGAAGTGCTCCAGACAACGGCCCAGATTTGGGACGTATGGAACCGTGCCGGGTGGTAATATAGATACCAACGGTATGTAATTGATTTGTGAGGGTAGCCACGGCTGCCCTTTTCAAGTCATTAAATACATACTGACAGTATGTATTTGGGGGCAGGCTTATGGCTGGGATGCGAAGAATTAGCGTTTCATTGGCGCCAAAAACAGTGCGATCTATCAGGCTATTTGGTCTTCTTGTTGCACAGCTGTGTGCGTATTCGATGCTGTCGGCACTGTGCTTTGCGTGTCCGCTCTACTTGTTCGATTGCAGCGGCTCGTCAACGTTATATGGTGCCGTTGCGGCGATAGCGTTCGTGCCGGGCGTGCTTGCGACTCCGGCTGGCGGAATCTTGGCGGATCGTGGGAGACATCGCGGGGTTCTTGTGATGCTCGGCATTGTTCTGATGGCTGCATCGCTGTTGTTTATCCCTATGAAGCGTTCGCTGCCTCTTGCCGTTGTCGTGGCAGCAATGCTTTGCGTCCAATATGGCATCCAATCGCTGCTGAAACCGATGCTTCAAATTGAGACGGTGCACATGATGGGCCAAGAAAAAGTTGAGCGTGCCACAGCGTTGGTCTCGCAGATAATCATGATGAGCAATATCTTGGGGCCTGTAGTCGGGACGGCAGTCTATGGGTGCTTTGGTATCGATACTCTATGCGAAACCGCGGCGTTGACGTTTACGATTTCAGCCCTGCTGTTCGGGGGCGCACTCAAGCAAAATGCCTCATCTGAAACGATGGGAGACGGCGCGACTCGTACGACACGCCGAAACGATTTTCGGGAGTTGATTCGGTACCTGTCTCAAAACTCATCATTGCTCGTTGTGTTTTTGATTGCGGCTATTTTGAACCTTGCGTTAGTTGGGTTAACGATTGGTGCTCCCGTTATTGTTGCAAAGCATCTCGGAATGCAGTCATCCTTCGTTGGGATTATTGAGGTGGCTATGGGCTTAGGTGGTCTTGTCGGCAGTGGTTTGGTCGGTATTTGGCCGCATCGTTTTTCCTTCAAGGGCATATGTCGATATGTTGCGATGATCTGTTTTGGAGTCGTGCCGATTATTGTCACGCTACTGAGCGGTCCTGATGAATTAGCGTTTGCCGCGCTTGCGGCCGGCTCGGCATGGGTCATGGCGTGGGCAAGCATTACATCGGTCGAAATCGTTTCATTTGTTCAGCGGTCAGCGCCAAAGGAATTCTGCGGAAAAGTGCTGGCACTCGTTTATATGACGCTTTCCTGTGCAACGCCTATTGGCCAATTGGTTTACGGGCTCGCATATGATCGATGGACACCGGCGATTGTATTCGCAAGCATGTTGGCGGTGCTAACGTTGACGACGGCGCTGTTTTATCGGCTGAAAAGTCGCTTGTGGCGATTGCCTTAACGCGCTGGGGCACCGTGGATTTGCGGAAGCATTGTCCCGCCGCGCAGGGACGCCATTGTCTGGGCGTGCCTCTCCTTCGTCTACAATATTGTGCAGACGAAGGAGAGGCACGCCCATGATCAAGATGTTTGCGAGTGACTTAGACGGAACGCTGCTGAACGCCCTGCACGAGGCGGATGGGACCATCCGCCGTGCCATTCGCGAGCTGACCGAGGCTGGCCTGCATGTGGTTCCCGCGACCGGACGCTCGACGTTGCCGATCGGCGAGCATGGCTTTACGGGCCTGGCGCTTGACGCCTGCTGCTCCAATGGATCCATCGTGCGCGACAGTCATGGCGAGGTGCTCAAAACCTGGACCATTGACCCGCAGATCACCGAGGAACTGCTCAAGGAGTTTCCGGACATTTGCTTTGATTGCTCCACGCCCGATGGCATGTTCTCGAGCGGCTCGTTCGAGATGCATCAGGCGGGCTTTAAAAAGGACAGCCCTATCAAGCGTATCGTGATGCGTGGCATGCGTGCACGTGGCGGGTATCACGAGGAGCAATATTTCGACCAGTCGATCGGTGACATCCTGCGCCACGATGTGTGCAAGATCAACTGCCGCGTGACCTCGCCCGAGCTGGAGCGTGACCTTAAAGCATATTTGGCCGAGCGATCGGACCGCGTGGTCAACGCGCCGTTCGATCCGGTGATGTTCGAGATCACGGACGTGGCGTGCAACAAGGGCGAGAGCGTGGCCTGGCTGGCGGGCTACTACGGTATTGCCGAGGATGAGGTCGCGGTCTACGGCGACGGCGGCAACGATATCGCCATGCTCAATCGTTTTCGTCACAGCTACGCGACCAAGAACGGTAGCGATGCAGCCAAGGCCGCCGCGAGCGCGACCATCGGCAGCTGCATGGTCCACGCCGTCCCCAAACACATGCTCGCCACCATGCGCAAGCAAAACTCCCGCACCGTCATCGAATAATGTGACAAAGGGACAGCCCCTCTGTCACATGGGAGATGCCGGCTTTTGGCGTATAGGACTGTCTCGCTTTCGCCACCAACAAATTTCGAGTTATTCGGCCTGTCGGAGGTCGTTAAATGGCTAAAGATGCCCTCTCGGGAACATTCATACCTCTAATGGTGTTTGATTCGGTGTCGTAAGTGCGCAAATGGGCATGTATGCGCTCAAATAAGGACAAAAACTCTCAGATAATCCCGGCGGTGCATTTATACAGAACTAGCAGCGTGGCCGAATAACTCGAAAAATGTAGGTGGCAGTTCGGCGACAAGCTCGGGTACGGCAAAGGAACTGTTCCTTCGCCGTACCCGAGCTCCGATCTTCTGAAATACGAACAAACATTCGCATATCTAACTGCGCTTTGATAGAATTGATACTGTTGGCGGCAGTTCCATGTGCCAGGCAACGCCCTCCATCTGATGGGAGGTGATGCCCATGACCGATTTGATTGATTTCGTGAGACTTCTGACCGCTTTGGTCTCGTTCTTCACGGCGCTTGTCGGCCTTTCCGAGGCACTCAAGCAGCGTTCGAAGCGCAACAGAAGGGGTCGCCGCCGCTAAGGCGTTGACCCCCTAATGCAAACAACGGCGCTGCCCAGCTTTGCAGAACTTGGGCTTCCGTCGACATTATTCTACCCACGAATGACATTTTGGACAATCGGTAATGCCGCTCCAAAAGCCAGGTGGGTTGTGACAAAGGGACTGTCCCTTTGTCACATCCAAAATATTGCCTTTACGTGTTGATGCACACGGTGTGCAATAATACTCGCACTGTGCAATAGCGCACAGGTTGAGTAACAAGGAGGACGCTTGTCCCAGCTCGAGAAATGCGATCGCCGGTCCCTTCGCTCGCAGCGTGCCCTTCGCCAGGCACTTGCCAGCGAGCTTGCCGAAAGCGGCGACCTTTCGCGCATTAATGTCGCGTCGCTCACCGAGCGCGCCGGCCTTACGCGCCGCACGTTCTATTCGCACTACCGCGATATTCCCGACTTTATCAATCAAATCGAGGACGGCTTGCTGGCCGAGATCCGTGAGCGCATTGAGCTCATCACCGCAGCTCAGCTGCCCGACCTCTATCACAACATCGATGATCTTGAGCCGGCACCCGGTTCGGTTGAGCTGCTGCGCTATCTTGCGGCCAATCGCGACCTTATCGGGGCCCTGCTGGGCCCGGGCGGCGACCCCGCCTTTATTAAAAAGATCATCGATACCGCACGCGAGGCCGTGGTGCCGCGTGCACAGACGGGCATTTTGGGCTTGGCGCTGGGCACCTTCTTTGACTACTACGTTACCTACGTCGTGAGTGCCGAGGTCGGCCTGATTCAGCGCTGGTTTGAGCGTGGGCTCACCGAATCGCCCGAGGCCATGGCGCGCATTATGACGGTTATCGCCTTTGTGCGTCCCGGCGACCTATATGGCCAACCCATCGATATCAACGTGCCGGAATACGGCTTGAAGCTATTGAACCTGCAGCTCGAGGACGCGGCCGACACCGCCGCAACCGTCGAGTCCAACAACTAAGAGGAGAGACAATGAGCAAACTCGTCGAGGGCATCAAGGACCGTATGGTCGCTGCCGCGCGTGAGGCCGCGCCCACCGTGGTGGACGCCGCGCAGAAGGCTGCGGCCGCGGCTGCCGAGAAAGTTGCCGAGGCAGTTGCCGATGCCAAGAACGCGGCAGGGGAGACGTCCGTCGCTAGCGAGCCCGCCACCGCCGCCGAGCCCGTAGCCGCCGCCCACGCCCCCGAAGGTGCAATCTTCAACCCCGAGAACGCTCGTGGCAACCTGCACCTGGGCATTGACGTGGGCTCCACCACCGTCAAGCTCGCCGTGCTCAACGACGACAACCAAATCGTCTACGCCAAGTACCAGCGTCATCACACCGACGTCCGCGCCTGCGCCCGCGACCTGTTCGAGGGCGCTGCGACCGTGCTTCCGACGGCCCAGATGACCTGCGCCATCACCGGCTCGGGCGGCCTGCTGCTGTCCCAGTGGCTCGACCTGGAATTTGTCCAGGAGGTCATCGCCAGCAAGCGTGCCGTCGAGACCCTCATCCCGGCCACCGATGTCGCCATCGAGCTGGGCGGCGAGGACGCCAAGATCATCTACTTCGACAACGGCATCGAGCAGCGCATGAACGGTACCTGCGCCGGCGGCACGGGCGCGTTCATCGACCAGATGGCCACTCTGCTGCACACCGACGCCAGCGGCCTTAACGAGCTCGCGGCCAACGCCACCACCATCTATCCCATCGCCAGCCGCTGCGGCGTTTTTGCCAAGACCGACGTCCAGCCGCTGCTCAACGAGGGCGCCCGCCCCGAGGACGTGGCTGCCTCCATCTTCCAGGCCGTCGTGACCCAGACCATCTCGGGTCTGGCGTGCGGCCGTCCCATCCGCGGCAACGTCGCCTTCCTGGGCGGCCCGCTGCAGTACCTCTCTGAGCTGCGCCACCGCTTCTACCTCACGCTCAACCTGGACGAGGAACACCGTATCGTGCCCCAAAACGCTCACCTGTTTGTGGCGAGCGGCGCCGCCATGGCGCACGAGTCCAATAAGCTCAGCACGTTCCCGCAGCTCATCGAGGCCATCGATGCCTTGGGTGACACACAGGGTGCCGAGGTCGAGCGTCTGGATCCGCTCTTTGCCACCGACGAGGACTTTGCCGAGTTCAAGACCCGCCACGACACCGAGGTCGTCCCCAAGGGCAAGCTCGACGGCTACACCGGCCGCGTGTTCATCGGCATCGACGCTGGCTCTACCACCATGAAGGCCGCGCTCGTGGGCGAGGACGGTCAGCTGCTGCACACCTGGTACGGCAACAACAACGGCGACATCCTAGGCACGGCCAAGGTCATCATGGCCGATTTCTACAACCACATCCCCGCGGGCTGCACCATCGGCCACGTGACCACCACGGGCTACGGTGAGGCGCTGCTCATCGAGGCCCTCAAGGCCGACTCCGGCGAGATCGAGACCGTCGCGCACCTGCGCGGCGCCAAGGCGTTCCTGCCCGGCGTCGAGTTCATTCTGGACATTGGCGGCCAGGACATGAAGTGCCTGCGCGTGAAGGAGGGCGTCATCGAGCACATCATGCTCAACGAGGCCTGCTCGTCGGGTTGCGGTAGCTTTATCGAGAGCTTCGCCGTCTCTATGAACATGGACGTGCGCGCGTTCGCCAACGCCGCCATCCATGCCAAGGCCCCGGTCGACCTGGGCAGCCGCTGCACGGTCTTTATGAACTCGCGCGTCAAGCAGGCGCAAAAGGAAGGCGCCACGGTGGGCGACATCGCGGCCGGCCTGTCCTATTCCGTTATCAAGAACGCCCTGTTCAAGGTCATTAAGCTGCGCGATCCCAAGGAGATCGGCAGCCAGGTGATTGTTCAGGGCGGCACCTTTATGTCCGATGCCACCCTGCGTGCGTTTGAGCAGCTCACCGGCGTGCACGCCGTGCGCCCCGACATCGCCGGATGCATGGGCGCCTACGGTGCGGCCCTGCTCGCCCGCGATCGCGCCGGCGCCGACGGCACTTCGACCATCCTTTCGGCCGAGGACATCGCGCACCTCACCGTGACGCAAAAGCACGTCCGTTGCGGCCGTTGCTCCAACAACTGCCAGCTCACCGTCAACGATTTTGGCGGCGGCAGGCGCTTTATCACCGGCAACCGCTGCGAGAAGGGCGCCGGCCACAAAAAGCAGAAGACCGAGGCCCCCAACCTCTTCAAAAAGAAAAACGAGCTGCTCTTTAACCGCGAGGTGCTGAGCCCCGACGAGGCCCCGCGCGGCACCGTCGGCATCCCGCGCGCACTCAACATGTACGAGAACTACCCCTTCTGGCACGCGTTCTTTACGCGCCTGGGCTTTAGCGTGCAGCTGTCCGACCAGTCGAGCAAGAAGACCTACCAGGCGGGCATCGAGTCCATGCCGTCCGAGAGCGTGTGCTACCCGGCAAAGATGAGCCACGGCCACGTGATGAACCTCATCGACCGTGACGTCGACTTTATCTGGATGCCGTGCGTGCGTTGGGAGCGCAAGGAGGATCCGACGGCTGGCAACTGCTATAACTGCCCCATCGTCATGAGCTACCCCACGGCGCTGGCGCTCAATATTGACGAGATCCGCGAGCAGAACATCGAGTTCCTGTATCCGTTTGTGCCGTATCACGACAAGACCGAGCTCAAGCGCCGCCTGTACCAGGTGCTCGCCGTCGACCGTGTGGCCGATGCTGAGGCCGGTCGCGGTCGCGTGCGCGGTCCTAAAATCACGCGCTTCGAGGTCGATGCTGCCGTCAACGCCGCCTTCGAGGCCGATGCGCGCTTCCACGAGGATATCCAGACCATGGGCGAGGAGGCTCTTAAGTGGGTCGAGGACCACGGCGGCCACGGCATCGTACTCGCCGGCCGTCCTTACCACAACGACCCCGAGATCAACCACGCCCTGCCCGAGCTTATCTCGAGCTTTGGCTTTGCGGTCTTTACCGAGGATTCGCTCGCGCATCTGGTGAAGCCCGAGCGTCCGATTCGCGTCGTCGATCAGTGGATGTATCACAGCCGCCTGTACGCCGTCGCCCGTTTTGTGACGATGCGCAACGACCTGGACCTGATCCAGCTCAATTCCTTCGGCTGCGGCCTGGACGCTCTGACCACTGATCAGGTGCAGGAGATCCTGGAGGCCAGCGGCAAGATTTACACCGTGCTCAAGATCGACGAGGTGTCCAACTTGGGTGCCGCGCGTATCCGTATTCGCTCGCTCATGGCGGCGCTCAAGGACCAGGAGGCCGAGCGCTTGGCCGAGGCTACGGCCGCGGGCGAGACTTACGAGCAGGGCGATGCCGCGCCGGTGGCGCCCTCCACGGATGCCCCCGCGTTCGCGAGCCGTAAGTACACGTTCGAGGCGCAGCGCGAGAGTGCTTCGACCGCGTGGCCCAAGGTGCCCTTTACCGAGCAGATGCGCGAGGAGGGCTACACCATCCTGTGCCCGCAGATGGCGCCGATCCACTTTGACCTGGTCAAAGAGGTGTTCCGTGGTGCTGGCTACAACTTGGAGCTGCTGCCCTCGACCGATCACGATGCCGTCGAGGCCGGCCTGCGCTATGTGAACAATGATATTTGCTATCCGTCGATCCTGGTAACGGGCCAGATTATGGAGGCCATCGAGAGCGGTCGATACGACCTGTCCAAGACAGCCGTGGTTATCAGCCAGACCGGCGGCGGCTGCCGTGCCACCAACTACATCGCACTCATCCGCAAGGCCCTGCGCGAGAGCGGCCACCCCGAGATCCCGGTGATCTCGCTTTCGGCCGTGGCGCTCGGCGAGGACAACCCTGGCTTTAAGATTACGCCGGCGCTGCTCAAGCAGGCGGTCTACGCGGTGCTCTTTGGCGACGTGATGATGCAGATGCTCTACCGCTGCCGCCCGTACGAGGCCACGCCCGGCGCCGCCAACGCGCTCTACGAGGAGTACATGGCGCGCGCCCGCAAACTGGCGCCCAAGTTCAACCGCCACAACTACACCAAGCTGTGCCGCGAGGCCATCCGCGCGTTCGACACCATGCCGCTTGCGGGCGAGGGCACCAAGCCGCGCGTGGGCGTGGTCGGCGAGATCCTGGTCAAGTTCCATCCCACGGCCAACAACCACGTGGTCGACGTTATCGAGCGCGAGGGCTGCGAGGCCGTGGTGCCGGGCCTGCTCGACTTCTTCCTGTACTCCATGAGCAACGCCGAGCTACAGAAGGACGAGTTGGGAAGCTCCGCTACCACGCGCGCTGGTATGCAGGCGCTCATCAAGCTCGTGGACTGGATGCGCACGCCGGTGGAGGAGATGCTCGAGAAGTCCCGCCGCTTCGAGGCGCCCGAGCGCATCGGCACCATGGCCGACAAGGCCCGCACGGTGCTTTCGGTGTGCAACAACATGGGCGAGGGCTGGCTGCTCACGGCCGAGATGCTCGACCTGATCGATCATGGCGCACCCAATATCATCTGCACGCAGCCCTTCGCGTGCCTGCCCAATCACGTGGTGGGCAAGGCCGTGATTAAGGAGCTGCGCCGCCAGCATCCCGAGAGCAACATCGTTGCGGTGGACTATGATCCTGGTGCGTCCGAGGTCAACCAGCTCAACCGTATTAAGCTCATGATCAGCGTGGCCAAGGAAAACATGCGCGCCGGCAAGGGCTTTAAGCTTGAGAAGGTGGCGCCGCTCGCGATGGACGAGGTCACCGGCCAGATGCGTGCCCACGACGGCTGTGCGAGCTGCGGATCTGCCAGTGAGGAGGCCGTTGCATCGGTCGCCAAGCGCCTGGGGCGCGGTATTAAGAAGTAGTTGGCCTACTTCGAGCCGGATATAAGACAAACGGGTGGTAGTCGTACCGGCTACCACCCGTTTTTGCTGGACATATGTTGCGCAAATGATCTCGCTGCAGCCTTCCGTGGGCTCGCCCGATTTTTGGGCCGGTTCGGGCTTTGAGGACAAGCTGCTGCAAGCCCAGGGCGATTTTTCGCTCAACGCGGGACAGCACAGTGTGACCTATCTGCCAAACGACGAGACGATCGCTACGGTCTACCCATCGCCACCTACGAGATGGAAGCCGAAAAGTACATCTACCGCGTGTACAAGTACGAGCTGTAGCGCTGCGCTTAGGTTTGACCAATGGAGTATGAAAACACGCCGTTCGCCGATGCCCCCTCCGCGAGTGGCAGCCATATGGTTTGATATTAGAAACATATAGTTGTCGCCAGCCTGCTGGCGACGTTCCCCCTGATATCGGAGGTTCCAGGTATGTTTCGCGCTCCGTTAAACAACTATCGGTTGGGCTAACATGGGTCGCCGTGCTATTTCGATAACCCTTGCAGTGGTCTGCCTGGCTGTGCTCCTGGGCGCTACAGGGCTGTTTGCTATAAGCCGAGAAACGTCCTATATGCAGGAATGCGCTTCCGAAGGGTTTGCCATTGACGGTTACTATCGGGACGACAAGACGAGTCTGGAAACCCTGGCCTTTCTTGAAGAGGATAACCATCGGTGGCAACTGGTCGACAAAGACGGCAGCTGCGTTGACGGGCAGTTTAAGCGTACGGATGACCCCAACATCCTGATATTAAAGAAGGAAAACGGCGAAGAATTTGGTACGGTCCACGTGGCGTATATGTCACGCCGACGCGAGCAGGGTCAGCTCTATCTATTTAGAGATAGCAAAGTGACCCGATTTTATCTTGTGAGCACCGATCCGGCGTTTACGGTGGAGTCTGGTGATGTCGATCTGGACAGTTGATTCACGGCAATAAAACAGCGAGCGGGGCGCGGGTGTGAACTGCACCCCGCTATTTGCTCGTGTCCGTATCGCATCTGCGCCTCGTCGTAACTTGCGTCCGTGCAGGCATTCATCCCGCGCCGGCATCACTTCACATCGAACTCCACGCGATCGAGCTCGGGCACATTGAGGTCGATGAGCTTCCGGGCGACGTGACGGTCGTGTGCCCCAAGCGTCTCGCCTGTCGTCACATGGGCGACAATCTCGCGCTCGACGATGCCCTCCTCATCGCCTTCGGTGGCCGAGGTCTCGACGGCGACGGTGTAATCCTTAAAGCCTGGCAGCACCGCGGCAAGCTCGCGCGTGGTTTCGGTGACACCGTAGCCGTCCTGCACGCCGGCCTGCGCCGAGCCAATGGAACCCGCGGTCATAACAATGCAGGGGATGGCAAAGATCATCGTGCCCACAATGATGCGGCGGCGCACCTTGCGTGACAGCTCGTTGACCTCGGCGTCTTCTTCGGCGGTCACAACGCCGTCGCCGTTCAGGTCGCGCTTGAGCGGCACGCGCAGAAGAAGTAGTACGGCTTCGGCCGCGAGTGCGATAAAGACTACGTTGATGCCAAACTCGTAGAGCGCCGAGAGGAACAGTGACCCGCTTGCGATGGCGATGCCGTAACCCGCCGCGCACAGGGGCGGCATGAGCGCGGTCGCCACGGCTACGCCGGCAATGAGCGTTGAAGGCTCCTGATCGCGCGAGTTGCCCAGCCCGCCCGCAAAGCCGCCCGCGAGCGCGACGGCAAGGTCCCATATGGTGGGTGTCGAGTTGTCGATGATGGCGGCCGTGGTGGTGCCAAGGGGCGAGAGCTTAAAATACAGCGTGGACGTGACCAGGCAAAAGACCATCTGCAGTGCGAGGCTGGCAATGGCCTCGACGGTGATCTCACGGTCGAGCGTGGCAATGCCGTATGCCATGGCAAGAACCGAGCCCATGAGCGGGCAGATGAGCATGGCGCCCACGATGGCGATGTCCGAGTCGATATCGAGGCCGATGCTTGCGATGAGCATGGCGATGATGAGGATACACAGGTGAGAGCCAGTCAGACGCGCTCCGTTTACAAAACGCTTGCGGATCACGTGATAGGGCGCGCGTCCCTCGCGAATGTTGAACGCGCGCTTGAGGAAGCGGGTGACGTTTTCTATGGCTTCGCTATGAGCAGGGCGGATGCCGTGACGCCGATGATGACGCTCGCGCAGTCGTTCGATCTGTTGCTTATCGAGTTCCATGTCCACCTCGTTCCAGCGCGGTTCGCGCAACGCGCCCGTTGTCCTAACTCTACACCGTGGCGGGCGGGGTGTCTGTTGGATGCGGAATCCGATAGGGCGGATGACGCGGGAGCAAATGCAAATCACAGGCTCAATTCCATCCCGCGAGAATATGATGCACCAGCTCCTTCAAATGTGACGAAACTGTGAAGCACGAGAGCGCGAATTTCAAAAAATTCGCTGGTGACCAATGTTGCGCAACAGAATTCAAAAATCAGCTCCTATATTTTGAAGCGTATGGATACATCCGTGTCAAAGGGAGAAAGCCATGGCAAACTACAGTCCACAACACTTTGAGCCTCGGGCCAAGACTGTCAACGTCAAGGGCGTTGCTAACCGCGCCGTCGCAACCGTTTTGACGGCGGGCCTCATCGCTCAGCCGCTCATGTCGCCGCTGGCGGCAATCGCCGCACCGTCAACCGATAACGGCGATTCTGTTCAGGGGGGGGGTAGTTCTGTAGAGAACACCGTTGCCGCCGGTAACCAAGCGGTCGTAAAGACGGCTGCCCAGCTGGCCGAGGAGTCGGCAAAGCAGCTCAAGGACGCTCAGGCCGCCTACGATGCCGCCCAGAAGAAGGCCGACGCGGCGGGCCAGTCTCAAAAGCAGGCGCAGCAGCAAAAGAATCAGGCCTCGCAGGCTGTGAGCGACAACGAAATCGAGCAGAACGCAGCAGAAGTCGCCGCGCTCCAGGAGAAGATTGACGAGCTCAAAGCCGCCGTCGAAAAGACCGAGCAGCAGCAGAAGAAGCTGGGCGACCTGAACGAGCAGCTCGATCAGGTCAACAAGAGTGTCGAGGATAGGACCCAGGCGCTCAAGGACGCCAAGGCAAAGCAGGATGAGGCCAAGAAGGCCCTCGATGATGCCCAGGCCAAGCTCGAGGCCATGGGTATGGACGAGTACGAGGCCGCCAAGAAGGCCGTCGAGGACGCGCAGGCAAAGCTCGATGACGCCAATAAGGCCGTTGCTACTGCACAGGCCAATCTGGACCAGGCCAAGGCTGCCGAGGCTAGCGCCCAGCAGGAAAAGAAGGACACTGAGACCGCTCTGACGACTGCCCAGGCCAAGAAGCAGGAGACTGCCGCTGCGCTCGCAGCCGCAACCACCGCGCGCGATAACGCCCAGCAGAAGTTCAACCAGGCGCAGGCCGCGCTCGATGCTGCCGTCTCGGGTACGGGTGTCGACCTGAGTGCGCTTGAGGCCGCCAAGATCGCTGCTGCTGGTGAGCTCAAGACCGCGCAGGCGGAGCTCAATGCCGCGACGGATGCCGACGCCACCGCACAGACAAATCTGCAGGCCGCCCAGGCTGCCGTCGCTGCCGCGCAGGAGAAGGCCAACGCCGCCAACGCTGCTGTGGCATCTGCCCAGTCTGCATACGATGCGGCAAACAAGGAGTACAAGGACGCGGCCAGTAAGCGTGACGCCGCGAAGACGGCATACGAGCAGGCCCAGCAGACCGAGGCCGACAAGAAGGCTGAGTACGATAAGCTTGTCGAAGTTCGCAAGCAGAAGCGCAGCGAGTGGGAGGCAGCCTGCGCCGCTTCGAACGCCGCGGAAAAGGCTTATGACGCTGCTAATGCCCAGGTTGAGGCTCTTGAGCAGCAGATTGCAGACCTAAAGTCCAACATGACCGTTGACCAGGAAGTCATCAGTCAGGGTATGTTCGGCTTCATGAACTACATCATCGGCGGCAGCCAGTTCACAGCCACGCAGAAAAAGAACGCAAGCACTGCCGCGTCGATGCTCATGGGGACGACAGAGAAACAGGACTGGTATGACAAGTACGTCGATCAGGACATGTCTCGCGACACCAATCCGCTCTCCTTGGAGCAGATGCGTAACGCCCTGACCTACCTCGATACCCAGAACAACCTCCGCAAGGCGAACGGCCAGTCTGAGCTTAGCGTCAGCCTCCGCATGACTGCGGCAGCCGCCCTCAATACATCATATTCATCGAACATCTGGGGACACTCGAACTGCTATTTCGATCAAGATGAGAATCTTGCAGGCGGCGGCGGGGCATACACCGGAGGCGAGACCGAGGATACGCTTGGCTGGCCATATACCGGTCTCTACACCCAGGAGAAAAAGGCGTTCGATAAGTACGTCGAGCAGTATGGTGACGCACTTGGAAGCCATCGATATGATTCCTACTATATCTACCAGCACTACAACAGCATCTACCATGAGTGCGGGCACTATCTAAACATCATCGATGCCGGCGCGAAGGCTATCGGCATCGCGACCGGTAGCGGTAAGAATACCGATTCCGAGGTAACCGTTTTCGACTATAGCGGGAGCACGGGGCAGAAGGATTTCACTGTCTCCGAGTTCAAGAAGCTCGTGAACGACTACATCGACTCTGCCTATAACGCTGGCGGCACGCAGGCGCAGAAGGCGCAGCTCAAGGAGCTTCAGGGCAAGCTCGCCGAGGTGCAGAAGAACTTTGGAACTACTAGGGAAGCTTACTTCGCAGCTGTAAACGGGCAGGATGCCGCCCAGGACGCTTTCACCGCAGCAGATGTGAACATGAACACCGCCAAGGGTGAGTACGAGAAGGCTAAGTCCGGTACCGCCGCCGCGAAGACGGCATACGACGCCGCGAAGGACGCACTCGGCGGAATCGACATCGAGTCCCTCAAGCAGAACCTCGATGCCGCCAAGGCCGAGGCCGCTACTGCCCAGGCGGCTCTCGATAAGGCAAACGCCACGCTTGCTGACAGCAAGACGAAGGCTGACGAGGCCGCTGCTCGCAAGGCGAAGGCTCGCAGCGCCCGCGATGCTGCCAAGGTAAAGTCCGACCAGGCCAGCGAGGCGTATGACAATGCTACCGCTTCGGTCAAGGACCTTACCGCCAAGCGCGATGCCGCCCAGGCGGACCTTGCGAATAAGCAGGTCTCGCTTGACGAGGCCAAGAAGGCCGACGATGCCGCCCAGGCTGGTGTAGACAAGGCCCAGGCCGCAGATGTCCAGGCCGCGACTGCTCTTTCGGACGCCAAGCAGGCAGTTGACGCCAAGAAGCAGGCCCTGTCCGACGCGCAGGCGAAGGCCAAGGCCGCCGAGGGTGAGCTGGCCGGCGCAAACAAGGCCTTCAAGCGCTTCGCCGGCGCCCAGAAGGCGGTCGATGACGCCAAGACCGCCTATGACGCTGCCGTCGCCGGTGTCGCCGATGCCCAGAAGCAGCTCGAGGCCGCCAACGAAGCCGTCGTCGATGCGAACCTCGATATTGTCAAGGCCAAGGCCGAGCTTGCCAACGATGAGGCACTCAAGGCCGATCTTGAGGCTGTCGACCACAAGGCATCCCTTGCCGCGGGCACGACGGGCAACGAGAAGCTGGTCAAGCTTAACGCTGCCTACGCTCGCTATAAGGCCGCCGTCGATGCCGCCGCTGGCCTCAAGGCTGCTCTGAGCGATGCCGATGCCAAGTTGTCCGATGCCAACGACGCCTATGCCGCCGCGCTTGCCGAGCTTGGCGATGCCAAGGATGCCCTGGCTGCCGCGCAGGCCGAGTACGACAAGTATCATCCCAAGGCTGAGCCGCAGGCCAAGCCTCAGGTTGCGCAGGCTGCTGCAAAGGCCCCCGTTGCCAAGAAACAGGCTGCGCCTGCCGCGCTCGCCCAGACTGGCGACAATTCCGCTCTTGCGGGCGAGGTGTTCGTCATTGGCGGTATCACCCTCGTGGCCGCTGGTGTGACGCTGAGCGATCGTCGTCGCAAGCAGATGTAGCGTTTCGAGCGTAGTTTCTGCAACGAACTTCGGTTCATAGCAGGAACGCTTCGATAGCTTAACCGATAAGGCCGGCGCGCTGTTAAACGCAGCGCGTCGGCCTTTCTTTGCGTTGGTCTCAAAAAGCCCGGCCGGTAACCGCGAAAGCTACCGACCGGGCAAATCGTAGGCAATAAGGTTGCTGTCGAGCAGCTGCTCAGCTTAGCCCAGCAGGCTTAAGCCCACGGAGACAAACGCCAGGATAACGCCGACGATGGACTCGCCGCCGAGCAGGCCGCTGGCGACAACTAGGCCCTGTTCCTGGAAGGCGGCGTCCTTGGCAGCCCTCTCCTCGTCAGAAAGACCAGCGGTGGCGTCGCGGTGGGCGGACCACTTGTCGTAGGCGAGTTTGACGCAGGAGCCCAGGAATGCCGTGAGCGACATGTAGAACGGCAGGTACACGCCCAGGCCGATCATCATGGCCGGAATGCCGAGCCAGTACATGACGATACCGGCGATAAAGCCGCCAACGAACCACGGCACGCTCGGGATGCCCGAGACCATGGTGGCGACGACGCTTGCCTGCGCGGCAACAAAGCTCTTGTCGGGACCAAAGGCGTCCGGGCCATAGGCGGTGACGAGCGCGACCATGACGGCTGCGGCGACCAGGGCGCCCACGATGCCGCCGATGGCTTGGCCGATCCACTGCGCACGCGGGTTGGTGCCCAGCACGGCGCCGGCCTTAAAGTCGTTCATGACGTCGCCCGCAAGGCCGCACGCCACGGCTACGATGCCGGCGATAAAGAACAGCTTGACCTGAGCGATCTGTGCAAAGGCAGCCACGATGAGCATAACGATGAGGCCAAAGATCTCCATGGGGTCGATGCCCGTCTGGCCGCAGCTCTGTGCGCTCATGATGGTGGTGACAAAGGTGAACAGCGTCACGATGACGGCCGGGACGGGACCAAGGTCGAGCGCGATGGCGACGATCACAGCGATGGCGGCAGCGCCCAGGCCGATGATGCCGGCGTCGAGCTTAAGGGAGCCCGAGATGAGCGACTGCTCGTCGGTGTCGGTGGAGCTGTCGGCGGCAAGACCGCGGACGATACCGGCGACCTGCGGCAGGATGTCCTTGAGGACGACGGCGACGCCAAAGCCCATCATGAGGCCCATGCCCAGGGACTTGACGATGCCCTGCGCAGTCACAACGTCGAACAGACCGGCAGCGGTGCCACCCACGATGATGCCAAAGTTGCCCAGCAGCGCGCCGGCAAACCAGAAGGTGACGGGGGCGAAGCCCACGAGGAAGCCGACGGAGAGCAGCATGGGCGAGTTGTAGATGGCAAAGGTCACGCCAGGGATGTTGAGCGTGCACAGCATGCTGGGCACCACGCCCAGGGCGTCGCGCAGCACGCTGTAGATGCCTGCGATGGCCATAGAGCCAAAGAGCTGCTTGCCGGTCTTGCCGCCAGCCTCGGTCGCGCGCAAGGTCTGAGCTGCGGCGTTGCCGGTGGGGAACTCAAGCGCGGCGTCCACGATAAAGTGACGGTGGATGAGCGCGGTGGCCAGCAGGCCCAGGATGGTGCCGGCGAGTGCCACGATAAACATGTCGAGCCAGCTGATCTGGTCGGCATAGCCCAGCATCCAGGCACCCGGGATGGTAAACGCCAGACCGCCGGCGACCATGGCGCCTGCGGACATGATGGTGTGGGTGACGTTGGCCTCGTTGAGGCTGGCGTTGCCCATGAGCTTAAGGAAGAACAGCGAGATGACGGCAGCGAAGACGATCGGCCAGGGGAGTGCGCCCATCTTGAGGGCGGTGTAGGCCGAGCTTGCCGTGATAATCACGCAGCCAAGGACGCCGATGACGACGCCGCGCAGCGTGAGTTGCCCGCGCATCGAGGCGCGGTTCGAGGGATTGCTCATATAGAACTCCTTTGCGTATATCCGCTTCCCCCGGGAGCGCCGCTACGGATACGGCGCGGGAAGTCGGGTTACCAAGGGCCGCCGCGTGAGCTCGCGCGCGACCGCGCACCAGTATAGCCGCAAGCTAGTCATTTTGGGATGACTGGTTTAGGTAGGCGATATACTGCTGGGCAGACGAAAGGAGCGCCGACGATGCTTAATGGGTGCGCATATATATTGACGGTCGACGTGGGCAACACGTTCATTCGCTTTGGCCTGTTTGCCGAGGATTCGGCCGCGGCGCAGGAATGCCCGCTTGCGACGTGCGAGGTCACGACGCCGTCGAGCATTACGGCCGACGAAGCGCGCATGAGGCTCGCGCAGGTCATGGGCGCACTGGCAGCCGATGCGGGCATGCCGGGTGCACTCGTTCCCGCGGCCGCAGTGCTGAGCTGCGTGGTGCCGGCGCTCGAGCGCCCATGGAAGGCGGCGCTTTCCCGCACCTGCACGGGGCGCGTGCTCACCGTGGGGCCGGGCCTCAAGACCGGCATGCCCGTCCACTACGACGACCCGGCCGAGATCGGCCCCGACCGCATCGCCGATGCCGTGGCGGCTCGTGCCGTCTACGGCTCTCCGTGCATCGTGATTGACCTGGGCACTACGACCAATATCGAGGTCATCGACGCGTGCGGTACCTTTGTGGGCGGCGTCATCGCGCCGGGTCTGGCGCTCGGCGCCCGCTCGCTCTCGGCCGCTGCGGCGCGTCTGCCGCAGGTCGAGCCTTCGGCGCCCACGCATGTGATCGGTCGCAACACGCGCGAGGCCATGCGCTCGGGCGTGGTCTTGGGCGAGGTTGCCCGCATCGACGGCATGCTCGACATGGTGCTTGCCGAGATGCGCGCGACCAAGGCCGCGGGGGAGGACAGCGTGCCCATCGTCATTACCGGCGACGATGCCGAGGCGCTCGCGGCGTTGGTTGGCCACAGCCTGACGGTAGATGACGCACTGACGTTGCGAGGACTCGCCGAGCTCTACCACATCAACCAAAAGCCCCGCCGCGCGTAGCGATGGGGGCGATGGGACAAAAACGTCTCCACCTTCCACCTGCTACAATGGGTCAAACTATTGCGATTACGGAGGTGTCTGCCATGTCGGACGATCTTCATCAAACTTCGTCAGGCAAGCGCCTGGACGTCATTAGCTGGGACGAGTTCTTTATGAGCGTGGCCATCGCCGCGCAGCGCCGCAGCAAGGACCCCAACACGCAGGTGGGTGCGTGCATCGCCAACACCAACCACCGCATCCTTTCGGTGGGCTACAACGGTACACCCTCGGCGCTCAACGACGACTTTTTCCCGTGGGGCACGAGCGATGACCCGCTGCAGGACAAGCATAACTACGTAGTCCATGCCGAGGCCAACGCCGTGCTCAACTATCGCGGCTCGCTCAAGGACCTCGAGGGTTCCACGGTCTACGTCACGCTGTTCCCGTGCCATGACTGCGCCAAGATTTTGGCTCAGGTGGGCGTGGGCGAGGTTGTCTACCTGGACAACAAGTACGCCGACACCGATGATGGACGCATCAGCCGCCGCATCCTCGACTCCTGTGGCATCAGCTACCGCCAGGTTATCGTCGATGTTCACATCGGCACCGAGGGGCGGGCTCAGCAGTAGCGCGTGGCAACGCCAGCTGGCAACAAAAGGCAGCCAAAAGAGCCCCGTCCCAAATTGACTACTCGTGAAAGTCGCGTCTGCGCGCATGGACGGCTCGTGAGCGGGTACACGGCTGTAGTAACATAGCTTCTGTCCGCGGGCGCGCCCGCGTAATTGTGAGAAAGGAGCCCCTGTGGCTGTTAACGAAGAGCTGCTTAAGAAGGTTCTTGAAGAGATTCGCCCCAACCTGCAGGCCGATGGCGGCGATATGGAGTATGTGGGCGTTGACGACGAGGGCGTCGTCAAACTGGAGCTGCAGGGCGCTTGCGCCGGCTGCCCCATGAGCTCGCTGACCCTGTCCATGGGTATTGAGCGCATCCTGAAGGAGCATGTGCCCGGCGTTACCCGAGTTGAGCAGGTCAATGCCTCCGGCGAGGCCGAGGACCTGTACGACGAGTACGCGCCGTTCTAAGCTGCGAAAGCTGCGGACGGCATACTCCGCATAGACGTTACGCCCAAATATGCGGCTGCGAGCGCAAGGCCCGCGGCCGCATTTGTATGTAGGGAGTAGGAGGGTCGACATGCTCAACGACTTCTACCATATGCTTGATCCCGTCGCGATTTCGGCGGGGCCTATCACGATTTACTGGTATGGTCTGGCCTATGTGGTCGGCGCCCTGCTCACGGCGGTTGTCATGTACCGCACGCAGCGTCGCTGGGGTTTTAACATCACGATTGATGACCTGACGAGTGTCGTGGTCGGCGTGGTCTTTGGCCTCATTATCGGTGCGCGCCTGTTCTACGTCGTCTTTTACGGTGATGGCTACTACTGGGCGCACCCGCTCGAGATCTTTGCCACCAACGAGGGCGGCATGAGCTTCCACGGCGGTTTGGTGGGCGGCATTATCGGCGGCATCATCGTATGCCGCATGTATAAGCTCGACGCATGGACTTTGGCAGACCTTGCCGTCATAGGCGCGCCGCTGGCCTTGTGCCTGGGACGCTGCGCCAACTTTGTCAACGGAGAGCTGTGGGGCAAGCCGACCGATCTGCCATGGGGCGTGGTCTTTGGCGGGACTGCGGGCGATATGCCGCGTCACCCCTCCCAGCTCTACGAGGCATTTCTTGAGGGCATCGTGCTCTTTTGCATTCTGCAGGTGCTCAGCCGCAAAAAGCCGCTACTGCCCCAAGGCACGTTTATGGGCGTGTTTGTGATGGGTTACGGCATCGTCCGCTTCCTCATTGAGTTTGTGCGCGTGCCCGATGCGCAGCTGGGCTATCTGCTGGGTGGCGTTATCACCATGGGTCAGCTGCTGAGCCTGCCGCTCGTAATCGCGGGCCTGGCGCTCATCATCTTTGCTCGTCGCCGCAACCAGCCCCAGCGCGTCTACCTCGACGCTTAACCACCAAAAAGTGAACAGGCACCTTTGTGGTGGTTCGCTGGGCAACGATGACAGAACCGTAACGTTTCCCCAGATAAAACCTGCCAAAATAAACCTGTCCCTTTTTGGCAGGTTTCTAGAAAGGCTTTCGGACTGTGAAGGATTCCGACCTCTCCACAACGGCTGCGCGCGACGCTGCCCGCATTGTCTGGTTTAAGCGCTACCCCGCCAAGCAGACGCTCATCGCATTTTTGCTCGCGCTGTTGGCGACCACGGCGTTTTCCATCGATCCCGCCCCGGTGTCGAGCAACGCAGTCTTGGCGATTGACCCCAAAGCCTCGGGCATGCTGTACGTGTGCTACGAGGTGCTCCTCTCGTTTGCCGGCCATACCGACGCGGTCATGCTGCTTGCGCTTGCCTGTCTGCTCACCTTGCCGTTTCGCTACGTGTTCTTTGGCCGTGGCGACACCTGGCGTCCATCGATCATTCTGCCGTCGCTGTTCTTCGCCATCTGCATGGTGTTCGGCCGCAGCTACGATCTCACCGACTCGGCCGAGATTGTCCTTGGCGACAAAGCCCGCATCATCTGCGCCTGGATTGGCGGCGCGGGCTGGATGCTCTTGGCGGTCGTTGCCTTCTACCTTGCCTTTGAGTGTCTAGATTGGCTGAGCTCCCGACGTATTCCGTTTTCCGAAGCGCACTTTGGCCGCGTATGGCGTGTGACTCACGCCGTGCTCTCGGTCCATCCCTTTGCCGGGCCCTTCCTGGTGCTTATGATCGCCTGGGCGCCCACGCTCGTCGCTTCGCTGCCTGGCCTTTTTATGGGAGATACGGGCGCGCAGATTCGCCAGTGGTTCAACTATCCTAACGGCACGAGCGACTATCTGCGTCTGCTCAATCCCAATGTGTTGCTCAACGGACATCATCCCGTAGTGCACACGGCCATTATCGGCTCGTGCGTTCAGCTGGGGCTTTCGCTCATATGACCCAATCCGCTGTCAAGAGCCACAATGGCCCCGCCGACCGCTTGCAATCGGTCGGCGGGGCCTG